>CAIYDQ010000288.1 GCA_903925075.1 uncultured Geobacter sp.
ATGCCGCGGGATAGGTGGCAAAGGGCTTCATGAAGCGTTAAGTCTCGGGTGTTGGCGAAACTGTCATCAACC
Source organism: uncultured Geobacter sp. (assembly GCA_903925075.1). Taxonomy (GTDB): domain Bacteria; phylum Desulfobacterota; class Desulfuromonadia; order Geobacterales; family Geobacteraceae; genus Geomonas. The sequence goes on from CAIYDQ010000288.1 coordinate 73, forward strand.
TAGAGCGCAACAACCCATAGGCTGGAGCGTGCGGACCTTGGCTAGCGCTATCATGCGTCAGCGATGCCGCACCCCCTGCCTCATTGACAAGCCCCGTCATACCGTATATATAAAGACACTTCCAGGAGGCCTCGAATGGCGGACGGCGCGGCACACAACAAACTGGCGGAACTGATCCTCGACCGGATCCGCTCCCGGGGTAAAATCACCTTCGCCTCTTTCATGGAGGCGGCGCTCTACGAACCGGGCCTGGGATACTACACCTCGGCCGGCCGCAAGGTGGGAGCGGAGGGGGATTTCTACACCAGCATGAACGTCCACAGCGCCTTCGGCCGCCTGATCGCCAAGGAGATCGGCCGTTTCTGGGAGCTGCTCGGCTCCCCCGCCCCGTTGACCATCGCCGAGGCCGGGGCCGGCGGCGGTCAACTCGCCCTTGACATCCTGGACGCCCTCGGCGAATCGAACCGGCAACTCTACGAGGCGCTGGTCTACCGCCTGATCGAAAAGGAGCCGAGCCTCAAGGACGCCCAGACCCGGCGCCTCGCGCGGCACGCACTGCGGCTGGCCTGGAGTTCCCCCGAGGAGTTCGCCGCCGGCGGCCTGAGCTTCACCGGCTGCATCGTCTCCAACGAGCTGTTCGACGCCATGCCGGTGCACATCGTGGAAATGACCGAGGAGGGGTTGAAGGAGCTCTACGTGGGCGCGGACGACGACGGCTTCCGCGAGCTGCTGGCGCCCCCCTCCACCGCGGAGCTGGCGGCGCATCTCGACCGCTACCAGGTGAGGCTTTTGCCCGGCCAAAGGGGAGAGATCAACCTGGCCGCTCCCGGCTGGCTCGCCTGCGCCTCCCGCGCGCTTACGCGCGGCTTCGTCCTCACCATCGATTACGGTTATCTCTCCGAGGAACTCTACGCCACCCACAGAAAGGGGGGGACGCTGCTTTGCTACCACCGGCACTCGACCAGCGACAATCCTTACCTGTTGGTAGGCGAGCAGGACATCACCACCCACATCAACTTCAGCCAACTAATGGAGGCGGGCAAGGACGCGGGGCTGTCGACGGTCTGGTTCGGCGAACAGTATCGATTCCTTCTGGGGGTGGGGCTGGTTGACGAGCTGATGCGGCTGGAGGCCCTGGCCACCAGCGAGCAGGAGCGGCTGAAGCACCGGCTGGCGCTGAAGAAACTGATGCTCCCCGAGGGGGGGATGGGCGACACCTTCAAGGTGCTGATCCAGGCGAAAGGAGTTGAAAACCCTCAGCTTTTGTGCATGAGGAAATGGGGGATGCCGTGACTGTCGCGCGCCTGCCACGGGAGGGGTTGAAAGCGCTGGTCTTCGACCTGGACGGCACGCTTTACCAGGACGACCGGCTGGGCGAAGAGGTAAGCCGCAGCGCCAACCGCTACATCGCCGAGCTGACCGGGATCTCCGAAGCGGAGGCGGAAACGAGGCTGCAGGAGGCGCGCGACTGCCTGAGCGGAACCGGCCGGACCCTGAGCCGCGCCGTGCTGGCACTGGGCGGCAACCTGAAGCAGCTGCACGAGAGGCTCAGCCGGGACGTGCATCCGGAGGGGGTGCTGAAGGTCGATCCCCGGGTCACGGAACTGCTGCGCAAACTCTCGGAGAGCTTCGAGCTCCACCTCTACACCAACAACAACCTGGAGCTCTCCGGCCGGATCATGGCCCAGATCGGGGTCGACGGCATGTTCCGCAGGGTTTTCACCATCGAGGACTATTGGCGGCCCAAGCCGGACGAAGCGGCCCTGCGCGGCATCCTGGAGTCGATCGGCAAAAAGCCGGCGGAAACCCTGTTCGTCGGCGACCGTTACGGCGTCGACCTGGCGCTCCCGGAAAGGCTGGGATGCGCGATCTACGAGGCAAGGACCGCGGAAGAACTGCTGGCGTTGGCGCAACTAACGAACGGGAGACGGCGAAGCACG
>CAIYDQ010000289.1 GCA_903925075.1 uncultured Geobacter sp.
CGAAGGGCGTAAGGCGAAAGGCGAATGGCGAGGGGAGACTGCCGTTATGGTAAGCTTTTCCCGAGTGCTCCCCCTCCCGCAAGGGGAGGGGGGACAGTTTGCAGGGAGGGGGCTTTTGACCACTATTCGGGGTACAGTCCGCGCACGCGGGCGTGCAGCCGGGCAATGCCCAGCAGGGCGTCGATGTTGGGGGTGGGCTCGCCCACTTTTTGGCCGATTTCGCGCACGCTGCTCACCAGCGCGTCCAACTCGACCCCCCTACCCGCCTCGACGTCCTGCAGCATGGAGGTCTTGAAGGCGCCCAACTCGCGGGTCACGGCGATACGGGCCTCGCCGCTTTGGTTGATGGGGCAGCCGATCTTGGCGCCGATGCGCGACGCCTCCGCCATGACCTCCAGGCAAAACCGATTCACCAGCGGATCGTCGAGTATGCGGTCGCAGGTGGCGCCGGTGATGGCCGAAATGGGGTTCATGGTCATGTTGCCCCAAAGCTTGAACCAGATGTCGGCCTGGATGCTCTTGGAGACCTCGATGTCCAGGTCGGCTTGGCCCAGCAGTTCGGCCAGCGCCCCCAGACGCTGGGAGTGGCTGCCGTCGGGCTCGCCGATGATCAGCCGCTTGCCGAAACGGTGGCTGGCGAAACCGGGCTCCTTGACGGAGAAGGCGCCGTGCACGACGCAGCCGATGACGTGCCGTGCCGGGATGGCCTCGGCAACGGCGCCGTCCGGGTCGGCGCTGAGCAGACGCGTTCCCGCCAGCTCGCCGCCAAAGCCGTTGAAGAACCACCAGGATATCCCGTTCATCGCCGTCATCACCATGGTGTCCGGCCCGAGCAGCGGGGCGATGCGCCGGGCGATCTCGGGAAGGGCGGTGGCTTTCACGGCCACGATCACCAGGTCCTGCACGCCCAGTTGCGCGGGATCGTCGCTGGCCTGCACCTTTTCGGCGTAAAGTTCGCCGCCGCTTTCCAATCTCAGCCCGTGGCGTTGCAGGGCCTCCAGGGTTGCGCCCTTGGCCACGGCGCTTACCGCATGCCCTGCCCGCGCCAGCTTGGCGCCGAGGAATCCCCCTACCGCGCCCGCTCCATAGATGCAAATCTTCATGGTTCCTTCTCCTTTATGGCCTGCTCTTAGCGGCGATGGTCATCGACGGCTTTGCGCAGGGCGCGAATGTGTTCGGGCGTGGTGCCGCAGCAGCCGCCGATCACCTGCACCCCGATCTCCAGAAGCTCCACGATCTTTTCCGCCATGAAGGCGGGAGTCTCGGGATAAACGGTCTGTCCGTCGCGCATCAGGGGGAGGCCGGCATTGGCCTGGATGGCGATCGGCAGCGAGGTGTGCTGCTTGAAGGCGGCGGCGATCTTGATCATCTTCTCGATGCCGTTGCCGCAGTTGGAGCCGACCACGCTGGCGCCGGCGGCCTCCAGCGCTTTGGCCGCTTTTTCGACCGACACCCCCATGATGGTGAAAAAGCCGCGCGGCTTCTCGTCGAAGGTCATGGTGGCCATCACGGGAATGGTGGCCGAGAGGGCGCGGGCGGCTTTGACCGCCAGCACCGCCTCCTGCAGGTCGGTCATGGTTTCCACGCAGATCAGGTCCGGCTCGGCCGACAGCAAGGCGCTCATCTGGCCCTGAAAGCTGGCGTAAACCTCGTCGGGTTGGGCCTTGCCGTAGGGGGCGATCAACTTGCCCGTCGGCCCCACCGAAGCGGAGACGTAGGCCCTTTCCCCAACGGCCTTGCGGATGATCTCAACGCCTTTGCGGTTGATTTCCTCGGCTTGGCCGTCAAGCGAGAATGGTTGCAGCCTCAAACTGGAAGCGCCGAAGGTGTTGGTGGTGATGATTTCGGCCCCGGCTTCGAGATAGAGAGCGGCGATCTCCTCCAGAATCCCGGGGTTGCTCAGATTGACGGCCTCCGGCGCCTCTCCGTGCCGCAAGCCGCGCTGCATGATCATGGTGCCCCAGGCACCGTCGCCGACGATGACGTCACCGCTTTTCAGCCGTTCACTAAGAGTACGCATGGCGTTCAGCTCCCTTGTTGAGGTTGTGGCGGCGCCCCCGGGCGCATAGCAGTGGTTGCTCCGCTGTTTTTTTCGCCATGTATGATGGGTAAATCCCGCTGGCAGTAGGGTCAGTCAATGCACTTACCACAGCAGTTCGCTCCAGGTCAAGCAGCCAATGTCGGGGCGTGACGATTAACCAAGCGAGGAGGGAGCGGGGGTTGGCGATGTTTGCCGGAAAAAGATGTCGACACTCCGGCCAGTTATGCAGTAGTATGAACCGCCCTTGCCCTATCGATTCCCCTCTATCCTTTCCATAAGGCTGCTTCAGGAGACGTTCGGCCCATGACCTCCCCTCCCAAGAGTTCGGAACACACCTGGTTCAGCGGCCGCTATTTCGCCAAGCTGGCAGCAGCCGTGGGGCTTTTGAATCTGTTCGTGATCGTACTGGCCTGGGTGCTGCTGGCCGAGAGCCGGAATCAGTACGAAAAGCAGGCGGCCATCGTCGCCCAAAATCTCTCGCAGGTGCTGGAGCAGAACATCTCCGGCATCATCAACGGCATCGATCAGGCCCTTTTGGCCATAAGCTTCGAGGCGCAACGGCAACTGACCGCCGGCGACATCGACAACGACGGCATCAACGCCTACATCGACCAGCAGCACGCCCTGCTGCCGAGCCTGGAGGCGCTGCGCATCGCCGACAGCCGCGGCACCATCCTGTATGGCGTGGGGGTGAAGCCCGGAGCGTTGGTGAGCGTCGCCGACCGCGACTTTTTCAAGCTCCTGCGCGACCGGCCCGACGCGGGGCTGGTGTTCTCCAAGCCGCTGGTGGGACGCATCAGCGGCAAGCGGGTGGTGGCGGTCGGGCGGCGTCTGCGAGGCCCCGACGGGGCTTTCGCCGGCGTCGTCTACGCCGTGGTGACCTTGGACCGGTTTCACAAGATGTTCGGCGCGCTTAACCTGGGTGCGCACGGGCTGGTCAGCATGAGGGAAACGGACCTGAGCCTGGTGGTGCGCTTCCCGAACCCGCAGTCGATCGGCAACAAAACGGCGTCGCCTCAGTATCTGGCCGCCATCAAGTCGCAGCCGGAGGCGGGGTGCTACCGCTCGCCGACCGGGCTGGACAGCATTTACCGCACCATTTCCTACCGCCTCATCGCCAGGTATCCGGCGTACATCATCGTGGGGCTTGCCGCCGAGGATTACCTGGCGGAGTGGCAAAGCGAAGCCTACAAGGTGGCGGGGCTGGTCGCCTTTTTCCTGCTGATGACCCTGCTCGCCTCGGGCCAGTCGCTGCGGGTCTGGAAGCGGCAACGGAGCGCCTTGGCGCAACTGGAGGAGAGCGAGCGCAAGTACCGGCTCCTCTTCGAAAACATGACTACCGGCTTCGCGCTGCACGAGATGATTTACGACGACGACGGCAACCCCGCGGATTACCGGTTCCTGGAGATCAACCCCGCCTTCGAGCGGATTACCGGCGTAGAGGCCGGCAGGCTGATCGGCAAAACCGTCAAGGAAGCGCTACCGGGGACGGAAAGCCACTGGATCGAGCAGTACGGCACGGTGGCGACCACGGGAACGCCGATCTCCTTCCAGAACTACTCCAGCGAACTCGGCAAGCATTTCGACGTCTGGGCCTTCAGCCCGGCCAAGGACACCTTCGCCGTCATCTTCACCGACATCACCCGGCGCAAGCAGTCCGAGGACAAACTGCGGCTCATGGCCTGCGTTTTCGAGCAAAGCGGCGACGCCCTGCTGATCACCGACCCGCAGAACAAGATCATCGCCACCAACAGGTCCTTCACCCTGCTTACCGGCTACAGTCAGGAGGAGGCGCTCGGCCGGGACCCGAAAATGCTCCAATCCGGCAGGGAGTCGCAGGAGTTCTACCGGTCGATGTGGGAGGCGCTCGCCAAGGAGCGCTACTGGCAGGGAGAAATCTGGGAAAAGCGCAAGGACGGCAGCCTCTACCCGAAGTGGCTCACCATCACCGCCGTCCACGACGGGCAGGGAGCGCTGGCCAACTACATCGCCGGCTTCGCCGACATCTCCGAGCGCAAGCAGGCCGAGCAGAAGATAGCGCATATGGCGCACCACGACGCCCTCACCAACCTTCCCAACCGCTTCAGCCTGACCGAGAGGCTCTCGCAGGCGCTGGAGCAGGCCAGGCGCTCCGAGCACCATCTCGCCGTGATCTTCCTCGACCTGGACCGCTTCAAAAACATCAACGACTCGCTCGGGCACCACATCGGCGATCTGCTGCTCTTCGAGGTGGCCGGGCGCCTGGCCGGCTCGGTGCGCGCCTCCGACGTGGTCGCCCGCCTTGGGGGAGACGAATTCGTGATCGTGCTGCCGCAGATCCAATCCGGCATAGCCGCGGCGCATATCGTCAACAAGGTGCAAAAGGCCCTTTCCCGCCTGTTCCTGCTGGACGGCCACGAGTTGCGCATCACCCCCAGCATCGGCATCAGCGTCTTCCCGCACGACGGCGAGACGGTGGAGGCGCTGATGCGCAACGCCGACGCCGCCATGTACCACGCCAAGGCGCAGGGGCGCAACAACTACCAGTTCTTCAAAAAGGAGATGAACGCCAAGGCGCGCGAACGACTCCTCTTGGAGAACGACCTGCGGCTGGCGGTGGAGCGGGAGGAGTTCGTGGTCCATTACCAGCCTCAGATCGATCTGGCCGCGGGGAGGGTGATCGGCGTGGAGGCACTGGTGCGCTGGCAGCACCCGACCCGGGGCCTCTTGTCGCCCGACGATTTCATCGCGGTCGCCGAAGACACCGGCCTGATCCTGGCGCTGGGCGGCATGGTGCTGACCATAGCCTGCCGGCAGTTGGCGGTTTGGCTGGCCAAGGGCGTGCCGTCGGTCAGGATGGCGGTGAACCTTTCGGCGCGGCAATTTCAACAGGTCGATCTCCCCCAGATGGTGGCGCGCATCCTCCAGGAGACCGGCATCCCGCCGGGCCTCTTGGAGCTGGAGATCACCGAGAGCGTCGCCATGCACCGCCCGGAGGACACCATCCAGCACCTGTTGAAGTTCAAGGCGATGGGCGTCACCCTGGCCATCGACGATTTCGGCACCGGCTATTCGTCGCTCAGCTACCTGAAGCTGTTCCCGGTGGACCGCCTGAAGATCGACAAGTCCTTCGTCAACAACATCCAGACCCACGCCAACGACGCCGCCATCGCCGCGGCCACCATCGCCCTGGCCCATACCCTGGGGATGGAGGTGATCGCCGAGGGGGTGGAGACCGGCGCCCAGCTCGACTTCCTGAAATATCAGCACTGCGAGGTCGTGCAGGGGTTCTTTTACAGCCGGCCGCTCCCCGCCCGGGAAGCGACCTCCTTCCTGTGCGACAACCTGGTGACCATGGAACTGCTTACCGAACACGAAGGGGGAGGCACCGCGACGCCCTCTTCGTTCGCGACTCCGCCGGCCGAAGGGCTGACGCGCTCAACCGCCAGCTCAGCCGCCAGCTCAGCCGCTAGCTCAGCGACTTGAGCAGAATCAGCCGCTGCGAGGGGGAGAACCCGCAGCGGTGCAGAAAGCGGTGCAGCCCGAAATTCTCCCAGGAGACCTGCGTCCGCACCGATTCCACCTTGAGCGTGGCCAGGTTCAGCAGCAACTGGGAAAGCAGGGCGTGGCCGATACCGGAGCCGGCATAGGCCGGATGGACGCCCAGGGTGTCGATCACCGCCTGCGCGTCGAGCTTGCCGAACTCGCCGAAGTCGACCCTCGCCATGACGAAGCCGGTGACGATCCCTTCGTCTTCCGAAACCACCGACACCCGCACTCCCGATTCGTGCAGCACCTCGCGGGATTTGGCCGCGTAATAGGCGGAGCGGTCCCGCCCGGTGAGCTTGCCGTCGATGCGGACTATGGCGGCCAGATCCTCCGGTTTGAACGACCTGACCAGCACCCGGTCGCGGTTCAGCCGGTCGTAATCGTTGCCGCCCCGGTCGCTTTGCACCAGCCAGCCGCCGTCCAGCTTCGCAGCGCTCACCTCCGCCACCTCCTCGGGGAGCGGCGAGGTGTCCCGCTCCAGGATCTGGCTGGCTGCCAGCCTGAAGCCGGCGGCCGAGAGAAATCCGGTCATGGCGCGGTTGGTCCAGACGGTCTGGGTCTTCAGGAGGCCCAGCTGCTTGGCTTTCATCCGGTGTTCGATGCCGGAGAGCACCGCCGTGCCGACGCCCTGGCCCTGCGCCGCCGGATCGACGTTGAGGTTGTCGAGCACCGCCAGGTTCTCCGTTATGCCGTAATCGCCCAGCTGGCTGCGGGCGAAGGCGAATCCCAAAAGTCCCCCCCCCTCCGCCTCGGCGCCGCAGGTGATGAAACTCTCCGGTTGTGCCGTGGCCAGCGCCAGACGCTTCTCAAAAAACGGTCTCCTGGGCGAACCCGCTATCTTGCTTTCGATGTCGGCCACCCGGTCCAGGTCTGCCGGATGCAGCGAGCGAAGTCTAAAATGTGCCATGGTACTCTTCTCCTTTTAAGAAGTCAGGCCGCCAGTTGCCCCGAGGCCCTCAGTTTCTCGAATCTGAAGGCGCCCCAAAGCGCCGCGCCGATAGCGCCGGCGTACAGCGAGTCGGCCGAGGTCGCCACCCGGGTCCCCATCTGCTGCTTGTCCATGCCGTCCTGGATCGCCTGCACCAGGCCGATGTCCAGCGCCAGCCCGCCGGTCATCATCACCGTTCCCCGCATGACGTCGATGGACTTCAAGAGCTTGATCAGCCGCCCCGCCATCGATTCGTGGATGCCTCGCAGGATGTCGCTGGGAGGGATGGAGCGCGACACCATGTTGATGACGTCGGTCTCCGCCAGCACCGCGCAGATGCTCGACACCGGCTCGGGCTTGGTCGATTTCATGGAGAGCTCCCCGATCTCGTCCTGGGCGATCCCCAGGTAGCGGGCGATATTTTCCAGGAACTGGCCGCTTCCCGAGGCGCACTGGCTGGTCATCCGGTAGTTCAGCACCTTGCCGCGGCCGTCGATGCTGATCGCCCGGCCGTTGAGCGCGCCGATGTCCAGCACGGCCCGCGCCTCCGGATTCAGGTAGAGGGCGCCGCGCGCGTGGGTGGTCATGGAGTAGAAGTGGCCGGTGGCGCTCTTCACGCTCTCCCCCTCGCCGGTGGTGGCGATGTAGTCGATGTCGCCGCGCGCGAGCCCCGCCTGCCTAAGGACGTCCTCGACCGAGTCGTCCACGAGTTTATAAGGATCGCGCTGCCGGATGCGGGCGTCCCAGCGGGAGAGCCAGGTGGTCTCGCCCCCCTCTACCCGGAACAGGGCGGTCTTGATGACGCCGCTGCCGACGTCGATGCCGATTGTTGTGGTCATGCCCTTTCTCCTTTAGTCCATCAGGGCGCGGCGGGCGAACTCAGAGCCGCCCAGGGCGCCGGTGTAGATGGATTCGTCGCTGATGTTGATGGTGCGCTCGCCGTAATTTTCCCTGATCAGCTTCCGGAGCTCGTTCACCGCCGACTCGTTCTTGGCGACCCCGCCGGTGAAGGTGAACTCTTCCTGCACCCCTCCCGAGCGCGACAGGATCGACATGGCGCGCAGCATGATGGCCCGGTGCAACCCGGCCAGGATGTCGGCCTGGCTCTCGCCCAGAGCCAGCCGGTCGCGCAGCTCGGCGCCGGCGAAGACGGTGCAGGTGGAGTTGATGCGGGTGGTCTTGGTGGCCTTCATGGCGATGGGACCAAGCTCGTGCAGCCCGATCTTCATCTCGTCGGCGATGTAGCCC
>CAIYDQ010000290.1 GCA_903925075.1 uncultured Geobacter sp.
AATGCCGTAAAAAAACGCTTCATATCTCCTCCCTGATCGTGTAGTTGCATAAACTTGGTCATTATTATAGTATTAGACTCCCAAAACTACAAGGGAATAAACCTATGAAAAAATCATCCGCATTCGTTTTATTGTCGCTGCTGCTTATCTCCTGCGGGCGCCTCGACCCCTACGCCGTGCCCCAGGTCTACCTGAACAACGGGGACCTGAAAATGGATATCCAGACTGAGGCGAGCGCCGTGTCCGCCCTTACCGTCTCGCCGGATGGCCGCTATCTCCTCACGATAGACAACGGCGGCACCATGACGGCCAGCGACTTCGGTGTGGTCCGAATGTGGGACCTCGTCGAAGGGCGCCAGGTCTTCAAGAAGACGAACACGCTGAAACTGGCCAAGGCGGTGGCGATCTCGCCGAACGGCAGATATGCCGTGACAGGAGGCGAGACGAGGCCGTTTCTAAATACGGGAAGTGTCAACAAGGCGTTGGAGAAGGAGCAGTATGGACTGAACGTATGGGATCTGTCTACAGGGACCATCATCAAAAAATTTGACGGTTTCAAGGGACCGGGGATGTATGTCTGCGATATCAAGTTTTCGCGTGACGGCCGGTACTTTCTTGCTTCGAGTTACAAGCAGATCTACGTGTTCGAGACTGAGAATTGGAAAGCCATTCGGAAATTCCCCGTCAATCAATGGTGTGTAGCCGCCGATTTTTCCCCTGACGGCAAAAGCCTCCTTAGCGGGGACGGAAACGGCATTTTCCATCTCTGGGACATCGCGGCGTCAAAGAAAATCTGGACCATTCGGGGGCACAAATCGGGCTTCATCGGACTCGGGGATGCGACTGCCATCACCTTCTCCCCTGACGGCAGGTCTGTTCTGACATGTTCCGGGTTCGATGACACGGTTCGCATGTGGGATGCGGCAAACGGCAAGCTGCTGAGGGAGTTTACGGGCTATCGGGTGGCCGAGCAGGGCGTGTCCGGCGTGAACGGCCTGACCCTCTCTCCGGACGGAACGCAGGTCCTGGTACTTGCTCAACCGCTTAAAATCTTGGATGTGAAAACGGGAAAAGTGCTGACTGACCTCTCCGCTGCCTGGAAGGGCCAGCAACTCGTTTATACGGGAAATGCCCTTTCCGGGACGTATCACCCGGACGGTAAACGGGTGCTGCTCAACCTGAGCGATTCCGCCGTAAGGATGTACGACGCGCAAACCGGTGAAGAAATGGCCATGTTCGTCGGTTTCTCGGACGGGGAATGGCTGGTGATCACCAAAGAAGGATATTACAACTCCTCGGAGAAGGGGGCGCAGTACCTGAGCGTGGTCGCCGGAAACCAAACATACGGCGTGGATAAGTTCTATGATGTCTTCTACCGACCGGATGTTGTGGCGGTCAAGCTCCGGGGAGAAGACATCAGCGGGCTGGCGACGGTCAGCATGAGCGACGCCATCAAGAGTCCTCCACCCGTTGTCGAGCTCACCTATAAGAGCGATGCCGGCCAGAGCAAGGCCGGCGTCTGCTACAGCGTAAAAAGCAGCGGGGGCGGAATCGGCGAGGTCCGTTTGTTCCACAACGGAAAGCTTGTCCAATCAGACGGATACTACCGTGAAATAGCAAAATCATCGCTTGAAAAAACCCAACT
>CAIYDQ010000291.1 GCA_903925075.1 uncultured Geobacter sp.
ATGATGATGTCGGGGTCCTGGCGCAGGAAGGCGCGCAGCGCGGCGGCGAAGTTGAGCCCGATGTCCTCGTGCATCTGCACCTGGTTGATGCCGGCGAAGTTGAACTCCACCGGGTCCTCGGCGGTGCAGATGTTCTCGGTCACCTTGTTCAGCTCCGAGAGCGCCGAATAGAGCGAAACGGTCTTGCCGGAACCGGTGGGGCCGGTGACCAGCACCATGCCGAAGGGCTTGTGGATCTCTTTCTGGAAATGCGCCAGCGCCTCCGGCTCGTAACCGAGCTTGGTCATGTCGAGCTGCAGGTTGGACTTGTCCAAAAGCCGCATGACGATCTTCTCGCCGAACAGGGTGGGGAGCACCGAGACGCGAAAGTCCATGTCCTTCCCCCCCCCGAGCTTGATCTTGATGCGGCCGTCCTGGGGGAGACGCCTTTCCGCGATGTCCAGCTCACTCATGATCTTGATGCGCGAGGTGATGGCGTTTTTCAGCTTCATGGGGGGCTTCATCACTTCGTAGAGCACGCCGTCGATCCGGTAGCGCACCCGGAAGAAGCGCTCGTAGGGCTCCACATGGATGTCGCTCGCCTTCTTCTTGATGGCGTCGGTGAGGATCAGGTTCACCAGCTTCACGACCGGCGCATCCTCGGTGGCCCGCTCCAGGGAGCCGACGTCCACCTCGTCCTCTTCGCCAATGACCTCGAAATCCTCCATTTCCAGGCCGTTCATCACGTCGGCAAGCGAAGCGGATTGGTCGTAGAGCTTGTCGATGGCGGCCTTGATGGCGCTTTCGGCCACCACCACCACCTCCACGTTGTAGCCGGTCATGAACTTGATGTCGTCGATGGCGAAGATGTTGGAGGGGTCGCTCATGGCGATGATCAGCGTGGAGCCGGCGCGGTTCACCGGCACCACCTGATATTTGTGGGCGAGTTCCATGGGGATGATCTTGACCACCGAGGGCTCGACGTCGTAGTCGGCAAGGTTGATGGTCGGCACGCCGTACTGCTTGGAAAGAAAGGAGGTGAGTTCGGACTCGCTGATCAGGGCGTCGCGGATCAGGATGGACCCAAGGCGCAGCTGTCCGTCCGAGGTTTTTTGCTCGGCAAGCGCCTGCGTCAGCTGCTCTTTGGTGATCAGGCTGTTCCCGACCAGCAGTTCGCCAAGTCTGCTTACATACATGGAAACCTCGAAGGCTGTTCCGATAACTGCTGAATGGTATTTTGTAATCGCGGCGTTGTCAAGGTTTACCTTAGGTTACGCCGACCCCTCAGCGGGGCGCCCGGCGGTCCGCACTCCGCGACCGGCCTCGTCGCGCTGCGTAAATGCGCTCAGCGCTGCGCCCGGTAGCCGCTCAACATCTGGGAGAGTTGCGGGCCGAGCTCCGGCGAGATGCGCGCCGCCAGCCGCACGCTCTCCGCCCCGGCCTCGCCCATCCCCAGCTTCAGCAAGGTCTCCCCCCGCTCGGCCAGGGCGGAGGCGTAGATCAGGATCGCCTTGCCGGTGTCGAGATCCCTGAAGAACATGCCGCCGGTCTCGGAGATGCCCCTCAGCGTGTAGAGCGGCCAGATGTCGGGATCGGGCGGCGATAGCGGCCGGCCGGCCGGCTCCAGCCGGTAGCAGATGCCGCGCTGCTGCGCCTGGAAACCGCGGAACTGCACCGAGTACCTGGTCGAGAAGTCGATGTACACCGGGCGGCGCGGGAACTGCTCCGACACGGAGACCAGCAGCGCGTTTTCCGGGGAAAGCTGGTCGGCCGAGAGGGAGCGCAAACGGCTGTTGGCGAACATCTGCGGAAAGCCGTCCAGGTACCAGTCGAACACCAGGTGCGGCGTGTGCGGCAGGTCCAGGTCCTCGCGCATGCGCTCCACCCCTTGCAGGTACCATAGCGGGAAGGCGCCGGAGTCGCCCCAGGTGTACATGACCGCCCCCTGCGGCAGGCTCCTTAAGGTATTTTCCGCGTAATCGTAGGCGATGTAGTTCTCGTGCTGATCGTTCTCCCGGTAGTGCAGGGCGCAGACCGCGACCGGCAGCACGAAGAGCAGCGCCAACAGGGCAAGCCCCGGGGGGCTAAGGGCGGCGAAGGAGGCGGGCAGTCGGGCGGCCAGCTCCTTCAGCACGGCGAAGAGCCCCAAGCCGATGAACACAGCGCTTAAAAGGTACAGGGGGGTGAAGAACTCCTCGGTCAGAAAGATCAGGTCGAAGGGGGTGTTGAAGTATCCGGCCACCACCAGCAGGAAAAAGAGCACGCCGATCAGGTAGGAGAAGACCACGTCCCTCTTTTTCAGCACGAAGGCGGCGAGCCCGACGATCAGCAGCAACAGGCCGACCAGGGTGAACTCGTAGGGAACGTTGAAGGCGTTCACCTGGGCCCAGAGCAGGTGGAAGTCGCGCGCCGGCTTTTCCACCGGGTACCCCTTTCTCAGCAGGTTCCAGAGAAACTGGGTCAGGTTCTTGGAGTCGCCCCAGTTGAGCAGCGGCTTTTGCAGGGCGCGCACGATCAGGTGCAGGTGGATGGAAAAGCCGAGGATGCCGAAAGCGAGGGCGATCAGAAATTCCTTCACCCTGAAGAGCAGACGCCGGTCGGCGGAGAGGAGCAGATAGCAGTAGGTGGGGATCATCAGCACCATGATCTGGTGGGCGCCGCTGCCGAGGCCGCAGAGAAAGGCCCCGAGATAGACGTAGGAGGGGCGCTCGGCACCCTGCCGGAAGCTCTCCCGCCAAAGGAGCATCAGGTAAAAAACCAGGGCGCAGATGAAGGCCAAAAGCGGATAGGGCTTGTCGTGATTGGACTGCAGCCAGAGCCTGGCGGTGACGGCGAAGGTGAGAGCCGCGACCAGCGGCACCAGACGCTTGGCCAGACGGGCGAAGGCTTCGCTCCCCGGCAGCGTCTCGTCCTGCAACAGATGACAGGCGAGCAGGTAGACGCCGTAGCAGGCCAGGGCCGCCGAGACCGCGGTCGCCAGGTTGACGCGGAAGGCAATGCTGCCGAAGGGGAGAAAGGTGAAGGGTTTGGCATAGTTGACGAAGAGCGGATAGCCGGGCGAATGGGCGGTCCCCAGCGAGGACACGGCGGTGATGAATTCGCCGGAATCGAAGAAGGTGACCGAGGGGGCCAGCGTCAGCAGGTAAACCGCCAAGGGTATGGTGAAAGAGAGAATGGCAAAGGGATTGAGCCTCCCGGCAGGTCCGGTATTGTTCACGAAATCGCTCCTGAGGGCTTGGTGTGGCTCAACTTTTTCAGCGACAGCTTGTCGCGCCACAGACAGAATAGGCCGGCGGCGATCACCGGGAAAAAGCTCAGTCCGTGAATGACCAGGGCGATGCTCAGCGCCTTTTCGCTGCCGATCTGGAAGGCGGAGAGAGCCGTGACGCAGGCGAAGTGGTAGGTGCCGACGTAACCCGGAGAGGCCGGCACCATCACCGCGAAGACCAGGAACACCATGATGAACATGGAGGCGGTGGCCGGCAGCTGGGTGCCGAAGGAACGCAGCACCAGGTCGACCGGCCAGATGGCGCTGGCCCAGATGAGGAGCGAGCTGACGGCGATGGCGCTTACCCGGGGAGCCCCCTTGGGGATGCGGATGCCGGAGATGAAGGAGCGGGTCTGCTCCGTCACCTGCGCGGCCAAGGGAGCGGAGACCGTGGCAACCGCCCGCCCGAGCAGGCGGACCGTCCAGTCGGTGCGCTTTTTCAGCAGCGTCAAAAAGGCGATTACGGCCAGGTAGAGGGCGAAGGTGACGTAGCCTCCGGTGACCAGGCCGCGCTGGATGTGCTCCATGCCGGCCGGCAGGCGAATGGTGAAGAAGGTGATCAACAGCACCAGCAGGATGGTAAAGCCGTCGCAGAGCCGGTCCACCACCAGCGAGGCGAAAACCGCGGAGGTGCCGATCCCCTCCTTTTGGCCCAGCGAGTAGGCGCGCACGAACTCGCCGAGTCTGGCGGGGAGCAGGTTGTTGGCCATGTAGCCGATCAGGGTGGAGGGAAAGAGGTTGGCAAGCCGGGTCCGTTTGACCGGCAGCAGCAGGAATTTCCAGCGCACCGCCCGCAGGTAATAACTGACGAAGGTGAGCGCCAGCGCCGGCAGCAGGTAGCGGTAGTCCATCAGGGCGAAAGCTGCCGCCAGTTTGTCGAAATCGATCTTCCTGAAGAGCAGGAACAGGAAAAAAGCGCTGATGGCGATGCCGACCCAGAGCTTGATATCGGGTTTTTGCTTGAGCAAGCTAGCTCCTGGGAAGCGGTTGCTGCTGAGCTGACCAGTCGGACTGGTCCAAAGCCTGCAGTATCTCTTTGCAGCGCGCCACGTCGGCAGCGATCGCCTCTTTGAGCGCCTCGGGGTTGGGAAAGCGCATCTCGCCGCGCAAGCGCTCGATGAAAAGCACGGACATCTCCTGCCCGTAGAGGTCGCCGTCGAAGTCGAAGAGAAAGACTTCCAGGGAGAGCCGGTCGTTCTTGAAGGTCGGGTTCATGCCGATGTTACAGGCGCCGTTGTAGAGAACCGAGCCGATCCGCACCTTGACCGCGTAAACGCCGGCAGCCGGCAGCAGCTCGTTTTCGGTCTCGATATTGGCCGTGGGGAAGCCGAGCCCGCGGCCGCGCTGGTGGCCGAGCACCACCGTCCCGGTCACGCAGTAGTGCCGTCCCAGGACAGCCACCACCCCCTGCACGTCCCCCTCGTTCACCATCTTCCTGACCGCGGTGCTGCTGTAGACGGTGGCGCCGTTGGAGATCGGCTGGAGCACTTCCACCGAAAAAGAGAGACCCTGCCCCAGCTGTCGCAGCAAATCGACGTTCCCTTCCCTGCCGCGGCCAAAGGCGTAGTCGTAGCCGATCACCAGGCACTCCACGCCGAGCGTCCCCACCAGGACCC
This sequence comes from uncultured Geobacter sp., assembly GCA_903925075.1. Classification (GTDB taxonomy): domain Bacteria; phylum Desulfobacterota; class Desulfuromonadia; order Geobacterales; family Geobacteraceae; genus Geomonas. Next base: position 4,864 of record CAIYDQ010000291.1, read on the forward strand.
GCTCCACGAACTGGGTGGCGGAAAGCCGCGAAAATTCCAGGTCGAAGGGGATTTCCAGCAGGTAATCGATGCCCGACGCCTCGATCAGGGATCGTTTTTCCCGGAGACTGGCGATCAGCTTGACCCCGGTGCCGGGGGAGAGCACCAGCAGCGGGTGCGGCTCGAAGGTGATCACCACCGATACGCCGTCGCGATTCTGCGCGAGTTCCCGCACGCGCCTGAAAATCTCCCGATGCCCCAGATGCACGCCGTCGAAGTTGCCGATGGTCACTACCGGGTGCCGCAGTTTTTCCGTAATCTCTGAAATGCTTGTAAAGATAACCATATGAAGCATGAACCCCGATTAGAATAACTTTTTGCGTCTTTTGTGCTTTTTTGTGGCTAAAAAGCTTTTTGCTCCGCTTGCCTCAGACGTTCTCCGCGGCCAGCGGGTTTGCCTTCTTTTTGCCGAACAAAAGCGCCACCCAGATGCTGATCTCGTACATGAGATAGAGCGGCAGCATGATGACGAACATGGTCACCAGATCGGCGTGGAAGGCGGCGATGATGGCGCTCGCCAAAAGGGCGTATTTCCTGCGCGGGGCCAGCATGGCGTAGCTGACGATGCCGAAGCGGGCAAGGAGCAGCGAGAGGATCGGCAGTTCGAAGATCAACCCGAACACCAGGATGAGCCGCATGCAGAAGTTTATGTAGGCGGAGATGTTGAACCAGCTCTGCAACCCGGCCGCCTCGTAGGAGAGGGAGAAGTTGATGATCACCGGCCAGATCACGATCAGAAAGAAGAGAGCGCCCACGCAAAAGCTCAGGGAGGCCACGGTGACGAACGGGACCACCAGCCGCCTCTCCTTGCGGGTCAGCCCCGGCGCCACGAAAAGCCAGCACTGGTGAAAGACCACCGGCAAGACCAGGATCAGCCCCGCCAGCATGGAGATCTTGCATTGGATGAAGAACGGCTCAAGCGGCGCGCTGTAGTTCAGCATGCGCGGCTTTTCCGGCACCGGCTTCTCGTCTCCGAGTTGATAGCGCTTGTAGGCGGCGGGGTAACGCAGCTTGATTTCGCCGTAGATCTGCTTTTTCACCTCGGTCAAATAAGTCTTGCCGGTAAGCGGTTTCTGCACGAAGGTCAAGAGATCGTTGGAGAAGTTCCAAGCCACCCCCATGCCGACGACGATGGCGATCACGCAGATTATCAACCTCTTCCTGAGTTCAACCAGGTGCTCCATGAACGGCAGGACCTTCTCCTCAGCCATATATGCCACTATTCTCCTTTTTTTCTCAATCAAATCCTATACCACAGTGGTCAAAGCCGGCGCAACTGCTTTCCGCGCCGCTAGCGCCGCTTCGGCTTGGGGCGCTTCCCTTTGATGGGAACCACGGGGTAGCTCTCCCCCTCGGGCGCCGCGGCGATGGGACGCTTCTCCAGGGTGCCGACCAGGGCGAATTCCACCTGCTTGCGGCCCTCGTTCACGGCCGCCACCTTGACCCTGATCCGGTCGGCGATCCGGTACACGGCGCGGCTGCGCTCTCCCACCAGGGAGTGGCTCTTCTCCATATGCACGTAGTAGTCGGCGGGGAGCGTCGCCACCGGGATCATCCCCTCCACGAACAGCTCGACCAGCTCCACGAACAGGCCGAACTGGGCCACCCCGGTGATGAAGCCGTCGTACTCCTCGCCGATCTTGTCCCTCATGAACTGCATCTTCTTCAGATCGACCATCTCCCGTTCCGCCTCCATGGCGATCCTCTCCCGGCGGCTGGTATGCAGCGCGGTTTCCGGGAGCCTCGCCTCCAGCCGGTCCTTGTCGACCTGCTTCAGCTTTTCGGAGATCACCCGCTTCAGAATCCGGTGCACCACCAGATCGGGATAGCGGCGGATGGGCGAGGTGAAATGGGTGTAGGACGAGGCGGCCAGGCCGAAGTGTCCGAGGTTCTCGGCGGCGTAGCGCGCCTGCTTCATGCAGCGCAGCAGCACCTCGTTGATCAGCCGCTCCTCAGGTTTCCCCTCGACCTCCAGGAGCAGCTTCTGCAGGGCGGCCGGGTTCACCTTGTCCTCCTCGATCTTCAGTTGATAGCCGAAGCTGAAGACGAATTCGGCCAGATCCTTCAGTTTCAAGGGATCGGGATTCTCATGCACCCGGTAGAGCGAGGGGACCGGCGTCTGCTCCAGGAAACTCGCCACCGCCTCGTTGGCCGCCAGCATGAACTCCTCGATGATCCGGTGGGCGAGATTGCGCTCGGCGCGCACGATGGCGGTGGTCGCCCCCTGCAGGTCGAGGACGATCTGCGGTTCGGGAAGGTCGAAGTCGATGCTGCCGCGCAGCTTGCGCCTGCCGTTCAGGCGCAGCGAAAGTTCCTCCATGAGGCTCAGGTCGGAAACCAGCCCGGCGTGACTGGCGATGACCTCGCTATCCTTGTCGACCAGGATTCTCTTGACCGTGGTGTAGGTGAGACGGGCGGCGCTTCTGATCACGCTCGTGTAGAAGCGGGAATCGATCATGTCGCCCCCGGCGTCGAAGAGCATCTCCGCCGTCATGGTGAGCCGGTCCACGTCCGGGTTGAGCGAGCAGATGCCGTTCGACAGCTGTTCGGGGAGCATCGGGATGCAGCGGTCGGGAAAGTAGGCCGAGGTGCCGCGCAGGTAGGCCTCCGCGTCGAGCTTCGACCCCTCGCGCACGTAATGGGAGACGTCCGCGATCGAGACCCAGAGCCGGATCGACTCCCCTTCCCGGGCGACCGAGACGGCGTCGTCGAAATCCCTGGCGGTCTCGCCGTCGATGGTGACGGTGAGGCGGCCGCGCAGGTCGATCCGGCCGGAGAGCGCCTCCTCTTCGACCTGTTGCGGCTGCCTGAGCGCCTCGGCCAGCACGTCCTCGCCGAAGACGTGCGGCAGGTCGAACTTCTTGATCACCGTCAGCACCTCGACCTCGGGGTCGTTGGCGTTGCCCAGCACCTCGGCGATTCTTCCCTCCAGTCCGCGCGTAGCGCTCGGATAGGAGGTAACCTGCGCCAGCACCACCTGGCCGTCGCGCGCCGTCCCCGCATCCCCCGGCGCCACGAACAGGTCGCGCCCCAGGCGCTGGTCGTCGGGGATCACCCTCCCCCCCTTGCCGATCGCTTCGAAGCGGCCGACCACGCTGGTCACCGCCCGTTGGATCAGTCCCGTCACCCGTCCCTCGCGCTTGCCGTCGCGTCGCGTCGCCACCACCTGCGCCTCGACCAGGTCGCCGTTCATGTATTCGCTCAAGTAGCGCGCCGGCACGAACAGGTCTTCGCCGCCGTCCTCGGGGACCACGAAGCCGTAACCGTCCCGGTGGGTGGAAAGCTTGCCGCGGATGCCCCCCTCCCCGGCGGCGGCATACAGGCGGCCGGGAAGCTTGACGACCTTGCCGCTCTCCACCAGGAACTCCAGGTGTTCCTCCAGGTAGCTGCGCTCGTCGCGCGTGACACCCAGCGCCTTCAGCATCTGCCTGAATTGAATCGGCTCGCCGCTTTGCAGCAGCCTTAAAACCGCGTCCTTCCCCTTACCCTTCTTCATAAAAACCCCTCTGGGACGAAATCGGCAGCGAGCGCACCGGCAGCGCCCGAATAAGATGCATATTATCCGATAATGCAGAACGACCCCGATAAAGTCAACTATTGAAAGCCGGCGGCGTTTCCCCCTTCCCGTTTTTCCGGCCGCATTTGGCCTTCCACCCTTTTCCTTTGCTTTTTCAGACCCCGTCCGTTAAATTTAGGGGTCGAACTGATGCACCACCAGCAAAGGGAGTACACATGTTTTTCCGCTTGATCGCTGCGGCAGTAATGCTGTTCAGCGCCACCCTTCCCGCCTTCGCCCATAACCTCAACAAACTATCCGACGAGGCGCTCACTACCGCTGCCGAGCGCATGAAGGTCAGAGACTTCAGCGGAGCGCACGACGCGGCGCTGAAGAGCACGGACCAGGCGGCGCGCCCCTTTCTGCTCGGCATGTCCGCCTTGCGGCTGGAACTCTGGGAGGAGGCTGCTTCCCGGCTTGCCGTAGCCGCCGACTCCTATCCCCTGCTGGCCGACTACGCCCTTTACCACCAGGGGTTGGCGCTCTCCAAACTTCGCCGCTGGGACCAGGCGCTTCCTCCCTTGTACAAGTTGCTGAAGCAGTACCCCGACAGCTCCCAAGCCCGCGCCGCCATGATCCTTTACGCCGACACGCTGGCGGCGGGGGGCTACTACAAGGAGGCGCAGCAGAGCTATGCCTCCTTCATCGAGCGCTACCCGTCGGGCAGCGATGCCATCTCCGCCCTGTTCGGCTCGGCGCTTTGCCGCGACAAGCAGGGCGACCCGGCGTCGGCCGCGGCGACCCTGAGAGTGATCTGGCTCAACTACCCCGGTTCTCCGTTTGCCGCCAAAGCAGCCGAGGAGTTGCTGCGGCTCACCGCCGCCGGGGTGAAAACGGAGCGCTACACCTCCGCGGAACTGTTCAAGCGGGCGAGCATCCTCTATGACCTCGGGCGCGGTTCCCAAGCGGCGCAGGCGTTCGCCGAGGTCCCGGTCGGCGGCCAGAGCGAAGAATTTACCGCCAGGCTGCGGCTGAAGACCGGGCAGGCGCTCTTCAAGGCGAGACGTTACCAAGAGGCGCAGGCCGTCTTCAAAAACGCGACGCAGAAGGAGTCCGCCGGCAACCTCGCCAACGAAGCCAGTTATTGGCTGGCGCGCAGCTTGGACAAAACGGGCAACCGCGACGAAGCCTTCGCCATGTACATGCGGCTGGCGGAGAGCAGCAAGTCCGGCAACGTGGCGGACGATTCCCTTTTGGAGGCGGCATACTTGAAGCGCTTTCAGAGGAAATGGAGCGAATCGCTGCAGCTTTTCAGGGTATACATCGCCAAGCACCCCGATCAGGAGAAGACCGCCGCAGTAATGTGGGAGGCCGCCTGGGCGAGCTATCAGTCGCGCGATTACCAAGGGGCGGCGGCCTACCTGAAAAAACTGGCCGAGCGGGAGGAGTGGCGGGAGAAGGCACTGTACTGGCTGGGCAAGTCGCTGACCGCCACCGGCGACGCAAAAGGGGCGGAGGCGTCGTTCGCAGCCCTGGCGGCGGAATACCCGTTCGGCTACTACGCCCTGATCTGCGACCGATGGAGCGCGCTCGCGCAGTTCCCGCAACTGCCGAAAAGCGTGATCGGGTCGCTGCCGATGCCGGCGGGGTTCGAGCGGGAAAAAGCCCTGATCACCCTGGGGATGGTTAACGAGGCGGCCAGGGAACTGTCGCGGAGCAAGAAGAAAAACCCGGCGGGGATCGCCAGACTCTACCTGGAGATGGACAACTACAACGGCGCGCTGCACGCCATAGAGCAGGAGCGGCCGAAAAAAGGCGAAAAGGAGAGCCTGCTCGCCTGGGGCATCAACTATCCGCTCGCCTTCAACGAGGAAGTCGCCAAGCATGCGGCGTTGAACGGCATACCGGAGAGTCTGATCTACGCCATCATGCGCACCGAGAGCAATTATTTCCCGGCCGCCTTATCCCCGGTGGGAGCCGTCGGCCTGATGCAAATCATGCCCTCGACCGCGGAGACCATTTCCAAAGGAGCTTCGGCGCGTCTCGCCACGCCGGAATTGAACATACGGCTGGGTGCCAAGCACCTCAAGAGCCTGCTTGATATGTACGACAAGAACGTGCAGTTGGCCGCGGCAGCCTATAACGCGGGCGCGGGGAACGTCAAGAAATGGCAGAAGGGATTGGGGGCGCTGCCCCGGGATGAATTTGTGGAGAGCATCCCGTTCAGAGAGACCCGGGAGTACGTGAAGAAAGTGGTGACGGCGATGGAGCTGTACCAGAGACTGTACCGTCTGCCCGCTTACAAGAAGTGAAAAGACGGTTTAATCCTGCATCTCGATCAGAGAATGGTCGCCGATGTTCATGCGGCGAGTCGAGCCCAGCAGATGCACCGAATCCCCCAAGATGGAATCATGCAGGATGATATTGGTGACCACGGAATTCCCGTTGACGATGGAATTCTTCAGGATGCTCGCCTCCACGACGCTTCCGGCCGCGATGGAAACATTCGGACCAAGAATGCTGCCGCGCACCACCGCCCCCTTCTCGATATGCACCGGTTCGATCAGCACCGAGTCGATCACCTCGCCATGGTTGTGGTGGCGTCCGGCAAGAAGATAGCTGTTGGTTTGCAGCAGCGTCTCCGGCGTGCCGCAATCGAGCCAGGCGTCGATCTCGGGCGCCTTGAACCTGCGTCCATCCCGGATCATGCGCATGAAAACCGCCGGAAGGTAGTATTCCCCCTTCACCGTCTCGCAAGCGCTGATGGTCTCCTGCAGGTACCGCATGAAACGAACCCCGTCCTTTAGATAGTAAAGCCCCACCTGCGCCAGTTTCGACACCAGGGTGTCCGGCTTTTCCACCATGTCCACGATCAGGCCGTCGCGGATCACGTTCACGCCGAAGCGCTGGTAATCCTCCACCTCTTTGGAATAGATGAGGCCGTCGCAGTCGGCGCAAAGCGCGTGGATGAGGGTCAGATCCGCATCGAAGATGGTGTCGTTGAAAACTATCAGCAGATCCTCGCCCGGTTCGATGAAAGGCATCGCCAAGGCGACCGCGTGAGCCGGTCCCTGCCTTTCCTTCTGGACGACATAGCGGCAGTTGAGCGTCGGGAAGGCCGCATCCATGTAGTCGCGGACCTGCCCGCCGTTGTCGTCGGTGATGAAGAGGTACTCGGTGGCGTCCAGGGGCAACAGGCGGCTGACGATGTGTTCGAGCACCGTTTTGCCGGCGACGTGGACCAGGGATTTGGCCTTGGTATGCGTGTGGGGTCGCAGCCGAGTTCCTTTTCCGGCTACAGGCAGCAGGATCTTCATTCCATCTCCTTGGCAATAATTGTATAGAAAGGGGGTTCCGAAAAATTGAGACGACGTTAAGTGCGGAGCAGGATCTCCTGCCGACGCCCAATGCAAACGCGCCCTTATGCTAGCACAGAAGCCGCTCGGAAGCCAGCCGACTTTGCGCCGGGAAACGAGCAAGGGCGTGATGGGACACCAAATTTTCGAGATAATCTATAAAAACGAGTAACCTTGGCGTTCCGGCCAACCCTACCCTAAAATCCGCTTTGCAAGCATACTGATTATCTGTATAGTGCTCATTAGGGCATTAAACGGAGCAACCACCATGATCGAGATCGAAAAAAACGTCGGCTTCCTGCTGGCCAAGGCGTATCAGCGCGCCTGCGCCATTTTCAAGGAGGAATTCGAGGGCTACGACCTTACCCCGCAGCAATTCGGCCTGCTCGCTTTCCTGTGGCGCGAGGACGGCCTCTCCCAGGCCGAGCTCTCCGCGCTCAGCCAGATCGACCGCACCACCATGGGCGGGATCATCGACCGGCTGGAAAAGGAAGGACTCATCGAACGGCGCCACCACCCGGAGGACCGCCGCGCTTACCAAATCTTTCTCACGCCCAAAGGCAAACTTCCCGAAGACGTGCTCTGCGCGGCGGCGAACAGGGTTAAGGACAAGGTAAACGCCTCGCTCACCCCCGAAGAACAGGTCACGCTTATTCGGCTGCTTGAAAAGATCCGCCATTGAGATGGGGAATTTATGCTGAAATCGATTAGTGCAGCCTGCGTATTGCTGGCGTTCTCATCCGGCCTTTGCCAGGCCGGCCAGCTCACCCTCTCGGATGCCCTTAAAAATGCCGCTGCCGCGAGCCGGACGCTGAAGATGGTCCAGATAGACGAGCAGATCGCCGGCGAGAACGTGAAAGCCAACCGCAGCGGCTACCTGCCGCGCGTGGACATGCAGGCGGGGTACACCGCGCAACAGGTGCCCCAAGCCATCGCGTCTCCCGTCGGCTCTTTTCAAACACAGGACCCCGACTACGGCAGCTTCAGCCTGGGCATAACCCAGACCCTCTACGATTTCGGCCGCACCCGCGCCCGCGTCGCCCGGGCCGCGGCGACCCGGGATGCGACGCGCATCGGCTACAAGAACCAGGAGCAGGACATCTTCCTGAAGACGGTAGGCTCCTACTTCCGTATCCTGCAGACGGAAAAAATCATCAAGGCGGCGGATGACGAGGTGACGCAGATGACCGATCATCTGCGCATGGCGAAAATCCTCTACGAGCAGGGGGTGGTGACCCGCAACAACGTGTTGCAGGCCGAGGTGCAGCTATCCAGAAGCAAACAGCGCCGTCTTGAGGTCGCCAACCAGATGGACAACGCCTGGTTGACTCTCAACGACGGCATCGGCGCCGCTCCGGAGTACCGCGCCTCCCTGGTCGAGGAGACGCAGATCGATCCGCGGATTTTGGACAAAGCGGCTGAAGATGCCGTTGCCGGCCGATCCGAAATCCTTGCGCAGCGAAAGCTGCTGGAAGCAACGGAAATGGACGTAAAGGAATCGAAAAGCGCCTATTTTCCGGAGTTTTTCGCCAAAGCGGGCCTCGACTACGTGCAGAACGACAAGGTGAAGGAGCAGGTGATCATGGCGGCGACCGTCGGCTTCAAGGTCAACCTGTTCGACGGTTTCGCCACTACCGCCCGTTTCAAGCAGTCCGTGGAGAACCGATCCCGCACGGACCTGCGACTCCATCAGATGCAATCCGACTTCGCCCTCGAATACCGGACTGCGGCCAACGACGCCAAGGTCGCCAAGGAGCGTATCGCCGCCACCGAAACCTCGATACGGCAGGGAGAGGAAAACCTCCGCATCAACAGGGATCGTTATCAGGAACAGGTGGGGACCGCGACCGACGTGATCGACGCCCAGACGCTGCTTACCCAGGTAAGAACCGAGCATTACCAGGCTATCTACGACTTCGAGGTTGCAGTGGCGAGGGTGAAGCGGGCTCAGGGCGAGTTGTAAATACAATCGAACCGCGAAGACGCCGAGAACGCGAAGCGTAATCAGGATTTAATATTCACAGAGGAACTATATGGCGGAAGAAAATGAAAACACGAGCAAGGGTTTGAGCAAAAAGCAGCGCGGCGGCATTATCCTGGCGATAATCCTTCTTAGCGCCGCCGCCTTCGGTGTGCGCCAATGGCTGTACAACAAGACCCATATCGAGACCGACAACGCCTTCATCGAATCCCATATCCACTCCATCTCCAGCAGGATTCCGGCCATGGTGAAGCGGGTGGCGGTGGTGGACAACCAGTTCGTGCATAAGGGCGATCTGTTGGCCGAATTGGACCCCTCCGATTACCAGGCTCGGGCAAAAACCGCCGCAGCCAGCCTGGAGATGGCCCGCAACGAGACCTCGGGAGACTACGCCCAGGTGGAAGGCGCACGGGCGAGCATCGGGCTTGCCACCGCCAGACTGGATCAGGCCAATCTCGACCTCAAGCGCGGCGAGGCCCTTTTCGCCAAGGAAGTCATCCCCCGAGAGCAGTTGGACCGGCTTTACACCGCCAGGAAAGTCGCCCAGATGCAGCTCAAGGAGGCGCAGGAGGCCGAGCACCACGCCTTGGCGGTGGTCGGAGTTGCCGGCACCGGTTCCAGGGAGGCCCGAGTGGCGCAAAAGCAGGGAGAACTGGAGACGGCGGCGCTGAACCTATCCTACACCCGCATTTTTGCCCCCAGCGACGGCTACATCACCAAGAAATCGGTGGAGCCGGGCAATTATCTGCAGCCGGGTCAGGCGCTGATGGCGCTGGTCACGCTGGACGACGCCTGGGTGACCGCGAACTACAAAGAGAGCCAGCTCACCGACGTGAAGCCCGGCCAGATGGTGGAATTTACGGTAGACACCTATCCGGGGAGGACCTTCAAGGGGAAAGTGGAGAGCATCATGGCGGGGACCGGGGCGGCCTTCTCGATGTTGCCGCCAGAGAACGCAACCGGCAACTATGTAAAAGTGATCCAGAGGATTCCGGTTCGGATAGCCATCGACAAGGGAAGCGACCCGAACCGCCTTTTGCGCGTCGGCATGAGCGTGGTGCCGACCATCCTGACGGGAAAGTAAAACCAAAAGGCTTTATTGCCACAAAAAGGCACAAAAGACACAAAATTTTCAAAACAAAGGAACAAAGAGCTCAAGTCTAGACGACCGACTACGCTTTGTATCCAGTCTTTAAGATTTACCCCGTTTAAGGTGTTGACTCTTTTTTGTGCCTTTTGTGCTTTTTTGTGGCTAAAAGGGTTTGAGGTTTGCCCCGCTTAAAGGTGTTGGTTTGTTTTTCTTGTTTTCTGTTTTTTGTGGCTGAGCAAGGTTTTGGGAGATTGATGAACGAAGAGAAGAACGTCAACAAATGGCTGATCACCATCACGGTGATGCTGCCGGCCATCATGGAAATCGTCGACACCTCTGTCGCCAACGTGGCGCTCCCCCACATGCAAGGCAGCCTGAACGCCGGCACCGACGAGATCACCTGGGTCCTCACCTCTTATCTGGTCAGCAACGCGGTGGTCCTCCCCATGACCGGCTGGCTCGCGCGCATGTTCGGCAGGAAAAGGTTCCTCATCACCTGCATCATCCTCTTCACGGTCGCCTCCTTCCTGTGCGGCGCCGCGCCCACGCTCGCCATGCTGATCTTCTTCCGGGTGCTGCAGGGGGCGGCGGGCGGCGCGCTCATCCCGATGAGCCAGGCGATCATGATGGAAACCTTCCCCCCTTACCAACAGGGGATGGCCATGGCCATCTTCGGCGTCGGAGCCATGTTCGGCCCGATCATCGGCCCCGCCCTGGGCGGCTGGATCACGGACAACATGAGCTGGCGCTGGATCTTCTACATCAACATCCCGATCGGCATCATCGCGGTCACCATGGCCAGCTTCTTCATCTACGATCCGAGCTACCTGAAAAGAACCAAGATCGCCGTCGATTACTGGGGGCTCGCCCTCTTGACCATCGGCCTCGGCGCGCTGCAGATCGTGCTCGACAAGGGACAGCAGGAGGACTGGTTCAACTCCCCCTTCATCATCGTCTGCTCCGCCGTCTCCTTCATCTCCCTGCTATCGCTGATCTACGTGGAATTGACCCATCCCCACCCGATCGTCAACCTGCGGCTCTTCAAGAACCTTTCCTTCTCGGCGGGAAACCTGATCATGTTCGCGGTCGGGTTCTGCCTGTACAGCTCCATCATGCTGATACCTCTCTTTTTGCAGACCCTCATGGGCTACAACGCCACCATGGCGGGCATGGTGCTGGCTCCCGGCGGGATGGCGACGCTGATCTGCATGCCGTTCGTCGGCGCCGTCATCCAGCGCTACGACGGCAGAAAGGTGGTCTTTTGCGGCCTGTTGATCGGAGCCTGCTCCATGTTCATCATGCAGCGCTTCACCCTCGAAGCCGCCTATCGCGATTTCGTCTGGCCGAGGGTGGTGCTCGGCGTGGGTCTTGCCATGACCTTCGTGCCGCTGACCACGGTCACCCTCTCGACCATAGCCAAGGAGGAGATGGGGAACGCCACCGGGATCTTCAGCCTTTTGAGGAACATCGGCGGCAGCGTCGGCATCGCCATCTCGGCGACGCTGTTGTCGCGCTACTCGCAGTTCTACCAGACCAACCTCGCCGCCCACGTGAATCCGTACAATCCGGTGGTGCAAACGAGGCTCGCCATGCTGAAGAGCGCCACCATGGCGCGCGGCATGGATCCGGTCTCTGCGGAGAGAAGTTCCCTCGCCATCATCTACGGGATGGTGCGGCGGGAATCCTACATGCTCGCCTATAACCGGATCTTCTTCGTGGTCGGATTGGCCTTTCTGGTCATCATCCCGTTGTTGCTGATCCTGAAAAAACCGCAGCGGCACGCCCCGCCGCCGCCAGCGCATTAAAACGTAAAAAGGCGGGGAAGTCTCGCCTCCCCGCCCTTCTCCTTATCCGTTCTTTTCTCTCTCCTCGGCCATCCTCTGCTCGTGCGCCTGGCGGACCCGATCCAGTTCGGCCCAGTGGGCGTCCCAGTCCTTCCTCCTGACGAAATGGAGCATGACGCTGCCGCCGACGATGCATACCCCGAAAAACACCTGCATGACCTTAAAACCGTCCGCCAGTCCGTAGACTATGCAACCGACCCCCACGCAAAAGATCATGGTCTCGGCGCTGAAAATCCGCCCCAGCAGCGATTTCTCCTGCAATTTCCCCTTGGCTTCCATCGATTCCCCTTATGAAGCTCTATTCGGTGCGGCTGGTGATTTCGATCAGGTGGTAGCCGAACTGGGTTTTCACCGGCCCGAGGACCTTGCCGATTTCGCCGCTGAAAACGACTTCGTCGAACTCGCGCACCATCTGGCCGGGGCCGAACTCGCCCAAGGCGCCGCCCTGCCTGCCGGACGGGCAGGAGGAATTGTCGCGCGCGACGACGGCAAAATCTTCTCCGGCTTCGATTCTGTTTTTAAGGGCGAGACATGCTTCCTCGGTGGCAACCAGGATGTGACGGGCTTGAGCTTTGGACATGTACTTCTCCTTTGGAATTTTCGTTGTCAATTATAGACGGCCGTCAGGCCGCCAGTTTTGGCGTCGCTCATTGTAGCGCGAAGCCTCTCCTCAGCGCAAGGGGCGAAAAAACTACTGCCGCTCTCCCTCCCTTCAGGGGAAAAGGCGTCCCTCATCCTCATCCCTGATCCCTCATCGCTTCTCATGCGGGATCAGGCGTAGCGGACCAGCTCCGACATGTCGCGCACCGCCCGGTCGAGGCCGACCAGGATGGCCCTGGACATGATGGAGTGCCCGATATTGAACTCCTCGATGCCGCCGATCGCCGCCACCTTCTTCACGTTCACGTAGTTCAGGCCGTGGCCGGCATTGACGCCAAGGTCGAGCTTGCGGGCCAGCTTCACCGCGTTCTCTATCTTGATCAACTCCTGCTGCTCTTCCTTCCAGCTTGGGGCGTCGGCGAAGGCGCCGGTGTGGATCTCGATGTAGTCGGCGCCCACCTTGTTGGCGGCCTTGATCTGATCGGGATCGGGATCGATGAACAGGCTGACCACGATGCCGCCTTGCTGGAGCTTCTCGATGGCGAGTTTCAGCGCCTCGTGGTGAATCCTGACGTCGAGTCCCCCCTCGGTGGTCAGCTCGGCGCGCTTCTCCGGGACCAGGGTGCACGCCTCGGGCTTCACCGAGAGAGCGATGGCGACCATCTCGTCGGTAGCCGCCATCTCCAGGTTCAAGCGGGTCTGCACGGTCTGACGAAGTATTCTCAGGTCGCGGTCCTGAATGTGCCGGCGGTCCTCCCTGAGATGGATGGTGATGCCGTCCGCGCCGGCCAACTCGGCCATGGCGGCGGCCGCCACCGGATCGGGCTCGCTGCCGCCCCGGGCCTGCCTGAGCGTCGCCACGTGATCTATGTTCACTCCCAGTCTAGCCACGCGCTTCACCTCCAAAGGCGCAGGCGACCGTGGCGGCGATCTCGTTCGCCCAGCTGCGGATCTCGCCCTCGTCGTTCCCCTCCAGCATGATCCGCAACAGCGGCTCGGTGCCGGAATAGCGGATCAGCACCCGCCCCTCGCCCTTCAGCCTCTCCTCGACCTCCCGGATCAGGTTCGCCACTTCCGGCACCTGCATGATGTCGGATTTCTCCGCCAGACGCACGTTCACCAGCACCTGCGGCAGCGGTTCCATGACCAGCGCCAGCTCCGAAAGCCGTTTCCCGCGCCTCTGCATGATGGCAAGCACCTGCAGCGCCGAGAGCACGCCGTCGCCGGTGGTGTTGTGGTCCAGGAAGATCATGTGGCCCGACTGCTCTCCGCCCAGGTTGTACCCCCCTTTGAGCATCTCCTCGACCACGTAGCGGTCTCCCACCGCGGTCTTCACCACCTCGCCTCCGGCGCGCTTCATGGCGATGTCCAGCCCCATGTTGCTCATCACGGTCGCCACCAGGGTGTTGCGCTTCAGCGTCCCCTGTTTGATCATCTCGGTGGCGCAGATCGCCATGATCCGGTCGCCGTCCACGACGTTGCCGTACTCGTCCACGAAGATCACCCGGTCCGCGTCGCCGTCAAGGGCGATGCCGAGGTCGGCGCCGTGCAGCTTCACCGCCTCGCTGATCACCCCGGGGTGGAGCGAACCGCAGTCGGCATTGATGTTGGTGCCGTTGGGCTTGACGCCGAAGGTGATCACCTCCGCTCCCAACTCCTCCAAAACCGCGGGGGCCACCTTGTAGACGGCGCCGTTAGCGCAGTCGAGCACGATCTTCAGCCCGGAAAGATCGAGGTCCTTGGGAAAGGTGCTCTTCAGGAAGACCACGAAGCGGCCGATGGCGTCGTCGATCCGGTAGGCCTTGCCGACGTCCTTGGCGGTCGGACGCAGGGAGTCGATCCGCTTGGAGAAGATCAGCTCCTCCATCATCAGCTCCATTTCGTCGGGGAGCTTGAAGCCGTCGCGGGAAAAGAACTTGATGCCGTTGTCCTCGAAGGGGTTGTGGGAGGCGGAGATCACCACCCCCGCGTCGGCGCGCATCGAGGAGGTGATGTTGGCGATTCCCGGCGTCGGCAACGGGCCCACCAGCAGCACGTCCACGCCCATGGAGCAGATGCCGGCCACCAGGGCGCTTTCCAGCATGTAGCCGGAGAGGCGGGTATCCTTGCCTATCACGATCCGGTGCCGTTTCTTGCCGTTTTTAAAGATGTAGGCGGCGGCGCGTCCGATCTGCATGGCCATCTCCGCCGTCATCGGGTAGACGTTGGCCACCCCGCGCACTCCGTCGGTGCCGAAAAGCTTCTTCATAACTCCACCTCTCCCGTATCGTATTTTGCTCATCTAACCTGCGTTTCCTTGACCAGCGTCAGTCGCATCGAGGCGGGAAGGATCCGCACCACGCTCAGTTCCCGATCAAGCCCCAGGGAGGAGTGCCGGGGCGCAAAGCTCAGCGTCCCGGCGGCGGTCGCGTCCAGGTCGAGCCCGCAGCTAAGTCTGCTGAACGGCAGCCGGCACAAAAGGATGCGGGGTCCGGAAACCGTCACCTCCAGCTGCTCCGGGAGCGGGGATTCCAGCCGGAAACCGGCCGGCACCGCCTTGGGGCGCAGCGGAACCATCAGCTTCAACTCGCCTTTTCGCTCCAGCGCCACGCCCAGCCAAAGGAGCGCGGCCAAAAGCAGCGACAGCGCCTTCACCCCGCCGGACCATTCGGAAAACTTCGCCCGATTCATTTCAGCCACCTCGGCTCCACCAGTCTTCTCAGCAGTTTGCCCAGGGCGGGAAGGTCGAGGATGTCGGTTTTTTTGCCGTCGACCACCACCGAAGCGGTGCCGGTCTCCTCGGAGACCACGACCACCACGGCGTCCACCAACTCGCTCAGCCCCATGGCGGCCCGGTGCCTGGTGCCCAGGCTCTTGCTCACCTCCGGATTCTGGGTAAGCGGCAGGAAACAACCGGCCTTGGTGAGCTTGCCGCGCTGGATGATCACGGCGCCGTCGTGAATCGGCGAGTAGGGGAGAAATATGGAAGAGATCAGCTCGCTGGTGACCTTGGCGTCGATGTCGGTGCCGACCGCCAGGTAGTTGTCCACCGATATCCCCCGCTCGATCACGATCAAGGCGCCGATATGCTTTTGGGAGAGGCCGGCGACGGCGAAGACCAGTTCGTCGATCACGTCCGACATCTCCACGTCGCTCTGGGCGCGGCTTCGGCTAAGGGCCGCGAAAGTTCTGCGTATGTCGGTCTGGAAGATTACCGCAAGCACCACCACGGATGAGGCGAGGAAGGTATCGAAGAGAAGCCGGACGGTTTGCAGGGAAAACAGGCGCGACAGCAGGTGGCCGGCCGCCAGCAGGCAGAGCACGCCCAGGATGCGCAGCGCCATCCCCTCCTTCAAAAGCCTGGAGAGCCTGGCGATGATCAGCGCCGCGAGCGACAGGTCCAGCAGGTCCCGCAGCACGCCTATGTTTTGCAGGAGAAAAGTCATCAGCACCAGTCGGGAAGCCGCAGCTTCGAGTTTTTGGCCGGCAACTAAGCAAGCGCCCGCGCCATGATCGCAACCTCTCTCATGGCGGCCACGTCATGGACCCTGACGATGGAGGCGCCGTTCGCCACCGAGACGGCTACCGCAACCGCCGTGCCGAAGAGGCGGGCGCCGCCGGTCGCGCCGGTGACCGCCCCGATGAAGGATTTTCTGGAGGGGCCGACCAGGATCGGGCGCTCCAGCGTCAACAGTTCGCCAAGCCTTCTGATCAGCTCCAGATTGCCGTCGACGCTCTTGCCGAAACCGATGCCCGGATCGATCACGATGCGGCCGGCGGGTATGCCGGCGGCCTCGGCCAAGGCCAGCGAATCCGCCAGGTACCCCTTGACCTCCGCCATCAGATCGCCATAGCCGGTGTCGGCCTGCATGCGGTCCGGCCTGCCGCGGGTGTGCATCACCACCAGGCCGGCGTCGGCTTGGGCCACCGCCTTCGCCATGTCGGCGTCGAAGAAAAGGCCGCTCACGTCGTTGACGATCTCCGCCCCGGCGGCGCAGGCCGCCCTGGCCACCCCCGACTTGTAGGTGTCGACCGAGATCGGCACGGTCAGCCTGCCGGCCAGCGCCTCGATCACCGGGACCACCCGGCTCAGTTCCTCGGCGAGATCGACGGCCGGCGCGTCGGGCCGGGTGCTTTCTCCGCCGATGTCGATGATGTCGGCCCCTTCCTGCTCCAGCTCCAGCGCCCTGTCGACGGCGGCCTCCAGGGAGAAGAAGCGGTTGCCGTCCGAAAAGGAATCCGGAGTCACGTTCAGGATGCCCATCACCAGCGGCCGCGCGAGCGGGAGCGTGCGACGGGAAAGCTCCCATCCCGCGGCGGTCGCAATCATGCGACCGGAGGGGTTACCGATGGGGCGACCGGGGGGGTGTCCGAGGGGAGTTCTTCGCCCGCGATGACACGGTCGACCTCTTCGCCGGTGAGGTTTTCCTTCTCGATCAGGGCCAGCGAGATCCTGTGCAGGGAGTCGAGGTTGGCCGCAAGCAGCGCCTGTACCCGCGAGTAATTCTGTTCCACGATCAGCCTGATCTCGTGGTCGATCTCCACGGCGGTTGACTCGGAGTAATTCTTGGAGGTCGCCATGTCGCGCCCCAGGAAGATCTGCTCGTCCTTCTTGCCGAAGCTGACCGGGCCGAGCTTCTCGCTCATGCCCCACTCGCACACCATCTTCCTGGCGATGTCGGTGGCCCGCTCGATGTCGTTGCCGGCGCCGGTGGTCATGGAATTGAAGATCAGCTCCTCGGCGGCGCGCCCGCCCATCAGCACCGCGATCCTGTCCAGGAGGGATTCGCGCGAATAGCTGTGCTTGTCTTCGATGGGGAGCTGCATGGTGACGCCCAGCGCCCTGCCGCGGGGTATGATGGAGACCTTGTGCACCGGGTCGGTGCCGGGAATCAGCCTGGCGACCAGGGTGTGCCCCGCCTCGTGGTAAGCGGTGTTCTTCTTCTCTTCGTCGGAAATCACCATGGAGCGGCGCTCGACCCCCATGAGCACCTTGTCCTTGGCGTCGTCGAAGTCGATCATCTCCACCAGGCTCTTCTCTTTGCGGGCCGCCAGGAGCGCCGCCTCGTTCACCACGTTGGAGAGGTCGGCGCCGGAGAAACCGGGGGTGCCGCGGGCGATGACGCCGAGATCGACGTCGGGAGAGAGCGGAGTCTTCTTGGTGTGCACCTTGAGGATCGCCTCGCGCCCCTTCACGTCCGGGCGCGGCACCACGACCTGGCGGTCGAAGCGGCCGGGGCGCAAAAGCGCAGGGTCGAGCACGTCCGGGCGGTTGGTGGCGGCGATCAGGATCACCCCCTCGTTGGACTCGAAACCGTCCATCTCCACCAGGAGCTGGTTCAGGGTCTGTTCGCGCTCGTCGTGCCCGCCGCCCAAGCCGGCGCCGCGATGACGCCCCACGGCATCGATCTCGTCGATGAAGATGATGCAGGGCGCGCTCTTTTTACCCTGCACGAACAGGTCGCGCACCCGGCTGGCGCCGACGCCGACGAACATCTCGACGAAGTCCGAACCGGAGATGGAGAAGAAGGGGACTCCGGCCTCGCCGGCGATGGCGCGGGCCAAAAGGGTCTTGCCGGTGCCCGGAGGGCCCATCAGCAGCACGCCCTTGGGAATCCGTCCTCCCAATTTGGTGAACTTCTTCGGGTCCTTCAAAAAGGCGATGATCTCCTCCAGCTCGTCCTTGGCCTCTTCGATGCCGGCGACGTCCTCGAAGGTGATTCTCCCCTGGGTTTCGGTGAGGAGCTTGGCGCGGCTCTTGCCGAAGGCCATGGCTTTGCCGCCGCCGCCCTGCATCTGGCGCATGAAGAAGATCCAGACGGCGACCAGGAAGATGATCGGGAACCAGGAGACCAAGAGCGAGAACCAGGAGAAGCGCTCCTCCTCGGGGCGGGCCGATACCGTGATATGTTTGGCGATCAGCTTGTCGGTCAGATTGGCGTCGGCAGGCTTGTAGCTTCTGAACTCCTTGCCGTCGCTGAACTTGCCGATGATCTCGTTCCCCTGGATGGTGACGCTGCCGATCGGCCTGGCCACGTTTTTCACCTTGCCGGTATCGACGGCCTCAATAAAATCGCTGTAATCCAGTTTTTCCTGGGCCGGCTTCGGCTTGTTGAACAGGTTGAATAACAGGATCATCATCAGGCTGATCACCAGCCAGAGGGCCAGGTTCTTATAAAATTGATTCAAGTTTCCTCCCGAATTGTCTGTATGCCGCAAGCCCGGCGAATCAAGCCCCCTTAGGGCCGGCTGCCGGGCTGAGCTGTTGGTGTGTCACAAAATATTTTAATTTAAGGGGCGCAGTTAAACGAACAAAATAAGTACCATATCGGGGCAATATTGACAAGAGCTTTAAGGCGTAAAATCAAGAATTTCAACCCTTAAAACGGCGTCGGACGGGGCCGTCACCCGGGCGTCGTCCGCCATCTTGATCCCGGCCACCCAAAGGATGCGCCCCGCGCTCAAAAGCAGCGGCACCGCGGGCCTGCGGCCCGGGGGGATCTTCTCGTTTATAAAAAGATCCTTAACCTTCTGCTCGCCGCTCATGCCCAAAGGGCGGAAGCGGTCGCCCGGCGCGAAGCCGCGCAAAAGCCAGGGAAAAG
This sequence comes from uncultured Geobacter sp., assembly GCA_903925075.1. Taxonomy (GTDB): domain Bacteria; phylum Desulfobacterota; class Desulfuromonadia; order Geobacterales; family Geobacteraceae; genus Geomonas. Next base: position 23,851 of record CAIYDQ010000291.1, read on the forward strand.
GGGCGCGCTCGGGACTCAGGTAGGCTACCCGCGGCGAGCCGGCGTCGAGCAGCGCGGGGCGCGGGACGCGCGCGACCGACAGGCGCCGACCGGTGGGGAGCGAGAAGCTCCCCTCCCCTTCAACGGTAAATTGCCACGTCTGGCCGGCAGTCGCCTCGCCGCGCTGAAAGCCGAGCGTGCCGTAACTGCGCACCGCCAGACAGTCGCCGGGAAGCTTCAGCCTGGCGTTGGAACGATCGGAAAGCGCCAGACGTTCGATCGCCTCCAGATGCGTCAAAGCGATATGTCGCAGGTCGCCGCGCACCTCCAGCAGGGCGCGGCGGTACAGGCGGAGCCTCAGGGCGTGCGGCTCCCGGAGCAACCCTTCGATCTCCAGGGTGAGCGCGTCCGGCAGCCGGCAGGCCAGCCGCAGATAGGCGGTCTCGGTGAACTGCTCCAGCAGTTCCTGGTCGCCGGCCAGGATCTGCGCCGTGGCGGCGAGCCGCTCCGACACCTTGGGGTTGTACCTTCGGAGAAAGGGGATCAGTTCGTGGCGAATGCTGTTGCGCAGGATGGCGGTGTCGGCGTTACTGGCGTCATTCCGGTGGCTTAATCCGGCAGAGTTCAAGTAGCTCTCGATCTGGGCGCGGGAAACCTGCAAGAGCGGACGTTTCAGATTCCCCTGAGAACTGCTTCCCATGGCGCTCAGACCGGCGCCGCCGGCGCCGCGCAGCAAGCGGATCAGGACGGTCTCGGCCTGGTCGTCCAGATGATGGGCCAGGGCAATACTGGTGGCGGCGCGGGTTGCGGCGGTTTCGGCGAAAAAGGCGTAGCGCGCTTTTCGCCCTGCGTCCTCCAGCGAGAGGCGCGATTCTTGGGCGAGTTGGGCCACGGCGACCCGCTTGGAGGCGAAAGGGAGCTGGTATCGGGCGGCCAACCGGGAGACGAAGGCCTCGTCCTCGTCGGAGGCGGCCCCCCTGAGACCGTGGTTCAAGTGAGCCACCACAAGGTGCAACCGTTCTTCTTCAAGGTGAACCAGGATATCGAGCAGCGCGACCGAATCCGCCCCGCCCGAGACCGCCACCACCACGGTTTCGCCTGTTTTGAACAGCTTTTGGCGCCGCACCGCGGCCACGAGGTTTTTAAGCAGGAGGGGCTCCTATGGAGGCGAAGGTTCGGTCAATTGGGATAGTTAGCCGCGTCAATCCTTGAGCGAGCACTCCTTCTCCCAGGCAAGGTAACCGTCGCCGCTTATCTCCCAGAAAGAGTCGATGCGGCCGGAGTAATAATCGAGCTGCGCGCATGCCGCTTCGATGGCCTGTAGAAACTTGAGCGAAATCAACTGGTGGCCGTGCAGGAAACGGTAAAAGCCCTTGATCCCGGCCAGGAAGCCTTCTATCTCGGCAGCGAGCGGCTCCATGGTATTGACGATGTACCAGTTGCCGGCAAACTGGCGCACCAGGCCCGGGCGCTCGTCGAAAATGCTGCGCATCTTGATGGAGACCACGAAGTCCCTGACGAAGTAATCGGCGGCGCCGGCGAGCGCGGTGGCGGCTTCCGGAGAAAGCCCGGCCTCCATGCTTTCGCAGTAGAAACGGTGCAGGAGATCGCCGCAAAGCTTATCGACCCGCAGTTCGTCCTCCAGGGTAGTCGACAGGAAATCCCTTTTATCGACTTTCAGCACCTCAAACGACTCTTGGCAAAACTCACCCATGACACCCTCGCTTTAAAATCCGTTCAACGTTCTACGTTCTACGTTCTACGTTCTAGGATCAACCCTCATGGTCCACAAAGTCCACAAAGTCCACAAAGTCCACAAAGTCCACAAAGTCCACAACGTCCACAAAGACCGACCTCCCCCTCACCCCTGCCTTCTCGGGTCGAGCGCGTCCCTGATCCCCTCCCCCACCAGATTGTAGCTGAGCACGGTGATCAGGATCGCCACGCCGGGGAACAAGGAGAGCCACCAGGCGAACTCGATGTAATCCTTGCCGGAGGTGAGGATGTTCCCCCAACTCGGCGTGGGCGGCTGCACCCCGATGCCGAGAAAGGAGAGCGCGGATTCGGTCAATATGGCGCCGGCCACCCCCAGCGTCGCCGAGACCAGCACCGGCGAGAGCGCGTTCGGCAGGATGTGCCGGAAGATGATCCTGCGGTCGGAGGCGCCCAGCACGCGGGCCGCCAGCACGAAGTCCCTGCTCTTCAGCGAGAGCACCTCGGCCCGGACCAGGCGCGCCACCCCCATCCAGCCGGTGAGGCCGATGATGATCATGATGTACCAGATGGACGGCTCCAACATGGCGATCACGGCCAGGATCAGGAAAAAGGTGGGAAAGCAGAGCATGATGTCGACCACCCGCATCAGCAAGGTGTCCACCCAGCCGCCGTAAAAGCCGGCGAAGAGCCCCACCACGGTGCCGATCAACACCGCGATGCCGACCGCGACGAAGCCGACCTTCAACGAGACCCTGGCCCCGAAGATGACGCGGGTGAAAACGTCGCGGCCCAGTTCGTCGGTGCCGAACCAGTGGGCCGAGGTGGGCGGCAGGAGCACATGCCAGGCATCCAGCGCGTCGGGGTCATAGGGGGTTATGAATGCCGCGCAGATGGAGAGCAGGAAAAGGATGACGATTACCATCAGGCCTGCGGTCGCGAATCTGTTCCCGGCGAAGCGCTTCCAGAACTCTTTGGAGGGTTCACTCATCAGTGCACTCATAGCATGATTCCGATATCCGCGCCACAGCAAACCGCTCCGGCCGAGGGTCCGCGGAAAGGCCAAGGCCGCCGGCGGGCGGCCAAAGCGCGATGGGATGCAGGAGCGCCGTGGACGGCGAGAGGCTTGAACACGGCTACCCCCTTCCGTGGCGTATGCGCGGATCGGCGAACGCGTAGCAGAAGTCCGCCAAAAGGTTGCCGAGCAGGGTGAGACCGGCGCCGATCACCAGGATGCCCATCACCAGCGGGTAATCGCGCGACATCACCCCCTGGTAGAAGAGCTGCCCCATGCCGGGAATGGCGAAGATGGTCTCGAAGATGACGCTGCCGCCGATCAGGCCGGGGAGGGAAAAACCCAGCAGCGTGATGACGGGCAGGAGCGCGTTCTTCAGCGCGTGCTTGTAGATAACGGCGCGCTCGCGCACCCCTTTGGCCCTGGCCGTGGTGATGTAATCCTGGGAGAGCACCTCCAGCATGGTCGAGCGCATGTAGCGGGAGAGGCCGGCCAGGCTGCCGAAGGTAGCGATCGCCACCGGCAGCAGCAGGTGCTTGGCCACGTCCCAGTAGCGCGCCAGCGCGGGAAGCCGCTCGCTCCCCAGCGAATGGATGCCCGAGATGGGGAGCCAGGAGAGCTTCACTCCGAAAAAGTACATGCAGAGCAGGGCCAGCCAGAAGGTGGGGACCGCAAAGCCCAGAAAGACGAAGACCGAGATGCCGCGATCCAGCAGGGTGTCCCGGTGCACGGCGGCCAGGATGCCGATCGGTATGGCCAGGCCGAACTCCAGGATCAGGGCGATCACGTTCAGGGAGATGGTGATCGGGATGCGCTCCACGATCTTGTCGGTGACCTGCCGGTTGTCGGGCGCGAAGGAGCGGCCGAAGTCGAAGCGGGCCAGGTGCGAGAGCCAGAGGCCGTACTGGACGTGCAGCGGCTTGTCGAGCCCGTAGAACTCGCGCAATCTGGCCCTGGAGGCGGCGGAGACCTTGGGACTCATCGCGGTCTGCATCTCGACCGGCTCGCCCGGCGCCAGATGGATCACGGTGAAGGTGATCAGCGTGATGCCGATCAGCAGCGGGAAAAGCATCAGTACGCGCTTCAACAGATAATTAGCCATCTTCCCTGCGCCCCTCCTAGTCCCTGGTTTGCTCTTGCTTTGGCACGTACCACTTGATCAGGTTGTGCATGATCCCTGCGGGAGCGGGCTCGATCCCCCGGAACCTGGAGGAAACCGCCGGCAACGCGTCCGGCACGTACAGGAAGGTGTAAGGCTGCTCGACGGCCAGTATGTCCTGGATCTTGTAGTAGCAGGCGCGCCGCTTCTCGACGTCGAAGGTCCCCCTCCCCTCCACCAGCAGCCGGTCCATTTCGGGGTTTTTGAAGTGTATGAAGTTCAGCTCTTTGGGCTCCGTCTTCGAGGAGTGCCAGATGTCGTACTGGTCGGGGTCCTGGGAGATGGTCCACCCCAGGAGCACCGCGTCGAATTTCCCCTTGTCGATGAAGTTGGTGAGAAAGGACGACCACTCCATCACCCGGACCTTCACGTCGATGCCGACCTTCTTCAGGCGGCGCTGGATGATCTGCACGCACTTGGCCCGCTGGTCGTTGCCCTGGTTGGTCATGATGGTGAAGCTCAGCGGCTTGCCGTCCTTGGCCAATATGCCGTCCTTGCCCATGACGAAGCCGGCCTCCTTCAGGAGCGCCGCGGCCCGCGCCGGGTCGTAGCCGGGATCGGGCACTACTTCCTTGTAGGCCCAGGTGCCGGGCTTGTAGGGACCGTGGGCGACTTTCCCCATGCCCAGCAGCACCCCCTGCACGATCTCCTCCTTGTTGATGGCGCAGGTGATCGCCTGGCGCACCCGGCGATCCTGAAAGAGCGGCAGTTGCAGGTTGTAGCCGAGATAGGTGTAGGCGGAGGCGGGGTAGCGATATTTGTTGAAGCGCGCCAGGAATTCGGGCGTGTTGGTCTGGCGCTGGTACTGCACCGGGGAGAGTCCCATCATGTCGACGCCGCCGGCCTTGAGCTCCATGTACATGGTGGAGGCGTCGGGGATGATGCGGTAGACGTAGCGGGCGAGATAGGGCGCCCCCTCGTAATAGTCGGGGTTGGCGGCGAGGGTGAGCTTTTGTCCGGGAATCCACTCCTTGAAGACGTAGGGGCCGGTGCCGACCGGGTGGCGCGCGAGAGGACTCTTGGTGACCTCCTTCCCCTCCAGGAGGTGGGCGGGGAGCATGAACATCCCCCAGGAGGCGAGCGCAGGCGCGAACGGCTTGGCGTACCTGACCCGGAAGGTGTAGGCGTCGACCGCCTGCGCGCTTTGCACCTGCTTGAAGTCTTCCGAGTAGGCGGTGGGGGTCTTGGGGTCCACGGTGACGCGGTAGGTGTAGAGCACGTCGCGGGAGGTGAACTCGTGGCCGTCATGCCATTTGACGCCGCGGCGCAGGTGGAAGGTGATGTCGAGTCCGTCGGGGGAGACCTCCCAGGATTTGGCCAGGTCCCCCTCCAGGTTGAGGTTCTTGTCGTAGCGGACCAGCCCGTTGTAGACCAGGCCGGCGATGTCGAAGGAGGCGCTATCGGAGGCGAGGAGCGGTATCAGGGTGGAGGGTTCGCCGATGCTCCCGGTCACCAGGGCGTCGCCGTAGGCGGGAGCCCCCCCCTGGCCGCGCGGCTTTTGCCGGGGCGCTTCCTCGGCGCAACCGGCCAGCGCGGCGGCGAGACAAAGCAGGGCGAGGCGGCGGCGAAGCTTCATTTTTCCCCGCTTTCCTGGCGGCACTGCTTGATCTTCTCGGCGAGATCGGTGCGCTCGGGCTCCATCTTTTGCAGCTTCTTGAAGAGCGGGATGGCTTTCTTGAAGGCGCGGTTGGCGCAGTACGCCTCGGCCAGGTGGCCGATCACGGTGGCGTCGTTCTCGGAGAGCTCGACGGCGCGCTCCAGCTGGTGGACCGCCTCGCCGTAGCGTTTAAGTTTGTAGTAGGCCCAGCCGAGGCTGTCCAGGATGAAACCGTCGTCCGGCTTGAGAGCCACCGCCTTCTTCAGGTAGGCCAGGGCCTCGTCCAGGTTCACCCCCATCTCGGCGTAGGTGTAGCCCAGATAGTTCAGGGCCTGGGGGTCGTCGGGGGTCGCCGCCAGCACGCGTTTCATCATGGCGACCGAGAGTTCCCGATTGCCGACTTTGTCGTAGAGGATCCCCAGCCGAAAGCTTACCCTCGGGTCGGCCTGCAACTTGGCGTCCATCGATTTCAGCGCGTTGATGCCGTCCTGAAAACGCTCCATCGACTCGTAGAGTCCGGCCAGGTGCAGGTACGGCTCCACTCGCGCCGGACCGCGCTTGATCTCGTCCTGCAAAAGGGCCACCCCTTTTTGCGGCTCCCCCTTCTCCTTGTACAGGTAGGCCAGGTGGCCGAGGGCGTCCAGATAATAGGTGGAATCTCGGGGGATTTGGGAGAATTCCTCTATCGCCAGGTCGACGTCCTCCATCTCCTCGTAGGCGGTGGCCAGGTAGAAGCGGATCTGATGCGCCGCGGGCTCGGCCTTCAGCAGTTCCTTGAAGGTCGTCACCGCCTCGTCGTAGCGCTCCAGTTCCAGCAGCAGCAGGCCGATCTTCCTGGAGGTCTCGGGGCTCTCCCCGCCCGACTCCTGCAAAAGGGCCAGGGCGTCCTCCAGCCGCCGTTGCTGGATGTAGAGCTGCGCCAGGTGCTGGACCACGTTGGAGTTGGAGGGGTTGATCTCCAGAACGCTCTTGTAGGTGTCGACCGCGTCGCCGATCTGCCCCTGGGTTTCCTGGGAGATGCCCATCTCGATCAGCGCCTGCTCGAAATCGGGTTTCAGCTCCACCGCCTTCTTGTAGTAATTGAGCCCCTCGCGCGGCAGATGCATCTGGTCATAGCTCTTGGCAAGATAGTAATAGCCGAGCGCCGAATCCGGCACCGCCTTGATCAGCGCTTTCAGGGTGTTGACCGCCTGTTCGTACTCGAAATTCTTCAGGTAGAAGATCGCCACATGCAGGTAGACCTCTTCCTTGGTCGGATCGAGCTCCATCACCTTCTTGAAATAGGGGACGGCCTCCTTCTCCCGCTGCATGGTCGCCAGGATGTTGCCGGCCAGAAGCTGGGCCTGCACGAACTTGGGGTCGATCTTGATGGCGGCCTGACAGGCGGCCAGCGCCTCTTCGGGGCGGTTTTGCTGCAGGTAGATCTGCGCCTCGGCGGTGCGCAGAAAGGGGGAAGCGGGGTCCTTATCCAGGGCGCGCTGCAAAAGGGCGAGCGCGCCTTCCATATCGCCGTCGGTGGCGCGCAGGCGGGATTGGGCGTAAAGACCAAGGGTGTGCCCCTGCGCCAGGCTTTCGGCGGGCGGGGCGACGACGGCGAGGCCGGCCTCGGCCGCACTCCCCGAGCCGCCGCGCTCGGCGGCGCCGTGCTCGGTGGCGCAGGCGTTCAGCAGGAAAAACGGCATAATGAGTATCAGATACTTCTTGAACATGGCGTTACCCGTGCTTTCCAGTGAAATGCAAGCCGCAATAACCTAAAAAACGCGACTCCCGGATAGTATGCTGCATCCCGTGGGGCGTCGCGATTAATTAACATGAAAACTAACATAAATAGCTAACAGCGTCAAACAACATTATGCTAATTTGTTGTTTGCGCGCCATTGCCGGTATGATACCATTCGCCAAGTAAATTCAAAACCTTAAAGGTCCTCCGGATGATCCGAAAGCTTATAGAATCGCTACTTGAAGCGGCGGCCTACCCCGAACCCACCACCCGGGTGAGTCTCATCGAGACTCACGTCTCGTACATCTTCCTGACGGATCTTTATGTATACAAGGTAAAAAAGCCGGTCGACTTCGGCTTTCTCGACTTCACCAGCTGCGAGCGCCGGCGCTTCTACTGCGGGGAGGAGCTGCGCCTCAACCGCCGCCTTTGCCCGGGGATCTACCTGGGAGTCGTGGAGCTGCGCGAAACGCCGCAGGGGGCGAGCTTCGCGCCGGTCGCCGGGGCGGTGATCGATTGGGCGGTGAAGATGAAGAGGCTTCCCGAGGAGCGCATGCTCGACCACCTGCTGCAAAAAGGCGCAATCGGGCCGGAGCAGATGGGGGAGATCGCCGGAGTGGTCGCCCAATTCCACGGCCGGGCGGCCAGGGGGCCGCAGATCGACGCCTGCGGCAGCGTCAAGGCCATCAGGGCCAACTGGGAAGAGAACTTCCGCCAGGCCGCGCCCTTCCAGGGCGAGACCGTCTCCGGCGCCGACCTCGCCTTGCTGCGCGACTGGGTGGAGCGCTTTCTCGCCGGCAAGCGCGAGCTGCTGCAGGCCCGGGTCGAGGGAGGGTTCATCAGGGAGTGCGACGGCGACCTGCATCTGGGCAACATCTGCCTCGCCGAGCGCGTCTACATCTTCGACTGCATCGAGTTCAACGAAAGGTTTCGCTACATAGATACCGCGGCCGACATCGCCTTCCTGCTGATGGACCTGGAATACGCCGGACGCCTGGACCTGTGCCGACCATTTCTGGAGAGCTACCAAAACGCCACCGGCGACCGCGGCCTGGCCGCGCTGCTCGGTTTTTACCAGGCAAACCGCGCCTTCGTGCGCGGCAAGGTGACGAGTTTTCGGCTGCGCGAACCGGAGCTCGCGCCCGAGCAACGGGAGGAGGCCGCGGCCGCGGCTGCGCGTTATTTCCGGCTGGCCCGAGGCTACGCGCTCAGGGACAAGCTCTCCCCCTCCCTGATCGTCACCTGCGGGCTGATGGGGAGCGGCAAGAGCGCCTTGGCGCGCGAACTCGGCTTTCAACTGGGTCTGGTCCCGGAGCGCTCCGATCTGGTCAGAAAGAGGCTCGCCGGCGACGGCAATCGGGGAGCGGACGCGGCGGATTACGACGGGGGAATTTACGCCGCCGACTACAACCAGGCGACCTACGACGCGCTGCTGCAGGCGGCGCAGCGCGCGCTGGCCGGAGGCCAAAGCTTCCTGGTCGACGCCACCTTCCGCCGCGCCTCAGACCGCGCCGCCTTCCGCGAACTGGCCGCTCGCATGCGGGCGGGCTATTTCCTGATCGAAACGCGCTGCCCGGAGGCGCTGATCAGGGAGCGCCTGGAAAGGCGCCGCCTCGACCCGGACGAGGTTTCCGACGGCAGATGGGAGCTTTTCCCCCGGCAGCGCTCCGAGTTCGAGGAACCGGCGCCGGGCGAGTCGATCGTGGTCGACAGCTCGCAGCCGCTTGACGACGCGGTCGACCGGGCGCTGGCCGGCATGGGGCTCCTGCCATGAAACGAAGGCTGAAAGAGGTGGTCATTCGGCGGCTGAAACTCAAGGACACCTGGGTGATCTGCTTCGCCCTCGGCCTGGTGATGATGAATTACCCGTTCATCAGCATCTTCAACAAGTCGACCCTCCCCTTCGGCATACCGCTGCTCTACCTGTACCTGCTGATCGGTTGGGTCTTCTCGATCTTTATCGTCTACCTCTTCAGCCGCGCCGCCGGGCACGAATCCGAGAGCGGAGGGGAGCCTTGATGCTGGGGATCAACCTCGTCTGGGCCGTGGCCCTTCTCTACATAGCGCTGCTGTTCATGGTCGCCTATTACGCTGACCTGCGACAGAAGGCCGGCAGGAGCATCACCGCCAACCCGGTGGTCTACTCGCTCTCCATAGCGGTCTACGCCACCACCTGGACCTACTACGGCTCCGTCGGCAAGGCGGCCACCACCGGCCTCGACTTTCTCCCCATCTACCTGGGGCCCACCTTGACCGCCTTCTCCTGGTGGTTCCTGCTGAAAAAGATCGTGCGCATCTCCAAAGAGAACAACATCACCTCGATCGCCGACTTCATCAGCTCCCGCTACGGCAGGTCCCAGTGGCTGGGCGCCATCATCACCGTGATCACCCTGATGGGGATCATGCCCTACATCGCGCTGCAATTGCGGGCGGTCTCCACCTCCTTCACCATCATCACCGGCTACCACGATTTCCACCTGGGGATACTGGAGTACTTCCACCTCCCCTCGCCGCACCCGGGTTTCTTCTCGGCGCTCCTTTTGGCCCTGTTCAGCGTGCTCTTCGGCGCCAGGCACCTGGTGTCGGCGGAGCGCCACGAAGGGATGGTGGCGGCCATCGCGCTGGAGTCGATCGTCAAGCTGGCGGCGATGCTGATCGTCGGCGGCTTCATCACCTACGGCCTCTACGACGGCATGGGCGATCTGTTCGCGCGCCTGCACGAGCGGGACCCGGCTTTGCTGACCCGGCTCACCACCCTGGGCGGCAGCGGAGACAATTCCTACTCGTCGATGTTCAGCCTGCTCACCCTCTCCATGAGCGCGGTCATGCTGCTGCCGCGCCAGTTCCAGGTGATGGTGCTGGAAAACGCCCGCGAGGAGCACCTGAACAGCGCGGCCTGGCGTTTTCCCGCCTACATGTTCCTGATGAACCTGTTCGTGATGCCGATCGCCGTCGCCGGCATCCTGATGACCGGCTCCAGCGCCGGCGCCGACTACTTCGTGCTCACCCTGCCGATCAGGGCCGGACACCCGTGGCTGGCGCTGGTCGCCTTCCTGGGAGGCTTTTCCGCCTCGGCCGGCATGGTGATGGTGGAATCGATCGCGGTCTCGACCATGCTCCTCAACCACGTGCTGATGCCGGCGGTGGTCAAGATCACGCCCAGGAACTGGTTTCCGGTGCTGCTCATCAACCTGAAGCGCTTCGGCATCATCCTGGTGATCCTCTTGGGCTACCTGTACCAGGGGATGGTGGGCGAGAGCTACCTCTTGGCCAACATGGGTCTGATCTCCTTCTCTGCGGCGGTGCAGTTCGCGCCGGCACTGATCGGCGGGCTCTACTGGCGGCGCGGCAACAAGGCCGGAGCCATCGCCGGCCTGCTTTTGGGTTTCGCCGTCTGGTCGTACACGCTGCTTTTTCCCTCGCTGATGCAGGCCGGCCACTGGCACTCGGACATCCTCACCGTCGGCCCCTGGGGCCTGGCGCTGTTAAAGCCCCAGGCGCTTTTCGGCCTGACCGGGCTCGACCCCTGGACCCACGCCCTTTTTTGGAGCATGTTCCTGAACATTTCGGCCTACCTGTCGCTCTCCATCATCTGCAACCAGGGGGAAAAGGAGCAGGAGCAGGCGACCCGCTTCGTCAAGGTCTTCGCCCCGGAGAGCGAGAGCCCGCAGTGGGAGACCAAGCGCCTCTCCAAGCCGGTCACCATCGTGCAGTTCGTGAACCTGATGTCCAAGTTCATCGGCGAGCAGCAGGCGAGCGCTGCGATCAGCGACTACCTGGGGGACCGGGAGATCGACGGCAAAGGGGGAGTCTCCGAATTCGAGCTGCCGAGCCTCAAGCGTTTCGTGGAGAAGACGCTGGCGGGCTCCTTGGGCGGGGCCGCGGCCGGAGCGGTGGTGGAGAGCTTTCTCTCCGACATCGGCTCCAAGATGGAATCGGTCTACGACATCTTCTCCACGGTGCGCACCTCGCGCGACCAGAGCCGGGAGGCGCTCTTCGTAAGGCTGCGCGCCTCCGAGATCATGAACCGCTCCCTGCGGCTGGACATCATCATGGAGGACCTGCTCGCCCTGCTGCTGCGCGAATTCAAGCTGGACCTCTGCGTGATCCGCCTTTTGAACGACCAGGGAGTGCTGCAGGTCCGCTCCTTCAAGGGCGAAGGGGGCGAGAGGATCACCGCGGAGGACCGCATCCTGGAGGTCGACACCCACGTGGGCGAGGCCTTTTTGGGGAGGCGGACCGAGTTCTTCAACGACACCACCTACATCGTCAAGCCGATCGCCAAGGAGATCTTCCAGCGCGAGGGGATCAAGTCCTTCGCCCATGTGCCGATCTCCAGCGAGGGGTCGCCGCCGGTGGGGATACTTTCCGTATTCTCCCGCTCCATCGTCGGCCTGTTCACCGAGCAGTTCGTGGAGCTTTTGGAAAGCCTGGCCGGGCAGTTGGCCCAGGCGGTGCGCATCGTCTCCGAGCGGGAGGCGCGCGAGGGGGAGCGGCGGCAAAAGGAGGCGGCCCAGCTGGAGAACGCGCGGGTCACCCGGGACCTGGAGTTGGCCAAACAGATCCAGCTCTCCCTGCTCCCGGAGTCGGCGCCGCAGCTGGCCGGGGTGCGGATCGCCTGTCGCTGCACGCCGGCCACCCACGTGGGGGGGGACTACTACGACTTTTTCCAGCGCGGCAACGACCAGCTCGATCTGGTGATGGCCGACGTCTCCGGGCACAGCGTCGGCGCCGCCCTGATCATGGTCGAGACCAGGAGCGTCTTGAGGGCTCAGATGCAGACCACCATGTCCACCCGGGAGACCCTGCGGGTGCTGAACGAGCTGCTCTACGACGACCTGACCCGCGCCGAGCTGTTCATCACCATGTTCTGCTGCACCTACGACGGCGCCCACCGCACCCTGAGCTACGCCAACGCCGGTCACACCCGGCCGCTGCTCTTTCGCGCCGGCTCCTGGCGGGAACTGGACGCCGACGGGCTGATACTGGGGGTGAAGCAGGAGGTGCTGTTCGAGGAAAAAAGCGTGCAGCTGGAGTCGGGCGACCTTTTGTTCCTGTACACCGACGGCATCATCGAGGCGGAAAACGCCGAGCGCGAGCTTTTCGGCGAGGAGCGGCTGTGCGCCATCGTCTCCGGGATGCTGGAGGGCGAGCCGGAAAGCGTGATCGACCGGATCATGGCGGAGGTGGCGGCATTCTGTTGCCCCGCGCCTTTACAGGACGACATTTCCATGGTAGTCATGAAGCTGCTTTGAAGGGGAGCCCTTCCCCGCTCTTGCTAAAATCCTCCGTTTGTAGCACAATGAGCGGGAATCGCATCGATCCCACATGAAGGAGAATGTCATGAACCTGGTGAATGAAACGAGGAACGAGGTGGTTGTAGTCTACGTGAAGGAGGAGCGGCTGGACGCGCATAACTCGGCCGAGCTGAAAAGCGCGGTGCAAAAGCTGTTCGAAGACGGCACGAAGAACGTGCTGGTTGACTTGAAGGATGTCCGCTTCATCGACAGCTCGGGGCTGGGCGCCCTGGTTTCCGGCTTCAAGAACGCCATTTCTCACCAGGGGAACCTGAAGCTCTCCTCGCTGCAGTCCCAGGTGAAGTCGATGTTCGAGTTGACCCGACTGCACAGGGTATTCGAGATCTTCCCGTCCGCCGCGGAGGCCATAGAAAATTTTCAGCAGTAAAGCGAGGCGTCAGATGGCAGGAAACACGATTGAGGTCGACATCAAGGTCCCCAACAAGACCCGCTACCTGAGCCTGATCGGCAAGATCGGGGAGGATATCGCCCGGGAACTGGAGAAGTACAGCGGCGACAAGGAGACGCTGGCCTACCATCTGAACCTGGTGCTGACCGAGGCGATGGTCAACGCCATCAAGCACGCGGGGCCCAAGGAGCCGGAAAAGCAGGTCCGCATCGTGATCAGCATCCATGCCGACGATCTCACCATACGCGTTTACGACGACGGGCAGGGGTTCGACATCAACTCCATCCCCCCCCCGAACTTCGAAGAACTGGAGGACCGGGGGCGGGGCATCTTCCTGATCCGCTCCTTGATGGACACGGTCTACTACCGCAAGAACTGCAAGGAAAACATCCTGGAGATGAAGAAGAAACTGGTCTGACCCCTCAAGCCCGGTCCGATACTCAAGCCAGGTCCGTCCCCTCCCCTCACCCGGCCGGATCCTCAAGTCGGCCTCAAGCCAGGTCCGTCCCCCCCTTACCCCCGCCGGTAGCAGGCCAGCATCATGGCCGCCCCGATTATCAGCATCGGCAGGCTCAAAAGCTGCCCCATCGAAACGCCGCCGAAGAGGTAGCCGATCTGGGCGTCCGGTTCCCTGGCGAATTCGACCAGGAAACGGAACAAGCCGTAGAGCGCGATGAAGCACCAAAAGACCACGCCCTCCCCTTTGAGCTTCCTGGAAACCAGGTACAGGGCCAGGAACATCACCGGCCCCTCCAGGCACGCCTCGTAGAGCTGAGACGGATGGCGCGGCAGGTTGCCGCCGCCGGGAAACACCATCCCCCAGGGGAGATCGGTCACCCGGCCGTAAAGCTCGCCGTTGATGAAATTGCCGACGCGCCCCAGGCCAAGCCCCACCGGAGCGGCGAGAAAGGAGACGTCGGCCAGCGGATAGAAGCGCAGCTTGTGCTTTCTGATGAAGTAGAAGCCGGCGAGCGTGGCGCCGATCAGCCCGCCGTGAAAGGACATCCCCCCTTCCCAGACCGCGAAAAGCTTCAACGGGTGCGCCAGGTAAAAGCCGAGGTTGTAGAACAGGATATAGCCAAGGCGCCCGCCGAGGATCACCCCCAGGGCGGCCGTGAAGATCAAGTCGGCCACGTCGTCCTTGACCAGCGGCAGCCCCTTTCGTTTCACCCCGGCCGCGATGATGAAGTAAGCGGCCAGGAATCCGCAGATATACATGAGACCGTACCAGCGGAACTCCAGCGGGCCGAGCCGCAGGAATACCGGGTCGATGTTTGGATACGTCATTAAAGCTCTCCTCTAGCTAGCGCCTGAATTCGGCGGGCACGCCGAGACGGTCGGCGGTTTCCCGCAGCAGATCCAGCTTTTTCCTTTGCTGCTGCACTCGGCTCTCGTCGTTTTTGATGTTGCCTTGAATCATCAGGTACTCGGAGCGCGACATCTTCGAGGTGTCGCCCAGCCTCCCTCGCAACTCAGCCAGTTCCGATTCGGCCTGGCGCAGCTCGGCGTTCGCCGCTGCGAACTCGTTGCGCCAGGTCGCCTCGTCCTTCCCCCCGTAGAGTTTCTTTCCCTTGGGAGGCTCCTCGACTTTTGCTTCGCCTTTTGCCTTCCCCTTCGCCGGCTCGGCAATGACGGTGCTTTCCGGGGCACCGCTATCGCCGCTATCCCAGCGCTTCACCTTCTTCCGGTACTTTTTCGGCACTTTCCCCAGGTCCTCGGAGAAGTTCACCGTGCCGCGGTCGTCGGTCCATTCGTAGGTCTGGGCCACGGCGGACAAGGGATACAGCAGGAGCATGAGCACGAGCAATTTTTTCATTTTGGTCTCCTTGACGCGATCCGGACTCCACCGAAAGAACGCCCGCTAACCCGGAGGCCACGCCAACCTGCGGCCGCCCAGCAGGTGGAAGTGAATGTGGAAAACCGATTGGCCGGCACCGGCGTTGTTGTTGTTCACCAGACGAAAACCCTCCTCCGCCACGCCGCGCTCGCGGGCCAAAGCGGCAGCCACCCGGTGCACGGCGCCGATCAGTTGGTCGTCCTGCGGCGTCAACTCCAGGGTGTTGACCAGGTGCCGCTTGGGAATGATCAGCAGGTGCAGCGGCGCCTGGGGCGAGATGTCCTCGATGGCGAAGAGCAGGTCGTCCTCGTACACCTTGTTAACCGGTATGGCGCCGCTCGCCATCTTGCAAAACAGACAGTCCATGAAAACCTCCTATGTTGGTCGACCTTCCCATTAACTCGGACAACAACAAGTCATTTTACGCTTTTTTCCTGAGGTGAATGAGGAATTCCTTGTTTCCCTTCGGCCCCAGAATGGGGGAGTCGCAGACGCCCAGGACCAGCAGTTCCAGGCGTAGCGCCAAGGCGGTGACCGCGGCCACCACTTCCTGATGTTTTTTTTCGTCCCGGACCACGCCCCCCTTGCCGACCTGGCCGCGCCCCACCTCGAACTGAGGCTTGATCAGGGCGACGATGGTGGCGCCTTCCTTGATCAATCGCAGCGTGGCCGGGAGCACCTTGTCCAGCGAGATGAAGGAGGCGTCGATCACCGCCAGATCGGCGAGCTCGGGGAGCGTTTCCGGCTCCAGATGGCGGATGTTGGTCTTCTCCAGGCTCAGCACCCGCGGGTCCTCGCGCAGTTTCCAGGCAAGCTGTCCATAGCCCACGTCGACGGCGATGACGCCCCGCGCCCCCCGCTGCAAGAGGCAATCGGTGAAGCCGCCGGTGGAGGCGCCCACGTCGAGCGCCAACAGGCCCTGCACGTCGATGGCGAACAGGTTAAGCCCCTCGGCCAGTTTCAGGCCGCCGCGGCTCACGTAGGGAAGCGGCTCCCCCTTCAGCCGGATATCGGCCGTGACCGCCACCATCAGCCCCGCCTTGTCCGCCAGGTGATCGTCCACCACCACCTGACCGGCCATGATCAGCGCCTTCGCCCTCTCCCTGGACGGCGCCAGAGCGCGCTCCAGAACGAGTTTATCGAGCCTTTCCTTTGCCACTATCACCTCGAAGTCGTCTCTAGTAAATGCCGTGCAACGGCCCGCCGGGCGCGGCCAGCCGGTCCACCCTGCGCTCGACCTCCGGGTCCTCGATGAGCGGCGGCGCGTGATGCGGCTTGACGCGCGCGTCTATCAGCAAGGGTCCGGCGCAGCCCCACTGTTTGCAGGAGGTCGAGGCGCCCACGCCGTAGATGTCGGCGGCGGGATCGGAGCGGGTGAAGGCCACCCAGAGAAAGTTGTTGAGCGAGGCCGCGGTGAAGCGGCTGTCGTCCGAGACCACCAGCAGCGGGAAGGAGTCGAGCCCCGCCACCCCCGCCAGGCAGTCGCAAAGACGCTCCATCTGCGCATCGGGCTCCCCTTTGAGGACTTCGCAAGGCGGCCCCTGCAGCACCAACACGCCCGGCAGAGCCAGCGCCGGAGTCCCGAAACCGTCCGGCAGCCTCAAAGACGCCGGGATCTCGACACCCAACTCGCGGCGCTTTTCGCCCGTTGCGGCGAAAACCACCTTGGAGCCGCTGTTCAGGGCGCCCCCGGTGTAATCGAGCGTGTCCATGGTGGTCGCGGTCTGAAAATGCAGGTCGCGGCGGAAATCGATCCGCTCCAGCACGTGGCGCAAAAAGGCCGCTATATCGTGGATGTCCAACTGCGGCGCATCCTCGTGGGCGGCGATCATCAGGTACTTGGCCAAGGAGAGCTGCCCCTGTCCGAGGATGGCGTTGGCGATGGTGAGCAGCTCCTGCGGCGCGCGCCTCTCGCCGTACGGCACGTAGCGCTCGCTCCCCACGGCCAGCAGCAGCGGATGCACGCCGGCCGCGTCCACGGCGTGCACGGCGCGCACCCCGGGGACCACCGTCGGAATCAGCGGGCCGGTCAGCTCGTGGATGAAGGCGCCGAAGGAAGTGTCTTCCTGCGGGGGACGCCCGACGGTGGTGAAAGGCCAGATGGCGCCCCGGCGGTGAAAAACCTGCTCCACCTTCAGCACCGGGAATTGGTGGGCGAGGCTGTAATAGCCGAAATGGTCGCCGAAGGGTCCCTCGGGGAGCGTCCTTTGCGGATCGATGATGCCGGTGATGCAAAAGTCCGCCTCGGCGGGAATGGGGAGGGCGCCGGGGCGGGTGACCATCTCGATCCGGTGCCCGGCCAAAAGCCCGGCGAAGGAGAGCTCCGGCATCCCTTCGGGAAGCGGCATGACGGCGGCGACGGTCATGGCGGGAGCCCCGCCTACGAAGACGTTCACCCGAAAAGGAGCGCCTTTGGCCAGCGCCTCCGCATGGTGAAACCCAATGCCGCGGTGGATCTGATAATGGATGCCGACCTCGGCGTTGGCGCGGTACTGGCCGCCGGAGATCTGCACCCGGTACATGCCGAGGTTCGCATGGCGCAGCCCCGGTTGCTCGCAGCTCTCCGAGTAGACCTGCGGCAGCGTGATGAAGGCGCCGCCGTCGTCGGGCCAGGACTTAAGCTGCGGCAAACGGTCCAGGGCGCAGCTGTTGCCGAGGATCGGTCCGCTGCCGACCCGCTTGGGCAACAGATGCCAGGCGGCGGGCACGGCGGATAAAAGCGAGGCCGGCGTCTTGAGAAAGGAGCGCGGATCGATCTTCAGTCGCACCAGCCGCTCCACCGCCTGCAAGGTGTCCCTGAAGATGAACCTGGTCCGATCGAGGGTGCCGAAGAGGTTGCCCAGCATCGGAAAGGAGCACCCCTTCACCCGGGTGAAAAGCAGCGCCGGCCCGCCCGCCTGGTAGACCCGCCGCTGAATGCTGCCGATCTCCAGCTCCGGCGAGAGTTCCTCATCAATGCGGAGCAGGGCGCCGGTCCGTTCCAGGTCCGACACGCAAGAAGCAAGATTTCTATATCCCAACCAATTCCTCCGCAGATATGATGCCTGAAATCAAGCATTTATTTTTAATGCACCCCCGCAGCCAAGTCAACACAAAACGGCTGCTGCTTGCTGAAGCTCGGCATGACGCTCCCCTCCCACTGATCTTCCTCCCACCCCCTCACGAAACTTTTCCCGTGGCCGGGAGAACTTTTCCGTGGCCGGGGGAACTTTCCCGTGGCCGGGGGAACTTTCCCGTGGCCGGGGGAACTTTCCCGTGGCCGGGGGAACTTTCCCGTGGCCGGGGGAACTTTCCCGTGGCCGGGGGAACTTTCC
>CAIYDQ010000292.1 GCA_903925075.1 uncultured Geobacter sp.
AGACGACGAGGCCTTCATGACGGCCGTCTTCGGAACAGCGCCTGTTCCCGGACTCTACTGGCTTTCGCCGACTAATGGCGGCAAGGTCACCATGACCGAACCTCCGGTGAAGGTACCCTGCATATTCGCAACAGCCGACGGCCGCTGCTATATACTGGAAAGCAAGGCGTGGGCGCCCAACCATATACACAAGACATTCATACTGGGGGAGTCCTGGCTGCTTGCGTCCGATCCTGCCTTCGATGACATGGACAAGCCTGCGGGAGCCGTATACGGCTACGATATAGTCGACGACTACAACCTGAGCAGCCTGTTCTCGATATTCCCCGGAGCCGTCCGAGTAAGTGCCGACGGGAATATTCTCTATGATAGCAGCGTAATCGTCAACTCCAGCAACATCTGGTGGGCCGGAACAGGCGACCCCAATTTTCTATATAGCACAATGGAGTGCTATGCCCTCATCCCTTTTTCATATGGGGAACCTATACTGCGCGGCGCAAAGACCGACTATCCGGACGAACTGACCATATCCGCGTCGCAGGGAATGCTTACGGTCAATCCCATACCATGGATGGATCAGGGTGTGTCCCAGAAGGCCTCCGCGGTGCAGTCTATCGCAGGCCGCAAGTTCTGGACGACTCCCGTGGTCAGCGCGCTGACGGCGGGACCCGGAGCGGCTGTAAACTATAATCCGGCGACCGGAGCGGCTGTGGTGTCTCTGGACAGCCAGATGGAGGCGCTGATGGACGCCCGGCTGGTCGATCTGAGCAACGCGGTGGAGGTGGCCGACGCGCCATACATATATTTCAGCCTGCCCAGGAGCCGCAGCTCCTATATCGTGGGTGTGCGCGAAGTGCCCAAGGTGGGTGCAGCATCCTCTTTCAGGATGGGCGCATGGATGATAGCCCGCGGAATACAGGGTGGCACCACAGGCTCGCCCGTAACCTTCCCGGCGCTCGCCGTGACGCTGACGTTCGTACCCACATCAAAAGCGGCTGCAGTGGATCTCGCGGCATCCGCCGTGGTGGTCACAACCGCGTTCGCGGCCTTTCCTTCCGTGCAGGACAACCTATATTATATGGAAATACCGGTCGGAGACAGGATCGCCGTCACCAGCGAAGGCACCCTCTACATCAAGATAGACGGAGCCAGCGACGCATACGACAAGGATCTGTTCCGCTTCGGCTCAATACTATATGTATCAGCATAAGGGGCTAACATGGCATACGTACCACTTCTCGAATGGCTGGACGACAACTCGCACCGGAAGTTTCCGCTGGACGACAGCGCTTCCGGAATAGACACCACCGGCTCGCAGACGCTGCCGACATCCCTGATCACGGACCTGTTCCTGTGCGTGCCGACATCGGCGGACGTCACGAAGTTCTTCCTGAAGAGCGTCCTGATAGGCCGCTACTTCGTGAACATCGAGATATCCTATGTGAAGCCGGACACCAGCGAGATAGTCGTGTGCCGCTTCACCAATATACCGACAAGCCAGGCGAACAATTCCGTGTACTACGCCGAACCTGCCGAGCAGGCTATAACGGCGGATCTGCCGTTCACCAAGCTGACGGGAGCCATCGTGATAGGCCGCTGCACCGAGGCGCTCGCCATGCCCGGCTACTACGAGTTCACCAAGGTCACAGGACTTCTGCTGAGTTCGCGGATTTCGCAGGGGCTGGCCGTGCTGCAGCAGATAACCGTCGGCAGCCGCATATACACGGGCAACATAATCCTCAAGGAAGGCTCCAATGTGAAGATGACACCCATCTACGATGCGGGCACGGACACCACCACGATAACCATAGACGCCAACATAGCATCACTGGCCGATCTGCCCGTTCCTCTCACGGATGACGCGAGCGTCCTGTACAACCTGACGGTCCTGTACGGAAGACCGATAGCCACCATCAACGGAATAAAACCCTCGGCCGGCTATGACTTCCAGATACGCGGACTGGACTGCACCACGGATGGCGTGTTGGCATCGGGCGCGGGTATAACTTTCACCAATCCGGCATGTCAGCCGTGCTGCGACAAGTCCATGCTGGACGCGGCATACGCAGCCATATCCGAACTGAATAAACGCTATGCCAGGATGGAGTCCTACTACGAGAACATAGGACGCAACGTCAACGAGCTGCAGGCCCGGATGGTGGCCCTGGAGATTCCATAATGCCCCTATATCATGACATCGTTCAGAGTCTGACCGTCGTCGACGCAAACGACGTGGTCAAGATGGCCATGACATCCGGCGGCGTGAAGCTGGCCGGCGGCATAGGTTTCATGGTGGCCGCCGATCCCGACACGGGCGAGACGGTCATAGCGGCAGACGTGTCGGCGGGGACGCACGATCCGTTCTATCTTGAGAAATTCAACAAGCTCATAGGCGGAGGATGCAACCAGGACGGCTGTGCGAGCAGCACCAGCAGCTCGGGGGCGCTGGCTCCCCCCAGTTATCTTTTCAGCGGAGGCCCCTACTATATTGCGACAATAAACAGCCTCAGACCGCTCAATACCGCCCGCGACAGGAATTTCGCCGTGATGGGCGGCGCCTGCATGCAGGTCGGGGATTTTAATCCAGTCTCCTGCGGCGCTCCCGACGAACCCGCGCTGGCGTATCCTGACAGCTCGGCGGCCTCCCTCAAGCTGTTCAACATGTGCACGCCCGACGTGGACTGCGAGGACTACCGCCGCATGTTCGTCTACCTGGAGCAGATACGGCTCAGCCTGGACGGCAACAAGGACAACAACCTTACGACGGGCATGAAGCTTTTCAAGCAGTACGAGGCGTCCATACACTACTGGAATTTCATAGTCATGAACAAGGGTTTCACGTTCGACATGGTCGCGGGCGTCAATCAGATAGCGCTGACCACCGGATTCGAGGCTGTCGTATGCGGAAACTACACGGATGTCAACTGGGAGATAAGCATAATGCAGGTGACACCCGCCCCCGTCACGGTCATTTCGCATACTCCGCGCAGCCATAAGTCCAGCCGCAGCGATCTCCGCCCTGTGGCGGCCGGAGAAAATCCGATGTATGTTCTGGTGTCCGGTGTGATGAAGACCAGGGATTATGCGCTGCAGAACAGTGTGATACATCTGACAATTCCGGATGGCAGTTCCGTCAGCGGCGGCAGTTCCGTCAGCGGAGGCAGTTCCGTCAGCGGCGGCAGTTCCGTCAGCGGCGGC
>CAIYDQ010000293.1 GCA_903925075.1 uncultured Geobacter sp.
AGCAAATGCGCAAAACGCGCTCGACAGGAGGCCAGACGCAAAAAGCAGCGTCGCCCTTCTGAAAAAGCACCTTCTCGTTTTCTTCATCATTTCGATGATTGCTGTCACGGCAGGATCACTCCTTTCCCGCCATGGCCAGCGCCTCGTCGAAGGTAGCCACTTTGCCGCCGTTCGCCGCGATGAACCGCCCCGCTCCCTCCCTGCTCTCAAAGGCCCACTTGGGGGTGGCCGTCATGACCCCTTGCTTGTCGCCGCCGACGACCCAGGTCGCCTTCCCGGCATCGATCAGTTTTTTTGAATAGTAGTCGGCGGCCAGCAGAGAGGTCGCCCTTTTCCCGGGGTGTTCCTTGAGCTCGCTCGCGGTACAGTGCAGGCTGCAGGTCCCGACCCGCGACCCGTCTGCGAAGACGATGATCATGCGGCTATGCGCGTAGACGGCGCGGTCCATGCCGCACTGCTGGCAGGCCCCGGGATCTTCGATCTTGTGGGCTCCGGCGCTCGCCGCCGCCAGCAGGAATATCAGGGGGAGCATCAATAGTATTTTTTTCACGCACGCTCCTTGGTCTTGGCGGTTGTCCCCTCTTGCCTGAATCAAAGCCTCCTCGTCTTCCGAATGTTCACCTCCCGGAAGGCAGTTTCAAGCATAGTCAGGTCCCTCATCGTAGCGGCTCCGGCACCTTGGACACAAGATAAAAATTTATGCTGCTTATATATTCCTTCCGCATCTCCATTGAGACCGTCTCCGGCTGGTAATCGTTATCGGCATAGAGCGCCTGCTAACTCGTCAGGCTCCAGCATGCGCGCCAGCTCCGCACAGGAACGGGGCGCTGGCGCTCCCGGAGGGAACACCCCTCTGGCAACCAGCAGGGGGTAGAGTCTGGCTACCTGCGGCACTGCCAGGCCGTGCCGTTCGAGCATCCCGGCCTTATGCGGGAACTCGTCAGCGGAGAACTTACCGACCACCCTGCCGTTATCGATCAGGCAGGCCTCATCGGCCCAGGCATAGGCAAGGTCCAGATCGTGGGTAGCCATGAGGATGGTCATCCCCTCTGCGTGCAGACGCTGCAACACCTCCATGAGTTCATGCTGCATCCTCAGGTCAAGGCCGGCCGTCGGTTCGTCCAGAATCATCACCCGGGGTCGCATGGCCAGCACGCCGGCGATGCAGACCCGTTTTTTTTGGCCGTAGCTCAGGTTGTGCACCGGTTTGTCGGCACATTCGGTCATCCCCACCGACTCCAGCGCCTCCTCAACCCGCTCCCGGACCGCCTGCCGCTCCAGTCCCAGGTTCACCGGACCGAAGGAAACGTCTTCCCGAACAGTGGCCGAAAAAAGCTGACTGTCCGGGTTCTGAAACACCAGGCCGACACGGGAGCGGAGCTCGCGTAACCCCCGGCGACCATAATCCAGAGGCAAGCCTTCGAAGAGGACCTGGCCGCCGCCGGGGCGCAGCAGGCCGTTGCAGTGCAGAAAAAGGGTCGTCTTCCCGGCGCCGTTCGGTCCCAGGACCACGGTACGGCTTCCCCGTCGCAGGGCCAGGGAGCAGCGGTCCAGTCCGACGCTACCGTCGGGGTAGCGAAAGCCGACATCCCTCACTTCCAATACGATCTCTCCGCTGTCTTGTTTCATGTCGATACCATCGCCAGCGCGATCAGGCTTGCTCCGGACAGGGCGGCCGTCGCCAAGCTGGCACGCGCACGGGGATACTCGGGCTCCAGAAAACGAAGAGGTCCGTCGTTGTTGCGCGCCAAGGCGGCCTGGTGCAAGGACTGTGAGCGTTGCCAGACCTGCAGCGTCAAGTTGGCGGCCAATGCGCCGAGGCTTCGCAGCGCCCGCCCGGGGGTCGCATACCCGAGGCGGGCGGCTTGGGCGGTGCGCATGTCGTGTACCGCCTCCGAGAAAACGAAAATCGTCCGGTAGCAGAGGGTCATGATGTCCAGCAGGGTCTCCGGCGTCTTCAGGCGCCGCAGCAGGGCAACGATGTCGTTCATCGGCGTAGTCAGGGCCAGGAAGAGCATGGCGGTCAATCCACCCAGGGAGCGGGTGCAGGCAAAGGCGACCTGCGGCAACTCCGACGGAACCAGGTGCAGTGCCGGTCCGGCCGGCCCGTCGAGACGCAGCGAGAACAGCAGCGTCGCTGCGCTGGTTGCGAGGAATCCCAGCGCCGGAGCGGCCACCCTCAGGTAGTTTTTAAGGGAGACGCCGGTCCCCGCCAGGGTGACTGCGGCCAGCACCGCCGCCAGGCAGCAGGCTACGCGGGGGCTGCCAGCGGCGAACACGGCCGTCAGGCCGCACAGCGCAAAGAGCCCCTTGGCGGCAGGGGAAACCCGCCGCCAACGATTCGCGTAGGCGTAACGCTCCAGCATCATCATGCCCGTTTGCCCTGTTCCTCGCGCAACCTGGTGCGGGTCACGGAACCGCCCAACCAGTAGCCGATGAAACCCGCCCCGAGAGAAGCCTGAAGGGCGAAGAGCAACGATTCGATCTCGCTGCTGGGCGGCTCCATCAACGACTTGGCCCATGGTTTGTACGACGGGTTTATCTTTCCGACGGCATTCTTGGCCTGATCGTCGGAACCGGTGAATATTTCCACCACTTTCCCGTCCGGACCCGGCTCCGGTTTGTGTATCGTCATGAGCGGAACCGCTGCCAGAGCCACCACGAGGACCAATAGAATCAGATTCTGAAACCGTATCATGCCTTCACCTCCCCCTCGGCGTTCGCGAGGTTAACGACGTTCAGATCCTTCAGTTCATGCGGATTGAAGCGTTTCAAAGCGTTGAAGACCACAACCGTCAGGAGCCCCTCGCGGATGGCAAGAGG
>CAIYDQ010000294.1 GCA_903925075.1 uncultured Geobacter sp.
CACTTTTTTGCAGATTATTGAAGTCAATCTTTTTGAAAAAAAGTCTATTTCTTCACTAGTTACAGAGGCGCTAAAACAAATACCGGATGACCCTAAGTGCAACCAGCTGGATTTATTCAGCTATTAACCGGACACTAGTGACAGCGACTATGTGCAGTGGCCGGAAGACGAGCGCCGAGAGATCGCCATCTTCCCTGAATTGTGTCTCAACATGTGGGAGCTCTTCGAGAAGCAGCTCTCGCGGCAGGAGGTGGAGAATTGGCGTTTGGAACAAAGGATAGAAAAAGTTTGACAAGGATTCGACAATATAGTAATCGAAATGCGCAGTTAAATGCCCGCTGCGCCGTGTTGAGTACTGGTAAAGGAAAATTCTGGAATGGAATGGCATTGAGGCGATAGCACAGAAAATGTAAAAAATATCTGACCTGATGGAGGAAACCGAAGCTCATGTCCGTCCAATAGTATTACAAGACATCAGGCTTGGGGTCTTAGGTCATTTCCTTATTTTCGATAACCAATTTCGCGCCCCGGATGATCGACGTTTGGGGGTACCTTTCCTGCAACCAACCAATAGGAGGCAAAAAATGCATAAAATCACACGCATTAGTATCATGATTGGCGCCCTATTTTCGTTCACTGGCTTAGCCACCCTAACCATGTACGGCAATGCGCAGGCCGGTACAATAATCAGTAACATGAACAACAAGTGCTTGGATGTCCCTAATAGTAACTTCCGCGCCGGAGTGCCGCTGGAAATGTGGGACTGCCATGGCGCGGTCAACCAGAACTTCACCCAGGATGCCAGCGGGCAAATCAAAATCGCTGGGCTTTGCGTCGATGCCTGGGGCGGTCAGGGAAATAATGGCGACCGAGTCGGTTTATACACCTGCAATGGCGGAGCCAATCAAAGGTGGATTCTCGCAAACGGCCGCTTGATCGGCATGAAGGGCCGTTGCATGGATATTAGCGGCAGAAACTCTTCCAATGGAGCACCAATCCTTTTATGGGACTGCAATGGCGGCAACAATCAACTTTGGCACGGCATGAACAACAACGTAAGTACCGTTAATCAGATCAATAACGTTCATCCGGGGATTTTAAACATGATGAACATCTCACCGAACTCGCTCAAGGAAGCGGCCGCGCTGACAACGGTGGCTCCGCTGACGGCGGTGGCTCCACTGACATCGGTGTCTCCACTGCGTTGATCTGAGATGCTCACCGTCTGTCGATATGCAATCGCATCTCATCTTTTGTTGAAAAGTTGAGATTGAATAGCCCGGTATTTCAGCAGGTCAGATTGTATTCTCATCTGTTTCCGCCATTTACCCAAACTCTGCACGCAACAGTTGCACTTGAGAAACCCGCTAGTAATGGCGGGTTTTTTTGTGACTGAGGCTGTGACAGACCTGACGTCGAGTCGGCCGGAGAGACATGCTCGTCATCAGGTTACCGGTACCGGGAGGGCTTAATGCAGGTACAGCTGGCTGAAGCGACCGGCATACCGTAGCGACAATCAGCGAGATGGAAAATGGCAAGCGAGAATCGGTGTTGTCAATGCAAAGCGAGTGACAACGGTGCTCCGCTGCGACCATCGGCGATTTCTTTTATGGTCGAAAATCTGCAAAATAGCGGATTGGCGGTTCGACCGCCACCACCCTTTGCTCGCTTTGCGATTCAGTTCTTTCCCCGTTCCGCCTTCCCCCATCAGGAGCAGCGCGTCCTTCAGCGGTGTCACCTGCCAAACGATCTCCCATCAGGTTACGTAGCTAAATTCGTGCCCATCATCGCGTCGCTTGGCTGGGCCAGCAGGGCGCCATGCTTCGAAACGCGATCCGCACAATCCGGACCCTGCTCAGGAGGGCGCGTCCTTGAAGTACTCCAGCAAGTAGAGCAGTGCCGGGTTCTTGTTGGCCGGCAGCCAGGTGGCGATGATGAAAAACGGCTCGATCCGGTCGTTTAAAGGGACAAAAACGATGCTGGGATGGGGCAGGTTGGCAACGTCGCTCGGCAGCAGGGAAACGCCCTTTCCTAAAGCGATCATGCCGAGGATTTCCATGATGGAGCTGGCTACGTAGCTGAATTGAGGAACGAAACCTGCCGTTTGGCAAATTTCGGCGATCTTCGCGTTTCTACCCGGGAATTTCCTCTCGCCATAGCCGACGAAATCCTCGTCCGCCAACTCCTTCAGGTCCAACGCATCCCGTTGGGCAAGCCGATGTTTTCCCGGCAGCACCGCTTCGAACTTGAACTTTTGTATGGGAACGGTCTTGAACTCGTCGTCGATCGGCAGGCGCTGGTTGCCGAAGAAGGCGACGTCGATCTCACGGGTGCGGAGCGCATCCACCTGATCGGCCGGACTCAGGTCATGCACCCGAACTTCGTATTCGGGGTGCGCTTCGGAAAGTTTGGAAAGGAAATTGCCCAGAAAGGAAGTGAGGGAGGGGGCGAAGAAACCGATGTTGAGTACCGTCGGCCCGGCCGCGCGCCGTACCGAATCCATCGCGCTTTGGTACTCGTTCAGGATCCTGCGGCAATGGCGCAGAAGCACCGCGCCGGCCGGAGTGAGTTGCAGCCCGTCCCAATGACGGGTAAAGAGCTTGGTCTGAACCTCTGTTTCAACTTCGCGGATGATGCGGCTGATCGCAGGCTGGGTGATGTTCAGTCGGTTCGCAGCCCTGGTCAGGTTGAGCTCTTCCGCCGTCAAAACGAAGTATCTGATATGCCTAAGTTCCATGGCAGCAGGTATACCATTATAGTTATGGCCAGTCAAAGAAATCTTGTATCGACTTGGAAAACTAACAACGTTATATCTATTATGCATCGCAGGAGCGGTAAGCGGTGCGAGCGGTCGAAAAACCAGGGACGGCGACCGTTGGTGAGAACCGGAACGCCACCTTGGCCGGGTGCGACCAGCGCGTCCACACAGCAACGAGAGGAGGAACACCAACATGAGTCTAGCAGGATTCAAACCCTATCATCCCGAGGCGGCGGCCCATTACCGGAAGCGCCGCTGGTGGCTCGGCATGACCATGGGGGACATGTTCGACAAGAGCTGCGATCTTTACCCCCAAAAGACGGCGATCGTCGGCGACGGGGCGCGCTACACTTTTGCCGAATTTCGGCGGGCCGTCGACACGCTGGCCTTCAATCTTTTGGCCGAGGGCTTCCAGCCGAAGGATCGGGTGCTGCTGCAACTACCCAACTGCGCCGAGTTTCCGATCGCCTACTTCGCGCTGCAAAAAGCCGGGCTCATCCCGATACTGCTCGCCGTCGACCACACCGAGCGCGAAATTGCCCACCTGGCCCATCTCACCGAGCCGGCCGGCTGGATTCTGCCCGGCAGTTACCGGAAAATAGCCGATTACGGGACGGTGGTGCAGGAGATCCGCAAGGATACGCCCAGCCTCAAAAAGGTGGTTTTCGTGGGAGGGGAACCAAAGAGCTCGGGGCTCGACCTCGCGGCGCTGCTGGTCCGCAGCGCGCCGGACGCGGAGGTGTGCGGGATGCTGGAGCAGGTCCGGCCGGATCCCGGCGCGGTGTGCCAGCTCCTCCCCACCGGTGGAACCACCGGGCTTCCCAAGTGCGCGCCCCGAACCCACGACGACTACATCTGCAACATCGAGTACAAGTCCCGCGCCTGGGACCTGAACGTAACCGACACCTGCCTGGTGGCGACCACCGTCGGCCACAACCTGGCCCTTTTGGCCTGCCTCAGCGCCATGGTTTTCCAGGGCGGGACCGCGGTCATAGTGGATTCCAGCTTCCCCGCCGACTTCTGCCGGGCCATCCAGGACGAGAAGGTCACCTGCGCCGGCTTCGTGCCCACCCTGATCAGCCGGCTGGTCAGCTTCGAGGGACTGGCCGAGTACGACCTTTCCTCGCTCGCCAAGGTCTACGGAGCGGCCTCCAACAGCCCTCCGGAACTGGTGCGCAAGGCCGAGGAGCGGCTCGCCTGCCGCTACTACAACGCCTTCGGCATGGTCGAGGGCGCCTGTTCCCAAACCCGCAGCGACGATCCGCCGGAGGTGCGCTGCGAAACCATCGGACATCCCGTCTGCCCCTACGACGAGTTCCGGACCCTGGACGGCGACGGGAATCCCACCCCCGTCGGCAAGGAGGGAGAGCTGGCGGCCAAGGGACCGGGCATCTTCACCGGCTATTTCCGCAACCCCCAGGCAAACCAGTCGGCCTTTACGCCGGACGGGTTCTTCCGCACCGGCGACCTCGCCGTCATCGGCCACGACCGGCGCATCCGCATCACCGGCCGCATCAAGGACATCATCATCCGCGGAGGCGAGAACATCGCCGCCCGCGACGTGGAGGACCTGATCTCCTCCCATCCGGCGGTGGAGTACGTGGCGGTCGTGGGCATGCCGGACCCGGAGCTCGGGGAAAAGATCTGCGCCTACCTGACCCCGGCCAGCGGCCGCAGCGTCTCCCACCAGGAACTGATCGATCACCTGCTGCGCCTGGGGTGCCGCAAGGCGCTGCTCCCCGCCCACATCGAGCTGGTGGAGCAGATCCCGCTCACCGCCGCGGGTAAAGCGGACAAAAAGGCCCTGCGCGCCGACATCGAAGCCAAATTGCAACGGGTTGCCGCCTGTTAGCACAGCACGGCGAAGATTCGGGCATTACGGAGGAACTAGTGGATATCAGAGCGAAGGTGAAGACCCTGACTGCGCGCATGCATGATCGCCCCCAGTACCCCACCCAAGGGAAGGTGCTGTTCGTAGACTTGGAAAAACGAGAGTTCGTTTCCAGCTACCTGCCCAAAGAGGTCATCCATGCGGTGCTCACCAACCGCGGGGCAAACATGTACCTGCTCTACAACCTGCTCTTGGACGGCAGTGCTCCATTGGATCCGCAGATCCCTCTTATCTTCGGCAGCGGCGCCCTGACGGGGACCGTTCCCACGGCCACCCGCGGCAATGTGAGCAGCATCTCCCCGGAGAGCTACGCCATCCTGGACTCCAGCTGCGGCGACGCCTTCCCCACCTTTCTCAAACAGCACGGCTACGACCACCTGGTCCTGTACGGGGAGTCCCCGCAATGGACCCTGCTCAGGATTTCCGAGGCCGAGATTTCCTTCCATGACGCCGCCGGTTATCTGGGCATGGACAATAGCGAGGTGACCCAAGCCGTGGAAAGGGATTTCTCCTGCAGCGAGCGCAAGGACATGGCCATGGCCCGCATCACCCGCGCCGGGGAAAACCTGGTCCTTTGCGCGGGCATCATGGGCGGGGTCAAGGCGATCTACGCACGGGGAGGCGCCGGAGCCAAGATGGGTTCCTTGAAACTGAAGGCGGTGCTGATCCAGGGCAAAGGCGCCCAGGCCGTCCCCTCTCATGCTTTCAAGGAGTACAACAAGTCCATCGCCCAGAAGATCCTCTCCACCAGCGTCATCAAGAACGCCTTGAAGACCGTGGGCACCCCTTTTCTTTTCAAGCCGGGCCGCACCCTGGGCGCCACCTCGGTCATGAACAACCAGCAGACCCGTTGCAGCGACAGCCTGGATGCGGACAACCTGGACGTCTACCGTACCGGCATGGACGGCTGTCTGAAATGCCCGGTTCGCTGCCGCCCGCTCAATGACCTGACCCCTCAGGGGAAGGGGGGATGGGGGGCCAACGCTCTGAGCGGGCTGACCGGCAACGCCAGCTACGACCAGGCCCAGGCGGGGATCGAGCACAAAAAGGAAAAGAGCTACCGGGGCGTGGACGGCGACGGCAGCTTTGATCGCTACGACAAGGGGGACGGTCCCGAGTACGTCACCATGGTGAAGATGGGACCCATGGTCGGGCTCAGCGAGCCGGAGCATGTCTTGCGTCTGAACAACATCCTGAACGAGCTCGGCCTGGATTCATCCAGCTTGGGAAGCGCCATTGCCTGGGCCATGGAGCTCTACCAGCGCGGCATCATCGGCGACAAGGAGACCGGCGGGCTCGATCTCAGCTGGGGGAACTATCGGAGCGTGGAAGCCCTGCTCTTCATGACCGCCAATCGGGAAGGCTTCGGCGACGTCATCGCCGATTCCAGCCGGGCGGTGGAGCGGGGGAAGTATCCCGAGGAAGCCCTCAAATACCGCATGGCGGTCAAGGGGCTGTTCCAGTCCGATCCCCATGACTCGCGCATCCTCAAGGGATTCGCCCTGGGGCATGCCGTGTCGACCCGCGGCATGGACCACCTCAGAAATCGCCCGACGCTGGAGATAAACGCCAAGATCAACCAAGGGGCCATCAAGGAGGCGCTCTACGGCGGGGCGGTGGCGGCGGATCCCACCAGCTATCAGGGGAAGGAATACGCCGTCAGGCGCTGCGAGAACACCTATGCCGTCGGCGATTCGGTCGGTTTATGCCGTTTTTCCACCAAACTGTTCAATTCGCCCTCCACCGTCGATTACGACGATTTCGCCCACCAGTTGAGCGAGCTTACCGGCGAAGCGTTCACCCCCGAGGGGCTGGACGAAATCGGCCGCAACGTCATCGGCCTGGAAAGGCTCATCAACAGCCGCTTGGGGTTGACGGAAAAAGACGATACCCTGCCGGACAGGTGGTTCAAAGAGGCGATCAGCTTCGGTCCCTTTGCCGGGGAGAAGATCGACCGGGGGCAATTCGAGGCGCTCAAGGCGCGTTTTTACGCGATCACCGGGTTGAATTCCTGCGGCGTGCCGGCGCTCGCTTGGCACCGGCAGCTGGCCCTGGCGACCACCGGCTTCGCCGTCGAGGTGAAGTTCCCCTGCGGTAGTTTTCCGGGGGCTTCAGAAGGGGCAGTCATCGTCGACCTGCCGGTTGCCAACGTGGCCGAATTGCGCGAGGCGCTTAAGCGGAGACTCCCGCACGCGCTCACCCAACTGGAGGATGGAACCTTGAACGTCGTGGTCAACGGCACGGCAGTGCTTGCCAATGAGCACGAATTCCCGGTGAAAAGCGGGGATGAGGTTGCCATCCTGGCCATGCTCGGAGGAGGATGATGACCTCGGCTGCCTTGGCTAAGCCAAGGGAAATAAAGATCTCGGAAAGAGAGATCGAGCCGTTAAAGCCGGCCCGATCCGTGGCGGGCTAGATCTTGAAGCGGTTCAGCGCCTGCCTCAGCCCTTCCGACTTTTCGGCCAGGTTGGCGGAGACGCCGTCTACCTCGACGGCCACCACCCGGTTCTGCTCGGAAAGCGCGATGATCTGGTTCATGATCTCGATCACCTGCTTGGTGCGGGTGGCGATGTAGGTGCTCTTCCTGGCCAGGTTGGACGAGATGTCCACCGACTCTTTCAGCCGGTCGCTGGTCCCCCCGACGTCGGCGATCAGGCTGCCGGTCGAGGCGGCGATCTCCCGCATCCTGGCGGCTCCCTGCTCGTTTCCGGCGCACGACCTTTCCACGCCGCTCACCACCGCCTTGATGCTGCCGTTGATCTGCTCCAGAGAGCTTTGGGTCTTGGCGGCCAGGGCCCTCACTTCGTCGGCCACCACCGCAAAACCGCGCCCGGCCTCTCCCGCCCTGGCCGCCTCTATGGAGGCGTTCAACGCCAAAAGGTTGGTCTGGTCGGCGATGTCGGCGATGATCTCCAGCACCTGACGGATGTCTCCCGCCCTGGCTGCCAGCTCCTGCGCCTGCTCGGCCATCACGGCCTGGCTCTTGGACTCGCCGGTTATCACCTCGCCGGCCTGCTTCAGATCCTCGACGAACTTCGCCAGCGTCTTGCGGGTGGCCTCGATGGTTTCCGTGGTGGAAACCGCCATTTCCTCGGTGACGTCGAAATTGGCCGCCACGTCGTGGGTGAGTTCGTCCCCTTCGGCGATCATGGCCGACTGCCGCTGCACGGTCCCCAAAAGGTTGGCGGCGATATGCGACAGTTCCTGGCTGGCGACGGCGCTTTCCTGGGCGCTGGCCACGGACTGGGAGATGCTGACCTGGACCTTGCCGATGAACTGGTCGATGTAGCCCGCCACCTCGCCGATCTCGTCCTTGGCGCGCATGCCGATGCGCTTTTTCAGGTCTCCGTCACCCTCGGACAGGTCGTGGACCCGGCCGGTGATCTCCTTGAGCGATTTGTTGATGCTGCCGGCTATGGCCAAGCCGACCGCGAGCACCAGCACCGTCACCACCGCCGAGATGGCGAGGATCAGAAAGGTGGAGCTGGACACCTTGGCGTTCACCGCGCTGACCACCTCGAACTGCTTGCTTTCCACGGACTTCACCCGCTCGTTGCCCCCCTTCTCAGCGGAGAGGGCCGCCTCCTTCACCCGGCGCATCGCCTCGGAAACCTCGGCGTTGGCGGAGATCACGCCGCGCTGTGCGGCCACGATGGCGTCCACCGAGCCGATCACCGTCCGGACGACGCCGGCGGCGGCGAAGGGGCGGCGGGTTATCTGGCGGATCGACTTGTCGACGTCGAGCAC
This sequence comes from uncultured Geobacter sp., assembly GCA_903925075.1. GTDB lineage: Bacteria > Desulfobacterota > Desulfuromonadia > Geobacterales > Geobacteraceae > Geomonas. The sequence continues at coordinate 8,397 of CAIYDQ010000294.1, forward strand.
GTCCTTGTTGAGCACGCTCTTCAGCCGTTCCACGGCGGCCGCGGCCTGGTCGTACTTCTCCTTGGTGTCGGAGAGCAGCACCATCCGCGACTGGGCCTCCAGCGTCTTGGAATCCACCTCCAGCCGGCCGGCCGCGGAGATCAGGGCGTTGATCGCCTGCCGCTGCTTCAGGGCGGACTCGACCTCGGCCTGGCCGTATTCGACCTTTTTCGCCATGCCGTCCACCACGGTGCTCATCCTCAGCCCGATGTCGTTCACCATGTTGACCGTGGCGCGCTTTGCCGCTCCGAAGTCGGCGGCCGAGGCCGAGTCGCCGGCCAGGAGCTTGGTCTTCAGGGCGATCAGTCCCCCGTCCTTGGCGAACTGCTCGTAGACGGCGTGCACCGCGGTCTTGATGGTGGCGTCGTCCAGCGGGGCGGACTGGATGGATTCGTTCAGGCGCTTCACCTTGCTTTTCAGGGCGATGATCTCGGTCCGGCTCTTGGCCAGGTCCAGGTCGTTGGCGGCGACCAGCATCTCGCGCAGCATGATCTGCGCCTCGTTGACGACGGCGGACCCCTTGAACAGCGTCGAGGAGTTTTTAACCGTGGCGGAGACTTTCTGGGCGACGCCGGCGTTCAGGCCGTCGATGTCCCTGCGCACCGACTGCAGCGTCTTGTCCAGGCTGGCGACGGAGGCGTCCAGCGACGCCGTCTCTTTCCTGAACACCTCGGCCGAGGCGAGCCGTTTGCCCACCGACCCCTTCACCGTGTCCTGCAGCGTGGCGAAAATCTGCATGTCGATGGCGTTTTGCTCGCCCAGCGCCGTCAGTTCGGCGGAGAGCCGCTTCACGGTGTCCATCTCCTTGGCGAGGTTGCCGGTCAACTTGTCGACCTCGCCGCCGTTTTGGGCCGTGGTCATTTGCAGCAGCTGGCCGGAAAGCGTCTCTATCGAGCGCTGCATCTCGAAGGTCTTCACCTGCAGCGGGGTCGATCGCTGGGTGAGAGTGGAGATGCTCCCCTTTATGGAGAAGATGATGTACAGGGAGAAAGCTGCCAAAGCCGAGATGCCGACCACGGCGATGAAGGCGCTGCAGAACAGTTTGCTGCGTATTTTCATGAAGCGCTCCGGAAAGGCGGCAAGTTGCCGCGGTCGCTACTTATAGACGTTCTACGTTCTACGTTCGACGTTCAACGTCCTTAAACATTAAAATCTCGACCGTTGAAATGTTGAACGGCTTTTAAGAACGTAGAACGTAGAACGGCTTTTATTTATAGATGCCGCAACAGATGATGATGTCGTCCACTTTTTCGAAGTAGGTGGTCTTGTCCTCGATCTCCTTGGTCTTGGGATTCTGATACTTGTAGTCGGTCCATCCCTTGCCGTCTTTGGCGGCCTTCTCGGCGATTTCCTTGCGGTACTTTTTGCCGGTGTTGTCGGGGAGGTCCAGCATGTTCTGGCCGACCAGCTTGGCGTTGGGGTGGGCCACCATGGTGGCGTTCAAGTCGTAGGCGAACACGTACAGCTCGCCTTTGTTGAACTGCCCTTTCGGGTTGGGAATCTCGTCAAGCGTCTTCTCCAGGCCGTTGGCCTTGTAATAGGCCACCGCGGTCTGCACCAGCTTGACGGCGTCGTCCTTGCTCGGGGCGGCCTGGGCCGAGAACGCCGCTATGGCGACCAGAAACATCGCTGCGCCAAAAATCTTGAGATACCGCATAAAACCTCCCTTTTCCTGCTGTGGTGTAGTGGCAATGATGGCCGGGCTCCCCGGGTGTCGGGGCGGCCTTCCGGCTAGAGGTCGATGGTCGCCACGACTACGTTGCCGGTTCCCTGAAATTCGACGCCGCTGAAGGTATAGCGACGCGACATGGCGATCCCCCGGCCGTTGGGATCCCCCGAGCGCTCCGGATCGATCTCCAGGTATTTCTCCCAATCGAAACCGTCGCCCTGATCGGTGATGCGAAATTCCAGGGAGCGCGGGGTGCGCCGGAAGGAGACCGTGGCGATCCGCTCCAGGTACTCCGGCCGCGCCAGGCGCCGTTTGACTTCGGCTTCCCAGGCGTCCTGGCACATGAGCTCTTTTTTCTCGTGATAGCTGATGCCGAGATTGCCGTGCTCGACCGCGTTCAGCAGCAGCTCGGTCAGGCCGATTGAGGCCCGGTCCGGGTCGGGGCAGAGCAGGGCGAGGATGCCGGCCACCTTGATCACGTCTTCCACGGTGGAGAATGTCAGCTCCGCCGAGGTGAGGTGCCGCAGCGCGTCGACCTGGGACGCCGGCTCTTCGGGCGCCTCGGCGCGAAGTTCCAGGTCGCGCAGCACCGAGCGCACGATGCACAAGAGCGCGGTCGCCACCCAAGGCTTGGTCAGATAGTAAAAGGCGCCGGCTTCGATCCCCTCGGCGATCTGCTCGGGCGAGGCGGCCCCCGATTGCATGATCACCGGCATCATCCGCAAGCGGCTGTCGGCTTTGATCTGGTGCAGCAGCTCCAGGCCGTCCATGCCCGGCAACTGGTGGTCGAGGATCATGTAGCTGTAGCTGTTCTCGGGATTGTCCAGCTTTTCCCAGGCGAGGAGGGCATCGGCTGCGGTTTCCACCACGCACTGCTCGCTGCTCAGAATTTTTTCGACGAGCGAAAGTATCTTGGGCTCGTCATCGACTACCAGGACCCGCCATTTTGGCATCTGCTCCTCCCCGATCAGGTCTGTCGCTACTACGGCTCCAAGAGCCGCACGTTGAACTTCTGCAACAAGGCCAAATCCTCCAGCAAGGTGTACAACCTGCTGTCTCCGACGGTGACGGACAATTTCACCTGGTCCTGATTCACCAGCTTCATGAGATAGCCGATGGTGGTGGAGGTCAAGGAGAGGGAATCGACCAGGTGCAGATCCACGCTGCGGTTGCCGCGGGCAAGCACTCCATTGATCGTTTCTTTGATCTTGATGCTGTCGTCGACGGATTTCACGTTACCCGTGATCATCACTTGATTGCTGCCTTTGCCTTCAATGTGCACTGACTGCTCCTCCTTCGATGGTTTTTAACAATAGCAGGCGGCGCCCTTCGCCCCCAACGAAAACGGCGTCGCACAGAGGGGCGATCCGCTCCAGGGAGCGGTCCTCGGCGGGCTTTCGCCAGGAAACCGCGGCGTCGGGGCCGTTGTCGACGATTTCCACCGTCAGCAGCGGACGGCCCGCTCCCAGCCAGAGCGAAGCGGAGCAGGCGCTGCCGGCCGCGGACGGCGAGGGGGGCGGCCCCTGGCGAGGCGTATTTTGCAGGGCTTGCGGCAGGAAGCCTTCGGCCTCGCGCTCGGCTGCTGCGGGGGGGCAGGCCAGGGCGCCGGCCAGCGCCAGCCCCACTGCGGTTTCCAGGTCGCTTCGCTCCCGGCTTGACAGGGAGATCCGGCCGCTCAGATCCTGGACGAGCTTTTCCGCCGTCGCGGCCGGCTGCCCCGTCCGCGCCTGGTCCGCGCTGCGCCAGCTCCAGGCCGCGGGGAGGTCGAGTCGTTGCAACTGCAGCAAGGTGCGGTCGTCGCGCTCTTCGCTCTCGGTGTGCAGGGCGAACAGGCGCAGCAGGGACTCCAGGGTGGGAGAGTCCGAGAAGTCCCGATCGAGCCGCTCGCGATAGGTGCCGCCGCCATGCAGGGAGGCGTCGGTGACGCCGTCGGTCATGATCATCAGGTCGGCGACCTCGGCAAGCGAAAGCGCGGCGAAGTCGATGGCGGCGCTGTGGATGCAAAGCGGCGGGTTGGCGCCGGGAATGCGCCGCACCGAGCCATCCAAGCCGCGCACCAGCATGGGGGGAAGGCCGAACATCGCCATTTCCAGCTCTCCGCCCGCCAGATCGACCAGCAAAAAGCCGCAGCTAAGGGCCTCTTCGTCGAGCAGGATGCCGCCCAGATACTCCTGGAAGCGCATCAGGAAAAGTTGCAGGTTGAAGGTGTGCCACTGGTGCAGGTGATCCACCTGGTAGTTGCAAAACGAGGTGGCAAGGAGCGCGCTTAGCGACGCCGATAGCCCGGAGCCCATGGCGTCGACCAGGAAGATCAATTGTCGCCCGTCGAACAGGGTGCGTATGGTGTAGCCGTCGCCGCACATGATGTCGCGCGGCGCGTGCGTCACCTTTATTCCCCAAAGGCTCCCTTTCCCGCCGGCCACCAGCTTGTCGCGCAGGTCGTGGCGCACCACGTGGCGTTCCTTGCGCCGGGCGGTTTCCTGCTGGATGGAATGGTAGCGGTCCCGGTCGCGCAACAGCTCCAATTCCTGCAACCGGCATTTCCCCAGCTCCCGCCGGTCGACCAGTTCCCGGATCAACTCGGCGAAAATGCGCTCCAGCACCGTCGGGTCCAGCGGCTTGGGGATGAACCGGTTGACTCCGAGATTGATCGCCTCGATCAGCGTCTCGTGGTCGATGGAGGCGGTCATCAGGATGATCGAGGTGTGCTGGTCGAAGCGGCGGATCTCGCGGGCCATCTCCACCCCGGAGAGGCCGGGCATGATATGGTCGCTCAGCACGATATCGGGGGCGTGCTCCCGGAAAAGCTGCAACCCCTGGACGCCGTCAGAAGCGACCAGCACCCGCAGGAAAAGCTCTTCCAGAAAGACGAGCGCCACATCGCGGCAAAAGGGGTCGTCCTCGACCAGCAGCAGGGTGAGCCCGGAGTTGGCGGTGTTGTCAGGATTATCGTCGAGATTGGCGATCGCATGCTCCTTGGAGGCAGGTAGGTAGTTGGCGCCGGCGCGACCACGATATTCAACAGGAGTTGGCCGCGGCGGATTAGGCAGGATCTCGGACGAAATTCGTCTTAATACCGGCTGGTTTGCCCGATCGGGATCAATAGTAAGATCATTTCGCTACGTTTGTACACCGAAAAATCAAACGGTTGGTTAATTGTAATTTTTGAGGATTGCCAAGCGTGCCAAGATTAGCGTTCGCTGTTAAAGTTGCCCGCTTCCAGCCCGATACGTATAGTAGCAAGGGGGGAGCACCCGGTTCCCCGAACGGCCGGCAAGCGAGACCGGCGCCGTAAAAGAGGTTCAGATGACCGCCATTGAAAAGATGCCCTCGGACGAAGTCCGGCAGCGCACGGACCGGAGGTTCGGCAAGATCGTCATCCGGGCCGCATGGGGAGTTGCCGCCGTCGCCGTCGCCGGTTTGCTCGGCGCTTTCCCGGGACTGCGCCTGTTTGGCAGCATACGGGCGGAGTATGTTCCCATGGCGCCTACCACGGCGGTCTGCTTCCTTGTTTTAGCAGCCGCTCTTCTCTGCCGGGCGGCCAAGCCGCTGACCGGTTTCAGGCTGACAGCCGCTGCCGCCACGGTGCTGCTGGTTGCCGTCTATTGCCTGCTTGAGTTTGCGGAGCTCTTCGTCGGCCGCGATCTGAACTTCGACGACGCCTTGTGGCCAGCGACCGACAGGATCGGCGACATCCCGGTCGGGGTGATGTCGCCTGCCACGGCCTTCGCCTTTTGTCTGGCGGGGCTCGGCTGCTTGCTGCTGCTGCGTGCCGGACGGACCTCCCCCCTCAGCCGGCGTCTCGGCAACTGGGCGTCGGGGCTGGGAGCCGCGACGGCCATGGTCGGCACCACGGTGCTGCTTGCCTACCTGTACGGCACCCCTCTCATGTACGGCGGCGGCACGGTGCCGATGGCGGCCACCACGGCGCTCGCCTTCCTGTTTTTGGGGGTGGCGCTGGCCGCATCGGCGGGGCCGGAGTGTTTGCCGGGCTCCCTTTTGACCGGCGACTCGACCTCGGCGCTCTTGTCGCGGTCGTTTCTGCCGCTGATGCTGTCGGCAGTCGTCGCCCAAAGCCTGATATCCCGCCTCCTGTCGACGTATGCCCCGGTGAACCAGGCCCTTTTGACCGCCTTCCTGGTAACCGTGCTCGGCGTGGCCACGGCCTTGGTGGTCAATCGCGTGGCCAATTCGACCGGCGGCAACATCGACGAGGTCAGCGACGATCTGCGCCGGGCGCTGAAAGAGCTGCAAGAGAGCGAGGAGCACTACCGCTCGATCCTGCGCACCGCCATGGACGGCGTCTGGCTGGCGGACGGGGCGGGGCGCCTGCTGAAAGTGAACGAGGCCTATTGCCGGATGAGCGGCTACAGCGAGTCGGAGCTTTTGTCCATGAGCGTTTCGGACCTGGAGGCGAGCGAAAGCGCCGCCGAGACGGCGGCCCATATCCAAAGGATCGTGGCGCAGGGGGAAGACCGCTTCGAGTCGCGCCACCGCAGAAAGGACGGCAGCATTTATTACGTCGAGGTCAGCGCCCAGCATCGCCCCTCCAAGGAAGGCCAGATACTGGCGTTTTTCCACGACATCAGCGCCCGTAAGTTGAAGGAGATCGCCCAGAGGGCGGAAGGGGAGTTGTTGCAGTTGGCGGGTACCGACAGCAACTTGAGCGAGCGGCTGTCGTCGTTGACGGCTTCCCTGCAGAGCCTGTCCGGGTGCGAGGCCGTCGGCGTCCGCCTGCGCTTAGGAGACGACTATCCCTATTACCAGAGCAGCGGTTTCCCCGCCGTCTTCCTGCAGACAGCGGACCGGCTTTGCGCCGGCGGCCCGGACGGCGAGTCGAGACGGGACCGGGACGGCCAGCCGCTAGCCGACTGCCTGTGCGGCCAGATCCTGCGTGGTAGCTTCGATCCGGGCAAGCCTTTCTTCACCCCCTTGGGGACTTTCTGGTCCAACAACATGAGCTCCCTGGTCGCCGCCGGCGAGAAGGCCGATTGGCCGGAGCGCCGGAGCCACCGCTGCAGCGTCGACGGCTATGAGTCGCTGGCGCTGGTGCCGCTTCGGGCAGGGGAGCAGATAATCGGGCTCTTGCAGTGCAACGACCGGCGCCCGGACCGGTTCTCCCCGGATCTGATCCGTCTGCTGGAAGAAATAGCCGACAAGCTGGCCCTTACCCTGGTGAGGTGGCAGGCGGAAGAGGCGCTGCGCCAGAGCGAGGAGATTTACCGCTCCCTGTTTGAGAATACGCTCAATGGCATCGCCTATTGCCGGATGCTGTTCGTCGACGACATCCCCAAGGACTTCGTCTGCCTTGCCGTGAATCGTTCCTTCCAGACGCTGACCGGTTTGCAGGACGCGGCCGGCAGGCGGATCGGCGAGTTGATACCGGGCATCGGGGAGAGCGACCCGCGGTTTTTCGAGATTTTGGGGCGCGTGGCGCGAAGCGGCCAGCCGGAGCGTTTCGAGATCCTGGTGGAAGCCTTGCAGATGTGGTTCTCGATTTCGGCGTACAGCACCAAAGCGGAACATTTCGTGATGGCTTTCAACGTGGTGACCGAGCGCAAGAAGGCGGAACAGGAACTGCGGGAGAGCCGCAAGCAGTATTACGATCTGGTGGAAGGCTCTCCCGATCTGTTCACCAGGGTCGACAGGGAAGGGCGGATACTGTTCGTGAACCACGCCGCGCTGGAGATCTTCGGCCTGGCGCCGCAGGAGTGCATCGGACGCCAGGCCTTCGACTTCATCCACCAAGAAGATCGGGAGGCCACGCACGGCCGCTTTCAGCGGTGGTTGACCTGCGACGAGGAGATCTTCGTCCATGAAAACCGGCAGGTGGCGATCGACGGCCGCGAGCATTACATGGCGTGGTCGATCCGCCCCGAACGCGGCGCCGGGGGCGAGCTCCTCGGCTTCGCCAGCACGGCCAAGGACATCACCGCCCGCAAGATCGCGGAAATGGAGAGGCTCAAGCTTGAAAGCCAACTCCAGCAGGCCCAGAAACTGGAATCGGTGGGGAGTCTGGCAGGCGGCGTGGCGCACGACTTCAACAACATGTTGAGCGTCATTCTCGGCCATGCCTCCATGGTCCTCATGCAACTGGAGCCGAATCACCCGCTGCACAGCCACCTCGAAGAAATCAGCAAAGCGGCCGAGCGCTCCGCGGATCTCACCCGGCAACTGCTGGCCTTTGCCCGCAAGCAGACCATTGCCCCGAAGGTGCTGGACCTGAACCAGACCCTGGCGAGCATGCTGAAAATGCTGGAGCGGCTGATCGGCGAGGAGATCAGGCTCAACTGGCAGCCGGGGGCGAATCTGTGGCCGATCAGTATGGATCCGTCGCAGATCGACCAGATCCTGGCCAATCTTTGCGTCAACTCGCGCGATTCCATCACCGGCGTCGGCACCATTACCATCGAGACCGACAACCGCAGCATCGACGAAGGCTATTGCGGACAGCGCGCGGACCTGTTGCCGGGACAGTACGTGCGCCTTGCCGTCAGCGACAACGGCTGCGGCATGGACTCCGAGACGCTCGCCCACATCTACGAGCCCTTCTTTACCACGAAGGAGATGGGGAAGGGGACGGGGCTCGGGCTGTCCACGGTGTTCGGCATCGTCAAACAGAACCATGGCCACATCGACGTCTACAGCGAACCGGGCATGGGCACCACCTTCAGCATCTATCTGCCTCGGCACACGGGCGGCGGAAACGTGCCGCCGGAAGGCGCCGTGCAGGCTTCCTCGGTCGGCAGCGAGACCATCCTGCTGGTGGAAGACGAGTCGGCGATCCTGAAAATGGTGGCGATGATTCTCGGCAGGCAGGGGTACAACGTGGTGCCGGTCAATTCGCCGGCTGAAGCGCTGCGCGTCGGCCGTGAGCGGGCCGGCGAGATCCATCTGCTGGTGACCGACGTGATCATGCCCGAGATGAACGGCAAGGAGTTGGCCGACACCCTGCGCGCGCTCCATCCGCAGCTGAAGTGTCTTTTCATGTCGGGCTATACGGCCGACGCCATTGCCCGGCACGGGGTGCTCGACGACGGAGTCAATTTCATTCAGAAGCCGTTCTCGCTGCCGGGGCTGGCGAGCAAGGTGCGGGAGGTGTTGGATGAGGGCTAAGGGCGAAGGGCTAAAGGCGAAGGGCTAAAGGCGAAGGTTTGAAGGGCTGAAGGGCTGAAGGGCTGAAGGGCTGATTTTTATTTGCCCTTGCCTTGTAAAAGGAATATCTCACAGCAATTCCCGTTGAAGCTATAACCTCCCGAAAGGGCGTTGATATTAAAAACGAGTTTCGTAAAGATTCTCTCAGCTTAAGCCGTGTTTTTTGTAAGGTTCGCTTTTTGCTTGAACCAGCTAACCA
>CAIYDQ010000295.1 GCA_903925075.1 uncultured Geobacter sp.
AAAATGCCGCGGGATAGGTGGCAAAGGGCTTCATGAAGCGTTAAGTCTCGGGTGTTGGCGAAACTGTCATCAACCTAGAGCGCAACAACCCATAGGCTGGAGCGTGCGGACCTTGGCTAGCGCTATCATGCGTCAGCGATGGGCAAACCGCTAAGTTATTGACCGAAATAGGCAACGTCTGTTAAGATCAGCATTATTTGCAATTTACTTTAACGGAGGAAACGTGAAAAAAATTCTACTGCTTGCCTTATCTCTCACCCTGGTCATGGGGACTCAAGCAATGGCGAAAGACATCAGCTTCGGCAACTCGACACTTGTTCAAGGACAGTTCAGGGATCTCAGCAGAGAGGCGGGCGCGGCCATATCCTTTAAGAACACGGCTCCGGCCGCGCCGCTGGGCATAACCGGCTTCGATGCCGGCGTCGAGGTTTCGGCGGCCAACATCAAGTCGGACAGCCCCTACTGGAAAGCCGCCTTCGGCAACGACGCCCCGTCCTACCTTTTCCTGCCCAAGCTTCGGGCTCGCAAGGGACTCCCTTTCGGCATCGACGTCGGAGCCATGTACTCCTATGTGCCGGGCTCCAACGTCAAACTATTGGGCGCCGAGCTGAGCAAGGCGATACTGGAAGGGACCATGGCCACGCCCGCCTTGGGCATCCGCGCTACCTACACGAGGCTTACCGGAGTCAACGATCTCGACCTGCAAACGGCCGGCATCGACGCCTCCGTCAGCAAGGGGTTCCTGTTCCTCACGCCGTACGCCGGCGCAGGCTACCTCTGGATCAACAGCAAGGCAAAAGGAAATCTCAGCGCTTCGACTAGTTTGGCCGGCGCTCCGCTGAAAACGGAAACCATCTATCAACCGCGCGTCTTCGCCGGTCTGAAGGTATCGCCTCTTCCCTTTTTCGGTATCACGGCCGAGGTGGAGTACGAGGTGCGACCGATCTATTCGCTTAAGGCGGCAGTCAGTTTTTAACAAGCCGTGAGCCGGCAGGGGGCTCGTCCCCCTGCCGCCGGGGTACATCATGCATGCAGAAAACCAGTTGGACAAGAGCATAGCCGGACGTTTCAAGTACGCCATTTTTTTGACGGCGGCAACCCTGATCGCCGAACTGGCAGGCGGGATCTGGACCAACTCGCTGGCCCTCCTTTCGGACGCCGCGCACGTCTTTCTCGACCTGTTCGCGCTGCTCCTCTCCCTGGGCGCGATCAAGCTCGCCTCCCGCCCGGTGAGCGACACCCGCACCTTCGGCTGGCACAGAATGGAGGTGTTCGCCTCCTTCGTGAACGGCAGCACCGTCTTTTTGATCGCGGCCATCATCTGCTACGAGGCGCTGGGGCGCGTCGTCCACCCGGAAGAGGTGAAGAGCCTGCCGATGATGCTGATCGCGGCGATCGGCCTGGCCATGAACCTGATTGCGGCCGGCGCGCTGCACTCCCATTCTCACGACGATTTGAACGTGCGCAGCGCCTTTTTGCACATGGTGGGAGATGCCGCCGCCTCGGTCGGCGTCATCGTCGGCGGCATCGTCATGTACTTCACCAACTGGTATCTGCTGGACGCCCTGATCTCGGTCGGCATCGGCTTCGTGATCTTCTGGGGCTCCTGGCGGGTGGTGCGCGAGTCGCTGCACATCCTCCTGGAGGGAGTGCCGCGGGGGATCGAGGTCGATCAGGTGGCTGCCGCCATTCGCGAGATCGACGGGGTTGAAGACGTGCATCACCTGAATATCTGGACCATCTGCTCCCATATCATCGCGCTTTCCGGCCACATCGTGATCCCGCCCGCCTTTCGCGGCGAACATGGCGGCATGCTGAGGAAGATCGAGGAGCAGTTGTTCGAGCGCTTCCATATCTCCCACACCACGCTGCAATTGGAAAGCGCCCGCTGCACCGACGCGCCGGGCGCCAAGCAGTTCCGCCACCGCCCCCGCGCCCTCTCGCACGCCCATGCGCACGGGCACGGCCACGGCGGCTGCAGCGGCGGTCACCACCACGGCCACACACACTAACCCTCCCGGACGGTAGATAATGCTCGACTACAACCTGATCCTGGACGCCGCCCAAAGGCTTAAGAAAAGGGTGCGTCGCACGGAACTGATCCACGCCCAGCACTTCAGCGAGCGGCTCGGCCTCCCCCTTTACTTCAAATGCGAGAACCTGCAGAGAACGGGCGCCTTCAAGATCAGGGGCGCCCTCAACTTCATGACCTCCCAGCCGCGCGAGGCGCTCTCGGGCGGGGTGATCACCGCCTCGGCCGGCAACCATGCCCAGGGAGTCGCCTTCTCGGCCGACCTGCTCGGCGTGAAGGCCACCGTGTACATGCCGGAAAGCACCCCGCCGCAAAAGGTCTTCGCCACCCGCGACTACGGGGCGGAGGTGGTGCTGGCAGGGAAGAACTTCGACGAAGCCTGCGCGGCGGCCCTGCTGCAGGCCAAGGCCGGCGGCGCCCTGTTCGTGCATCCCTTCGACGATCCGCTGGTGATGGCCGGACAGGGGACCATCGGCCTGGAACTTCTGGAGGATCTTCCCGATCTCGCCAACGTCCTGGTGCCGATCGGCGGCGGAGGGCTGATTGCCGGCATCGCCCGCGCCATCAAGGAGACCCACCCGCGGGTGAGGATCATCGGGGTCGAGTCGGCCGCCGCGCCCTCCATGCAGCTGTCGGTGCAGAAGGGAAAGGTGGTGACCGTGCCGATCCGGGCGAGCCTGGCCGACGGCATCGCCGTGAAAACGGTGGGAAGCCGCACCTTTCCCATAGTGCGGGACCTGGTCGACGAGGTCGTGCTGGTCGAAGAGGAGGAGATCGCCCAGGCGATCGTCTCGCTTTTGGAGAGAAACAAGCTGATGGTGGAGGGAGCCGGCGCCGTCGGGCTGGCGGCGCTTTTGAACGGCCGCGTGAAGCGGCTTTCGGGAAAGACGGTGGCGCTACTATCCGGCGGCAACATCGACGTCAAGACCATCGCCGTGGTGGTGGAGAGGGGATTGCTGGCGGCCGGCCGCTACTTGAAGCTGAAGGTGGAATTGGACGACGTCCCCGGGGCGCTGGCGAGGCTCGCCACGGAGATCGCTGAAACCAGGGCCAACATCTCCATCATCACCCATGACCGGCGTTCCAAGTCGCTTCCCATAGGCAAGACCGAGGTGCTGGTCGAATTGGAGACCAGGGGGGCTGAGCACATCCAGGAGGTGAGCCGTCATCTCGCCGACAGCGGCTACTCGCTGGAGGTGATGCGGTAGCTCGGGAAAGGAGGCTTTTTGGTTTACTGATGCGCCTTGATCACCCTCAAAAAGGCGTCTCCGTAGCGGGCCAGCTTGTGCTGCCCCACCCCGGTGATCTTCAACAGCTCCCACTTGTCCTTGGGCATCTGCGCCGCCATTTCCGCCAGCGTCGCGTCGGCGAACACCACGAAGGGCGGCACCTGCTGCTCGTCCGCGATGCTCTTCCTGAGAGCCCTCAGCTCCTGGAACAGGCCGCCGTCGTAGGTGGGCTTCTTGGCCGCCGCCGACTTCTTCTCGACCACCCGCTTGTCCCGCGGCCGGGCCAGCTCCAGCCGCTCTTCCCCCCTTAACAGCGGCCGGGCCCGCTCGGTCAGCTTCAGCACGGAAAAACTCGCCAGGTCCTGCTCCAGATAGCCGAGATGGATCAGCTGGCGCAGCAGGTTTCCCCAACCCTCCTGCGAAAGCTCCTTGCCGATGCCGAAGGTGGAGAGCTGGTCGTGCTTCAGTTCCAGCATCCGCTGGTTCTGGGAGCCGCGCAGCACGTCGATGACGTGCCCCATGCCGAAGCGCTGCCCTACCCGGTAGACGCAGGAAAGGGCCTTGCGCGCCAGGTCGGTGGCGTCGAAGCGCTCCGGCGGGCTCTCGCAGATGTCGCAGTTGCCGCAGTCCTTCTCCAGCCGGTCGCCGAAATACCCCAAGAGCACGCGGCGCCGGCAGGTTTGAGCCTCGGCGAATCCGGTCATGCAATTGAGCTTGTGCAACTCGATCCGGTTTTGTTCGGCGTTGCCGCCGGTGCCGATCAATCCCCGGGAGATGGCTATATCCCCGTAGCCGAACAGCAGCAGCGCGTCCGCGGGGAGTCCGTCTCGCCCGGCGCGACCGGTTTCCTGGTAATAGCTCTCTATGCTCTTGGGCATGTCGTAATGCACCACGAAGCGGACGTTGGACTTGTCTATGCCCATGCCGAAGGCGACCGTCGCCACCACCACCTTCAGGTCGTCCTTCAGGAAGTCCTCCTGCACCCGGTGGCGCTCCTTGTCGGGGAGTCCGGCATGGTAGGCTGCCGCCTTGACGCCGGCTGCCGCCAGTTTGTTGGCTACCTCTTCCACCCTTTTTCGGGACAGGGCGTAGACGATGCCCGCCTCCTCCCCGCGGTTGGCCAGAAAACCGGTCAGTTGCTGGAACGGCTTGTTTTTCTCCACCACGGAATAACGTATGTTGGGGCGGTCGAAACCGGCGAGATAGCAGGTGGCGTCGGCAAGCCCCAGGCGGGTCAGGATGTCGCCACGGGTCTGGCTGTCGGCGGTGGCGGTCAGGGCGATCATCGGCACCTGCGGGAATAGTTCCCGCAACATCCCCAGTTGCGCATACTCCGGCCGGAAGTCGTGGCCCCATTGCGATACGCAATGCGCCTCGTCGATGGCGAAGAGCGAGATGGGGAGGGACTTGATCCGCTCCAGGAAGCCGTCGCTCAACAGCCTTTCCGGCGCGACGTAAAGGAGCTTGAGACTCCCCGCGTGCAGTTCGGCCAGCACCCGGCGCGCCTCCGCTTCTCCGAGCGAGGAATTGTAGCAGGCGGCGGAGATGCCGTTCTCGCGCAGGGCGTCCACCTGGTCCTTCATGAGGGAGATGAGAGGCGAGACCACCAGGGCGGTCCCGGGGAGGCAGAGCGCGGGAAGTTGAAAGCAGATCGACTTGCCGCCGCCGGTCGGCATCAGCACGAAGGCGTCCCCGCCGGAGATCACCTTTTCCACGATCTCCTGCTGCGGCGGCCGAAAGCTCTTGAAGCCGAACACCTCGTTGAGGATCTTGATGGGGGACGCTGGCATGAGCTGACGGTTCCTTTGCTATTGAGTGTTTTGGGCCACTACATGAAAACATGGCTGGCGGTGTTGTCAACCTTTTCGGGCTTCGATGAAGGCGCGGGTGAGCGGCGCCCCGTTCAGCGGGTCGCTCAAGCCCGGCCGGCTCAGGTCCTGGATACTGTCCACGTCGTACCAGGGGGGAAGCAGCGAAGCGCAAAGCCCCGCCTTAGCCGCCCGCTCCAGGCTCTTCTCCAGCACACGGGGGCCGGACCAGGGGATGTCCCTGAAAAGCTCGCCATGCTCGCAACCCAGGGCGACCAGATAGTAGCCGCCATCCTCCGCCGGGCCGAACACCGCGTCGCTCCCCTCTTCCAGGAGACGAAACGCCTCCTCGACGTACGCCAGCGGCAGGTCAGGCGCATCGGTGCCGATCACCGCCCGCGCCCGGTATCCCTGTCGGTAAAGCTCGGCAAAGGCGTTTTCCAGACGCGTGCCAAGACAGGCGCCTTGCTGGGGGAGAAGCGGCAGATCGGGGATGGCGTTGCGGAAAAAAAGCTCGTCGCCGTCGTGGCATACGAAGAGGTCCATCGGCAGGGCGCGCGTGCGCTCGATGGTGTCCAAAAGCATGCAGCGGTAAAGATCGGCCCCTTGTTCGGGTGACAGCGCAGGGGTGAGTCTGGTTTTCACGAGGCCCGGCAGCGGAGCCTTGGCAAACATGGCGAGGGCGCGTTTCATGTAAAAATCATACCTTAGACCGATTAAATGAGAATTAAAAGCTAGCTTTATCCACACTTTTGCCGCTTTTCAACAGCTTTATCCACAGCCGAGGCCGCGGCCGGCGGCGCGGCCGGTCCGTTTGCTACAGCTTGCTTCTCTCGATGGCGGCGTAAGCGGAGTGCTTGTGAATGGATTCGAAGTTCTCCGCCTCCACCGAAAACCAGCTGATGTTGTCCATGGCGAGCAGCCGCACCGTCGCCTCGCGCACCATGTCTTCCACGAAGCGCGGGTTCTCGTAGGCCCGCTCGGTGACAAACTTTTCGTCCTCGCGCTTCAAGAGGGAGTAGACCGGCGACGACCCGCACTCCTCGATGATCTCGATCAGGTCCTCGATCCAGATGAACTCGCTGTAGCGTATCTGCACGGTCATGATGGAGCGCTGGTTGTGCGCGCCGTAGCTGGACAGTTCGCGGCTGCAGGGGCAAAGCGAGGTAACCGGAACCTTGATGCCCAAAACGAAGTCGAAATGGTCGGAGAGGGAGGCGTTGAAGGTGCAGGTGTATTCCATCAGGCTCTTGGCGCGGGAGACCGGCGCGCTTTTCTCGACGAAGTAGGGAAACTCCATCTCCAGGTGCGCGCTGGAGGCGCCCAGCTTCTCCTTCATGGTCGCCAGGATGGTCTCCATCTTGTCGAGGGCGATCTCCTCCCGATAGCTGTTCAGGATCTCCACGAAGCGGCTCATGTGGGTCCCCTTGAAGTGGTGCGGCAAGTCCACGTACATGTTGATGCGCGCCACCGTGCTCTGGAAGGAGCGGTTCTTGTCCATCACCACGATCGGGTAGGAGATGTCCTTGACGCCGACCTTGCCGATCGGGATGTTGCGGGTGTCGCGGCTGAGCTGCACGTCGGAGAGGCGGGGGGAGCCGCTGCCGGCGCCGGGGGCTGCCGCGGGGAGTTGGTTTTTCTTGTCTTTTGTCATGCGGAGTTCGCTTCCCTTTAGGTTTATCGTGCTCGCGAGCCTTTCACCCTCTCCCCGATCCTCCTTCGCCAAGGCTTTGGCGGACGAGCACTCTCCCATCAAGGGAGAGGGGGCTTTTTGATCACCCTTGCCGGTAACGGATCGGGTCGGCGAGCCCCACTTCGGCGAACCCCTTCAGACGCAGTCGGCAGGAGTCGCAAAGGCCGCAGGCGGCGCCGTCCTCGGCGGGATCGTAGCAGGAGTGGGTGAGCCCGTAATCGACCCCCAGCGACAGCCCCTTCCTGATGATCTCCGCCTTGCTGAGGCTGATCAGGGGGGTGCGTATCTTCAGACATCCCTCCCCTTCCACCCCCGCCTTGGTCGCCAGGTTCGCC
This sequence comes from uncultured Geobacter sp., assembly GCA_903925075.1. GTDB lineage: Bacteria > Desulfobacterota > Desulfuromonadia > Geobacterales > Geobacteraceae > Geomonas. Next base: position 7,098 of record CAIYDQ010000295.1, read on the forward strand.
ATGGTCTCGAAGGCGGCGATGAACTCCGGACGACAGTCGGGGTAGCCCGAGTAGTCCAGGGCGTTCACCCCAATGAAGATGTCGAAGGCTCCCAGCGTCTCGGCCCACCCCAGGGCGAAGGAGAGAAAGATCGTGTTGCGGGCCGGCACGTAGGTGACCGGGATCTGGTCCTCCTCCACCCCCCCCTTGGGGACCTCGATCTCCGAGGTGAGCGCGCTCCCCCCCATCGTTCTCAGGTCGAACTCGACCACCAGGTGATCCAGCGCGCCCATGGGGCGCGCGTTGCGCCTGGCGACTTCCAGTTCCTGCCGGTGCCGCTGGCCGTAGCTGAAGCTCATGGCGTAGGGTGCGTACCCCTCGTCCCTGGCGATGGCCAGGCAGGTGGTGGAATCGAGTCCGCCGCTGTACAGCACTACCGCTTTCTTTTGCATCCCGCTCACCTCTGCTTTTCGGCTTTGATAGTTTTCGGCCGATGGTTAAAAAAAGAAGGCCGCGCCGATGTTCCGGTGCGGCCTGCTGGCTACTCCACGAAGCTCTTCAGCTTCTTCGCCCGGCTCGGGTGGCGCAGTTTCCTGAGCGCCTTCGCCTCTATCTGCCTGATCCTCTCCCGGGTCACTTCGAAGTCCTGGCCCACCTCTTCCAGGGTGTGGTCGCTCTTCTCGCCGATGCCGAAACGCATCCTCAGCACCTTCTCCTCGCGCGGGGTCAGGGTGGAGAGCACCCGCGAGGTCTGCTCGGAGAGGTTCGCCTTGATCACGGCCTCCAGCGGGGAAACCACTCCCTTGTCCTCGATGAAGTCGCCCAGGTGGGAATCCTCTTCCTCGCCGATCGGCGTCTCCAGGGAGATCGGCTCCTTGGCGATCTTCAGCACCTTCCTCACCTTGTCCAGCGGCAGCGCCATGCGCTCGGCGATCTCCTCGGGCGAGGGCTCGCGGCCGATCTCCTGCACCAGCTGCCTGCTGGTCCTGATCAGCTTGTTGATGGTCTCGATCATGTGCACCGGGATCCTGATGGTGCGCGCCTGGTCTGCGATGGCGCGGGTGATCGCCTGACGGATCCACCAGGTGGCGTAGGTGGAGAACTTGTAGCCGCGCTGGTATTCGAACTTGTCCACCGCCTTCATCAGGCCGATGTTCCCTTCCTGGATCAGGTCCAGGAACTGCAGGCCGCGGTTGGTGTATTTCTTGGCGATGGAAACCACCAGGCGCAGGTTGGCCTCCACCAGCTCGCTCTTGGCCAGCTTCGCCTTGCGCTCCCCCTCCTCGATGGCGAGCAGCGCGCTGGCGAGTTCGCTCGCCTTGAAGCCGGACTCCTGCTCGATCTTCAGCAGGTTCTTCTCGTTGGCGCGGTAGCGCTTCTCGATCTTTTGCCCCTGCTCCAGGGGAAGGTTCAGCTTCTTGGCGAATTCCGCCTCGCCGGCGCCGAGCATGCCGTCGAAGGCGGCCAGGAAGAGATCCTTGCCGGTGCCGCTTTCCTTCTCCAGCTCGGCTATCTCCTGCATCACCTGGTCGACCTTGCAGGAGAGCTCCTTCAGGCGCTGGGCGATCTTCTCGATATGCCGGTCCTTCAGGCGCAACGACTTCAGCAGCTCCGCCATCCTCACCTTCAGCTCGACGTGCTCGGCCAGCAGCCGCTCGCGCTCGTCGGCCGCCAGGCTCGCCGGCTCCAGCGCGCCCTGGATCTCCTCCATGCGCTGGTCGAACTCCTTGATCTCGTCGATGATGCCCAGCACCTTGAGGGCCTGGAGGTCCTCTTCACCCTCCTCCAGCACCTCTTCCTCGACGTCCTTGCTGATCTCGATCGCCCCGATCTGCATCTTCCTGAGGCGCTCGCCCAGCGAGACGACCTCCTTGACCGTGATCGGGGTGTTGAGGATGACGCTGGCGACGTCGCGCTCGCCCACTTCGATCCGCTTGGCGATCTCGACTTCCCCCTCGCGGGTCAAAAGCGAGACCGAGCCCATCTCGCGCAGGTACATGCGCACCGGATCGCTGGTGCGCCCGAGGGTGCCGGGCTCGAATTCGACCTCGTCCTGCTCCCCTTCGTGCTCCTCTTCTTCCTCGTGATCCATCTTGATCTTGGGGATCTTCACCTTTTGGGCGGAGTCCACGATCTCGATGTCCATGTCGCCGAACATGCTCATCACGTCGTCGATCTGATCGGAGGAGACGATGTCGGGAGGAAGGAGGTCGTTCACCTCTTCATAGGTGAGAAAACCCTTTTCCTTGCCGAGGTCGATCAGCTGTTTCACTTCGTCCATGCTTTTCTTGGCCATTCACCACGCTCCGCTACTGCTCGTTCGAACTATAGTCATTTATAGTAATTTCGATTTTTTATTCCGCAAGCCTTCCAGTTCCGCCAAAATCTCCGCATAGCGCGCGGAATCGGGATCTACCGTGGCAAGTTCCCTCGCCAGGGCCTTCCCCCCCCCTTTGAGCGCTCGGCGCTCCAGGGCTTGACGGCACTGTTCAAACGCCTTGACGGCGTTCATGTCCTCCAGATGCGCGTCCTCCACAAACAGCGAGTGCAGCCGCCCGCGCTCTTCCGGGGACTCCAGCTGTTCGAGGATCAAGGGGAGATCCACCTCGCCCTGCGCCGACTGCTCCAGGATCGCCTCGGCGACCTTCAGGTAGCAGAGGTCGAAAAGCTTGTCGGCGCCGTGCTGGCGTACCCTTTCCACCACATCGGGAAACTTCACCATCAGCGTCAGCAGCACCTCTTCGGTGCCGGCGTTCTTGGACTCGGGGGGCCTGGTCTGCGGCCTGGCGGCAGGCGCGGGCGCCGCCGCGGCGCCGGACTTCCTGCGCAACATCCCCTGGTCGATGCCGACGGTGCGGCAGATTTCCTTCTCGTACAGCGTCCGCTCCACCGGATCCGCGATTTTCAGCAGACGGGGCGCCACCTCGTTGACGAAAGCGACCTTCCCTTCCACGCCGCGGATGTCCAGGCTCTTGGCCAGCCCCCGATAAAAGAACTCGAAGATCGGGAGCGACGCCTGCAGGAGCGGCGCGAATGCGGCTGCCCCCTCGCGCCTGATGAAAGTGTCGGGGTCGTCCCCGGCAGGAACCTCGACCACCCGCGCGGGGAACCCCTCCTCGAGGAACAGCTCCATCGACCTGACCGTCGCCTTGCGTCCGGCTTCATCCCCGTCGAACAGCATGTAGACCCGCTCGGCGTAGCGCCTCAGCACCTTCAGGTGCCCCGGCGTGAGCGCCGTGCCGCAGGTGGCCACCACGTTGGTGTAGCCGGCGCTGAAGAGGGCCAGATGGTCGAAGTACCCCTCGACGATGATGGCGCTCCCCTTTTCCCGCATCCCCTTCTTGGCGAGGTCGAGCCCGAACAGCACCTCGCTCTTTCTGTAGACCGGCGACTCGGGCGAGTTGATGTACTTGGGGAGCGAGTCGTCCATCACCCTGCCGCCGAAGCCGATGGCGCGGCCGTGCAGGTCGGAGATGGTGAACAGCAGACGGTTTCGGAAGGTATCGTAATAGCCGTCCTTCCCCTCCTTTTTCCGCAACAGCCCCAGCTTCTCCGCCTGCTCGGGAGGCACCCCTTTTCTTTGCAAATGTCTTGCCAAATGGTCCCAGCCGTCCGGGGCGAAACCGAGTCGATAGACGGCGGCCGTCTCCGGGCCCACGCCGCGCCGCTCAAGATAGCTTCTGCCGCCGGCGCCCGCCTCGTCGGCTTCCAGCACCCGCCGGTAGAACTCCGCGGCCATCTGGTTGACCTCGTACAGCTGATCCTGCTCGTCCGCCCTGCGCTTCTCGTCGCGGGAGAGCGGCCGCTCGGGTATCTCCACGCCCACCCGCTTGGCGAGAAATTTCACCGCTTGCGGAAAGGCCATCCCCTCCATGCGCATGACGAAGGTGACCACGTTGCCGCCGGCGCCGCAGCCGAAGCAGTGAAAGATGCCCCTGGCCGGGTTGACGTTGAAGGAAGGGCTCTTTTCGCCGTGAAACGGGCAGAGCCCCTGGTAATTGGCCCCGGATTTCCTAAGACTCATGTACTCGGAGATCACCTCGAGGATGGGAGCCCTCTCGCGCACCTCCCTGACCTTCTCATCCGGTATCATCGACACGGCGTGGATCCTTTATTTCTTTCCCGTCCCCTGCGCAGGCGCGCCCTTGGCCGCCTCCCAGCCGGCGGCGATGCTCTTGCCGGTGGAGGCGAAGGCCTGAGCGGTCTTGGAACCGGTAATCAGCCCCTTCATCTTGTCGGGGATCGGCTTGGTCGTGCCGAGATAGAGCACCAGGCAGAGGATGAACCCCCCCTCCAGAAAGCCGAAAACGATGCCGCCGATCCGGTTGATCCCGCCCAGCAACATGATCTTGAAGATGACGGTGAGCAGATGGCCGAGGAAGTAGAAAAGGATGCCAAGCAGCAAGAAGATGAGGAGAAATGAAAGCGGCTGCGCGACCTGCGGGGGGAGGTTGATGAATCCCCTCAAAACCTGGCTAAGAATGGGATAGTACCTGAAGGCGGCCCAGCCACCCGTGACAAGTCCAAGCAGGGAGCACGCCTCTCGCACCAGACCCTTCGAGAACCCCTTCACCACGAAAAAGATCAGTGTAACCCAGATAAGGATATCGAGAAGGATCATGCGAACACCTGGTCAGTAGCCACAAAGCAAAAGAAGGGGGAATCGCTAGATTCGCCCCTACTCATTACACCAAGGACCCGCAACCACCTCCGGGAGGTCGTCCCGGAGGCGATATCTACGCGAGCTTCCCCTTCACAACTTCGCTCACCAGTTTGCCGTCTGCGCGGCCGGAAACGGAAGGGAGCAGGGCTTTCATCACCCGGCCCATGTCCTTGCCGCTCGTTGCCGAGGTTTCCGCTATAGCCTGGTCCACAAGGGACTCCAGCTCTTGCCGTGTCAGCTGCTGGGGAAGGTAGCCCATCAGGAGCGCGAGCTCCGCTTCCTCCTTATCCACTAGCTCTTGTCTGCCTGCTTCCTTAAAGAGTCTAATGGATTCCCTGCGCTGCTTGCAGAGGGTAACGATGGCTTCGGTGATCTCCGCCTCGCTCAGTTCGCGCCTGAGTTCGATGTCGCGGTTTTTCACCGAGGAGATGACCGAACGGATGGTGGAAAGACGCAGAGCATCGCGGCTCTTCATCGCTTCCTTCAATTCCGATTGCAGTCTCTCCCGCAGTTGCATGCTGCTTACCTCTTAGTCCACCATCTTGCGCTGTTTTTTCAGAGCACGCTTGCGCGCTGCAATGGCCTTTTTCTTTTTCTTGATACTCGGCTTCTCGTAGTGCTCTCTCTTGCGGACCTCTGAAAGGATTCCAGCTTTTTCGCACTGCTTTTTGAACTTTTTCAGTGCAAGTTCAAACGGTTCAGCTTCTTTTACCTTTACTCCCGGCATTCATATTCCCCCCCCTTCTCTAGCTAGATTTACAAATTTCGTGGGTAGATCGGGCCGGCAGACGTTATTCAAGGAAGATGCAATATATCACAACCGCATCAATTGTCAATGCATTTATGGGCTTTGCCAAAGCGCCGCTTTCAGGCCGGACGCGACTGTTTCTCTTCGATGCCGGAGATGCCGAAGCGGCGCCGCAGTTCCGCGTACACCTCCTCGGGGTCGATGTCGTAGAAGCCGAGCAGCACCAGGTTATGGAAGATCAGGTCGGCCGTCTCGTAGACGATCTCCTCGCGCTTCCCCCCCTTGCCGGCGATCACCACCTCGGTCGCCTCCTCGCCGATCTTCTTGAGGATCTTGTCGATCCCCTTGCCCATCAGGCTCGCGGTGTAGGAAGCCTCGCTCGGGTTCGCCTTGCGCTCCTGGATCACGCGATAGACGGCGCCGATGATGTCGTCGTTGCACTTGGTCATCGTCCGCTCCTCACAGTCTGACCGCGACGCCACGCTCGCGGAGGTACTGTTTGGCCTCCTCGATGGTGTGCTCGCGATAGTGAAATATGGAGGCCGCCAGACAGGCGCTGGCGCCGGCCTGGGTAAAGCCGTCGTACAGGTGCGACAGCCCGCCGACCCCGCCCGAGGCGATCACCGGGATGCTGACCGCGTCCACCACGGCGCGGGTGAGCGGCAGGTCGTAGCCGTCCTTGGTGCCGTCGCGGTCCATGCTGGTCAAGAGGATTTCCCCCGCGCCCATCTTTTCCATGCGCTGCGCCCACTCGATCACGTCGATGCCGGTCGGGTTCCTGCCGCCGTGGGTGTAGACCTCCCAGCCGCCGTCCCCCCTGCCGCGCGCGTCGATGGCGACCACCGTGCATTGCGAGCCGAACTTCTCGGCCGCCTCGCTCACGAATTCGGGGCGGTGCACCGCCGCCGTGTTGATGGAGACCTTGTCGGCGCCCGCGTTCAAGAGGCGCCTGATGTCCTCCACCACCCTGACGCCGCCGCCGACGGTGAGCGGCATGAAAACGCGCTCGGCGGTGCGGCGCACCACGTCGATGATGATGTCGCGGTCGTCCGAGGAGGCCGTGATGTCGAGGAAGGTGAGTTCGTCCGCCCCCTGGCTGTCGTAGAGTTCGGCTATCTCGACCGGATCTCCGGCGTCGCGCAGTCCCAGAAACTGGACCCCCTTCACGACCCTCCCCCCCTTGACGTCGAGGCAGGGGATTATTCTCTTGGTAAGCATCCGTTGTCCCTTGGCTTAAATCGCTTTAGTGATGGCGATCGCCTCGGCCAGCTTGATGGCCCCCGAGTAGATCGCCTTGCCGGTGATGACTCCGGTCACGCCCGACGCCTCGATGGCCATCAGGTTCTTGATATCCTGCAGGCAGGAGAGCCCGCCCGAGGCGATCACCGGGATGCTGATCGCTTCGGCCAGCGCCTTGGTCGCCGGGATGTTCGGCCCCTGCATCATGCCGTCGCGGCTGATGTCCGTGTAGATGATGGCGCTGACGCCGTCCCCCTCGAACTTGCGCGCCAGCTCCGTCGCCGTGACTCCCGTCACCTCCGCCCAACCCTGGACCGCGACCATGCCGTCTTTGGCGTCGATGCCGACCACGATGCGGCCCGGATAGAGCCGGCACGCTTCCTTGACGAAGTCGGGGTTCCTTTGGGCGGCGGTGCCGATGATCACCCGGCCGATGCCGAGCGACAGGTAGGCCTCGACGGTGGCGATGTCCCTGATGCCGCCGCCGAGCTGGGTCGGGATGGTGACCGCCTTGACGATCGCCTCGATGGCCGCGCGGTTCTTGGGCTCGCCGGCGAAGGCGCCGTCCAGATCGACTATATGGAGGATTTCCCCTCCCTGGCGCTGCCACTCCGCCCCTTGAGCCGCGGGGTCGTCGTTGAACACCGTGTCCTTTTCCATCAGCCCCTGCTCCAACCGGACGCAGCAGCCGCCTTTCAGATCTATTGCCGGTATGACGATCATCGTTACCTCTTTTTTTACTTCAGCAGCGCGAAATTCTTGAGCATTGCCAGCCCCTTGTCCTGGGACTTCTCCGGGTGGAACTGGGTCGCCATCACGTTGTCGCGCCAGATGGACGAACAGAAGTCGATGCCGTAGCGTGTGGTCGATGCCACCACCGCTTCGTCTTCGGGCTTCACGTAGTAGGAGTGCACGAAATAGACGTTGCTGCCGTCCTCAACCCCTTGGAAGATGGGAGCCGGGCGCTTGATGGAGACCTGATTCCATCCCATGTGCGGCACCTTCAGGCTCTCTCCCGCCTCCTGCATCCCTTCCGGGAAACGGAGCACGCGGCCGGGAATCACATTGAGCCCCTGGTGCAGGCCGAACTCCTCGCTCTCCGTGAACAGCAGTTGCAACCCCAGGCAGATGCCGAGGAAAGGCTTCCCTTCGCGGATCACCTTGAGGATCGGCTCCACGAAGCCCCCTTCCTCCAGGTTCCTGATGCAGTCCCGGAAGGCGCCGACGCCGGGAAGCACCACCCGCTGCGCATCCAGCAACACCTTGGGGTCCGAGGTGACGACGGCGTCGAAGCCGACCTTCTCGAACCCTTTTTGCACGGAGCGCAGATTCCCCATGCCGTAGTCGATTATCGCGATCATTCAGAAACCCCTTACAGCTTGCCTTTGGTGGACATAACCCCTTCGATGCGCGGGTCCAACTGGGTCGCCTGATCGAGCGCCCGCGCCGCCGCCTTGAAACAGGCCTCGATGATGTGGTGCACGTTCTCCCCGTACATGACGTTCAGGTGCAGGTTCGCGCCGCAATGGTTCACGAAGCCCTGGAAGAATTCGCGCACCAGCTCCACGTCGAAATCCCCGATTTTCACCTTGGGGAGCCGGACGTTGTAGACCAGGTACGGTCGCCCCGAGAGGTCGGCGGCCACGCTCGCCAGGGTCTCGTCCATCGGCACGCTGGCCTGGCCGTAGCGGCGGATGCCGCATTTGTCGCCGAGCGCCTCTTTGAAGGCGGAGCCGAGCACGATGCCGATGTCTTCCACTGTGTGGTGGAAATCGATGTCGATGTCGCCGTGCGCCTCCACCTGGAGATCGAACAGGCCGTGCCGGGCGAAGAGGTCCAGCATGTGGTCCAGGAAAGGGACGGAGGTGGAGATCCGAGCCTCGCCTTTGCCGTCGATGGCGAGGGAAAGCTTGATCTGCGTCTCTTTGGTGATCCGTTCGATGACTGCCAATCTGGACATGCCGCCTCCTCTTTTGAGATACCGCAGTAAATATTTTGGAACCCGTTCACCCCAACCGACAGCTCACCGACTTGCCGTGGGCGTCGAGCCCTTCCAGGCGTGTGATCCTGACGATGTCGTCGGCTACCCTTTGCAATCCGGGCTTGGTGAAGTGGATGATGGAACTCTTCTTCACGAAGTCGTCGACGGAAAGCGGCGAGAAGAAACGGGCCGTGCCGCCGGTGGGCAGGGTGTGATTCGGGCCGGCCAGGTAATCGCCGGCGGCCTCGGGGGTGTAGTGCCCCATGAAAATGGCCCCCGCGTTGCTGATGAGCGGCAGGATCTGGAACGGGTTGTCAACGGCCAGCTCCAGGTGCTCGGGGGCGATCCGGTTGGAGAAGGCGATGGCCTCGTCCAGGGTTCCGGCGACGATGACGACGCCGAACGATTCCCACGACTTGCGCGCGATCGCCTGCCTGGGGAGTTCCAGCAGTTGGCGCTCGACCTCGGCGGCCACCTGCTCGCCGAAGGCGCGCTCGGTGGTGATCAGCACCGAGGAGGCAAGCTCGTCGTGCTCCGCCTGCGACAGCAGGTCTGCTGCGATGTGGGCCGGGTTGCCGCTGCCGTCGTTGATCACCAGGATCTCGCTCGGCCCGGCGATCATGTCGATGCCGACCTGGCCGAACACCAGCTTCTTGGCGGTCGCCACGTAGATGTTCCCGGGCCCGGTGATCTTGTCCACCTTGGGAATGGTTTCGGTCCCCCAGGCGAGCGCCGCGACCGCTTGGGCGCCGCCGATCCTGAATACCCGGTCCACGCCGGAGAGCTTGGCGGCCACCAGCACGTGCGGGTTGGTCTCGCCGTCGGGCGCCGGCACAACCATGACGATCTCGCCCACCCCGGCGACCTTGGCGGGGACGGCGTTCATGATCACGCTGGACGGGTAGCAGGCCTTGCCGCCCGGAACATAGATGCCGACCTTGGCAAGAGGAGTCACCTTTTGCCCCAGCATGATGTCCGGCTCCTCGGTGGAGAGCCAGCTCTGCTGCTTCTGCTTTTCGTGAAAGCGGGTCACCCGCTCGACCGCATGCCTCAAGGCCGCCAGGTCCCGCTCGTCGACCTGGGAAAAGGCCCGGTCGAACTCCGCCTGCGTCACCTCCAGCTCGGCCGCCGCGCAGTGCAAGCGGTCGAAACGACCGGTGTACTCTAAAAGCGCCTGGTCGCCGCGGCTGCGCACCTGAGCGATGATGTCGCGAACGACGTCCTCCACCTCGCGCCCCGACTCCTCGCCGCGCGCCACGATGGCCGAGAACCTCGCCTCAAAACCGTCTTCACTTATATCGAGGAACTGCATTCCATAACCTCATGCTTACAAGAAAAGTAGGATGCGGTGAACATCGTGAACCGCATCAAACACTCATTTATATATGCTGCTCAAGCCCTTCGATGATCTTCGAGATCCTGCCGTGCTTGGTCTTCAGGCTCGCCCGGTTGACCACCAGACGGCAGGTGATCTCGGCGATGGTCTCCACCTCCACCAAACCGTTTTGCTTCAGGGTCTCGCCGGTAGAAACCAGGTCGACGATGCGCTCGGAGAGCCCGACGATCGGCGCCAGCTCGATGGAGCCGTAGAGCTTGATCAGCTCCACCTGGATCCCTTTGCCCGCGAAATATTTCTCGGTGACGTTGGGATACTTGGTGGCGATCCTGATGTTGTTCCAGGCCGAGGGATCGTCCTTGCTGGAAAGCTCCGCCGGCTCGGCGATGATCATCCGGCAGTAGCCGAACTTCAGATCGAGCGGCTCGTAGAGATCCTTCTCCTGCTCCATCAGGGTGTCCTTGCCGACGATGCCCAGGTCCGCGCAGCCGTATTCGACGTAGGTCGGAACGTCGGTCGCCCGCACGATCATGTAGCGCATCTTCTGCGCCTCGTTCACGAACACGAGCTTTCTGGTGTCGGAAAGCAGCTCGTCGCAATCGATGCCGATTTTCTTGAAGAGGGCGACGGAGTCCTGCAGTATCCGCCCTTTGGGTATGGCAATGGTGATGTAGTCGGTCATATAACCCTCAAAAATCGGTTCTACGTTCTACGTTCAACGTTTCCAAGTCGGGACGTTCGTTCATTCTAGCCAAGGTCTTGCGCAAAGTAATTTGCTTCAACGTAGAACGTAGAACGTGCTTTATTCGTGAACCCGCACGATGTCGGCGCCCAGGGCCGCCAGCTTCTTCTCGATGGATTCGTAACCACGGTCCAGGTGGTAGATGCGCGAGATCTCGCTCTTGCTGTCGGCAGCCAGGGCCGCCAGGATCAGGGAAGCGGAGGCGCGCAGATCGGTCGCCATCACCGGGGCGCCGGAGAGCTTCTTCACCCCTTTCACCGTGGCGGAGTTCCCCTCGGCGATGATGTCGGCGCCGAAGCGCAAGAGCTCGGAGACGTGCATGAAGCGGTTCTCGAAGATATTCTCGGAGATGACGCTCGCACCCTCCGCGATGCACATGAGCGCCATGAACTGCGCCTGCATGTCGGTCGGGAAGCCGGGATAGGGGCGGGTCTTGATGTTGACGCTCCTGATCTTCTTTGGTCCCTTCACCCGCACCACGTTGTCCTTGTTGGTGATTTCCACTCCCGCGTCCTGCAGTTTGAACGCCAGGGCGTCCAGGTGATCCAGGCGCATGTTGCGGATCTTGATGTCGCCTCCGGTGATGGCGGCGGCCACCATGAAGGTGCCGGCCTCGATCCGGTCCGGCATGACCGTGTGCTTGGCGGGGGTCAACTGGTCCACGCCGACGATGCGGATGGTGTCGGTGCCGGCCCCTTCGATGCGCGCGCCCATCTTGATCAGGATGTCGGCCAGGTCCACGATCTCGGGCTCGCGCGCCGCATTTTCCAGGATGGTTTCCCCTTGGGCGGTCGCTGCGGCCATCAACAATTGTTCGGTGCCGCCAACGGTGGAGATGTCGAAGTTGACCCTTGCCCCCTTGAGCCGCTTGGCCTTCGCCTCGACGTAGCCGTGCTCCAGCGTGATCTCGGCGCCCAGCGCGGCCAGCCCCTTCAGGTGCAGGTTTATCGGACGGGCGCCGATGGCGCAGCCGCCGGGAAGCGATACCCGGGCCTGGCCGAAGCGCGCCAGCAGCGGGCCGAGCACCAGCACCGAGGCGCGCATGGTGCGCACCAGGTCGTAGGTCGCCTCGAAGCTGTTCAGGTCGGTGGTGTCGATCTTGACGACGTTACCCCTCCCCTCGACCTTCGCGCCCAAGTGTTCCAAGACCTTGATGGTGGTGTTGATGTCCACCAGAAACGGCACGTTGCTGATCTCGTGGCAACCCGGCGCCAGGATGGTGGAGATGAATATGGGCAGGGCGGCGTTCTTAGAGCCGCTGACGGTGACTTCGCCGGAAAGCCTGTTGCCGCCTTTGATTATCAGTTTGTCCACTCGTACCTCTCATGGTCTTCGTCGGTTTATTTTGCTAATCTCCCGCCCACCGCCCGCTCTATGCCTGCCGGATCCGTCTGGGTAAAACAGTCGGCGGAGAAGCCGGCGGCCTGCAACAACCCGAGCACCTCCGGCGCTTGGCCGGCGCCCACTTCGAACAGCAGCCAGCCGCCCGCGGTCAGATGATCGGCGGCGCGCTCGGTGATGCGCCGGTAAAAGTCGAGTCCGTCAGCACCGCCGTCGAGCGCGCCCAGCGGCTCGAAGCCGCGCACTTCCTGCTGCAGCGTGGCCAGTTCCGCCGCCGGTATGTAGGGCGGGTTGGACAGTATCATGTCGAAGCGCCGGCCCGGGAACGGCTCGAACAGCGACCCCTCAAAGAAGGCGACCGCCACCTGATTACGCTGCGCGTTGTCCCGGGCGACGGCCAGGGCCTCGGCGGAGACGTCGACGCTGCAGATCTCGGCAGCGGGGAGGGCCTTGGCGAGCGCTATGGCCACGCAACCGCTCCCGGTGCCGATGTCCAGGATGCTGGCGCAGGCGCCGCCCCTCTTCACGCCCTCCGACACCAGGACCTCGGTGTCGTGGCGCGGAATCAGCACCGCCGGCGAAACCTGGAAGTCGAGCCCCATGAACTCCTGGCTGCCAAGGATGTACTGCAGCGGCTCGCGCCGGCCGCGCCGCCCGATCATGCCCCGGTAGGCGGCCAACTCCAGCTCGGTAAGCGGCTTGTCGAAATTGAGGTAAAGACCGACCCGGTCCAGGGACAAGGCCTCGCAGAGCATCCACTCCGCCTCAAGCCTCGGGTTTTCCACCCCTTTCTCCGCGAGGTACCCTTTGGTCCAATTCAGTATCTTGAGGACGTCCCATTTTTCCGTCATAGAGATTTCTGCCTGTGGGATGCGGTTGCCAAGGCGCCTCGGGTCAGGCTTCGCTTTGCGCCTGCAGCGCCTCCATCTGGTAAAAGGCCCTGAGCGCGTCGGCAATCTCGGCGATGTCGCCGGCCATGATGGCGTCCAGGCGATACAGGGTGAGGCCGATGCGGTGATCGGTCATCCTACCCTGGGGATAGTTGTAGGTGCGGATGCGCTCGCTGCGGTCGCCGCTCCCCACTTGGCTCTTGCGGTCCGCCGCCATCCTGGCGTTTTGCTCCATGACGATCGAGTCGAGGATCCTCGACTTCAGCACCTTCATCGCCTTGGCGCGGTTTTTAATCTGGCTCCGTTCTTCCTGGCAGGCGACCACCGTCCCGGTGGGGAGGTGGGTGATCCTTACCGCGGAGTCGGTGGTGTTGACGTGCTGGCCGCCGGCGCCCGAGGAGCGGTAGACGTCGATCTTCAGGTCGGCCGGGTTGATGTCGATGTCGACGTCCTCGGCCTCCGGTAGCACCGCGACCGTGCAGGCGCTGGTGTGGATGCGTCCCTGCGCCTCGGTCTCCGGCACCCGCTGCACCCGGTGGGTCCCCGACTCGTATTTCAGGCGGGCGAACACCCCGACTCCCTCGACCAGCGCCACGACCTCCTTGAATCCCCCCTTCTCGGACTCGGACGCGGAGATCACCTCCACGCGCCAGCGGTTCAGCTCGGCGAAACGCGAGTACATACGGAACAGGTCGCCGGCGAACAGGGCGGACTCGTCGCCGCCGGTTCCGGCCCGGATCTCCAGGACCACGCTCTTGTCGTCGTTGGGGTCCTTGGGGAGCAGCAGCAGCTTGATCTCGCTCTCCAGCGCGGAGCGGCGCTCTTCCAGGCTCAGCAGTTCGGCCTGCGCCATCTCCCGCATCTCCTGATCCGGCTCCTTCAGCAGTTCCCGGTTGTCCTCCATGTCGGCGAGGATCTTCTTGTACTCCCGAAAGGCCGCCACCAGGTCGGAGAGTCCGGCGTGCTCCTTGGAGAGCCGTCTGAATTCGGGCTGGTTTCCCAGCACCTCGGGGTCGGATAGCAGCGACTCCAGTTCCTGGAAGCGCGTTTCTAAATCAGCGATCTTATTAAACATTAAATACCTCAGAAAACGGCTTTGGCCTTTTAAACCACCAACCGATCGTCCTTGTGTCCGGCGTTCAGTTCGAGGGCCACCTGCATGGACTTGATGGCCACCTCGATCTGGCTGTCGTCCGGCTCCCTGGTGGTCAGGCGTTGCAGTGCCAGTCCCGGCGAGATCACCAGCTTCACCAGCGCATGGCCGTCGTGCTTCGCCGTCCATTTCAGGATCTCGTAGGAGACGCCGGCAATGATGGGAAGCAGCAAGATCCTGGCTCCCCCCTTCAGGTAGAAGGGCCACAGCTTCGGAATCAAGGAGAAGATCAGGATACTCACCAGCATGACGATCAGCAAAAAACTGGTGCCGCAGCGCGGATGCAGGCAGCTGTACTTGCGGACGTTCTCGACGATCAGCTCCTCGCCCGCCTCGAAGGTGAAAATCGACTTGTGCTCCGCGCCGTGGTACTGGAACACCCGCTGGATGTCGGGCATCCGGGAGATGCCGACGATGTAGATCAGGAAGACCGCGACCCGGATCACGCCGTCCACCAGGTTGAAGACGATATTGGAGCCGCCGATGATCGGGACGAGCAGCTTGGTCAGATAGAGCGGCATGATGAAGAAAAGGATGATGCCAAAGCCGAAGGCCGCGGCCATGGTGCCGCCCACCGCCCAGTTGGACAGCTCCTCCTTCTCCTCGTCTTCGGCAAGCGCCTGGTTGGCGGAGAAATTGAGCGCCTTGACGCCGATGATCAGCGAGGAGAAGAGCGCCACCGCTCCTCTGACGATGGGAAGCTTCACCACCGGGAATCGCTCGGAGAGAGGAACCACCGTCTCGCTCCGAACCGAGATCTCGCCGTCGGGCCTTCTGACCGCGATTGCCAGCGAGCGCGGAGCCCGCATCATCACCCCTTCAAGTACCGCCTGCCCGCCGATGTTGATCTTTGACACTGTTACCTCGATTGAGAAGCTCGCAGCTTCTCCTTTCCTGACCCTTTCCCCAAACCGTAGGTTGCGTTGAACGGGTGCATCGTGAAACGCAACGTTACTTCGGCGCCATCGCCCGCATCTGGCCGCCGGCGCCGCGGCTCCGTGCCGACACCGCAACGTCGCGTTTCGTGCCTCAACGCGACCTACGGGGGCATCTGCTCGCGCCTTGCCCCCCGGAAGGGGGGACCGCCGAGCGCTACATCCCCTGGAAGAACTCCCGCACCCGGGCCATCTTGCCGCAGCACATCGCCCCCTCGGGGCAGGGACCCGCCAGACAGCCGGGACCGGCCTTGGCGAACACCGTGGGCGCCACCGGCCCGACCAGTCTCAGCATCTCGATCGCCATCTCCCGGATCTCCCACTGGGCGCGCTCGCAGCAGCGCACGGCAAAGAAGTGCAGCAGTTCCCGGGCGTTCATGGTGATCATTATCTTGGTCTGCGTGGCGTTGGGGAGCAGGTAGCGCGCGTCTTCGGGCGGCACGCCCGCCTCGATCAGCGCCGCATAACCGGCATGCAGCGCGGCCACCTGCGCCTCGAACAGCGCGGCGTGCTCCGGATTTCCGGCAATCGATGGGGGGGTGACGACCGCGAAACGCTCCTTATGGGAGACGTAGCGCTGGGATTGCTGGGAATAGGAGGCGACCCGGTGCCGGACCAGCTGGTGGCTGGTCACCCGGGAGATGCCGTCCACCCCGAAGGTGAAAGAGGCATGCTCCAGCACGGACTGGTGCCCGAGCGACATGATCTTGTCCAGGAAGTTTTTGATGTCGGCGCCGGAAAGCCTCTCCTTGAGCGCCTCTATGTCGACCTGCGAATAGCAGAGCCTGGCCGCCAAGGCAACGGTCAACTCGGGTTCGGGGGTGTGTTGAAGCAGCGCAACCTTCATGAAGATCCTTCAAAGGTTTGGAACCGGCTCGGAGAAAACGAAATAAGGGGATTTCGCCCATGGACAAAATCCCCTCAACGGATCCGCAAACGCCAGAGCCTCTAGCTTTCGACGGGCGCCGTGATGTTGTATCTCTTGCGGAAACGCTCCACGCGGCCGGCGGTGTCGATCAGCTTCTGCTTGCCGGTGTAGAACGGATGGCACTGCGAGCAAATTTCCGTGGAGATCTCCGACTTGGTCGAACGGCTCTGGAACTGGTTGCCGCACAGGCACTTCACGGTGATTTCCTGATACTTGGGATGGATGTCTGCTTTCATATCTTCCTCCTCGCGGGGCACGCCCCGTTACCTAGCCAATAATTTTAAGCCACAAAGGAGTTACAAATAACACCTTTGACGGAACTTTTCAACACTTTTTTCACTTGCTCATGGAATCGAGGAAGGCCTGGTTGCTCTTGGTCCCCCCCAGCTTGGAGATCAGGAACTCCATGGAGTCGACCACGTTCATCGGATGCAGCACTTTCCTCAAGATCCAGATCCGGTTGAGCGACGCCTTGTCGATCAGCAGCTCCTCCTTCCTGGTCCCCGACTTGTTGATGTCGATGGCGGGGAAGGTCCGCTTCTCCACGAGCTTTCGGTCCAGGTGCAGCTCCATGTTGCCGGTCCCCTTGAACTCCTCGAAGATCACCTCGTCCATCTTGGAGCCGGTGTCGACCAGGGCGGTGGCGATGATGGTGAGCGAGCCCCCCTCCTCGATGTTGCGGGCCGCGCCGAAGAAGCGCTTGGGCTTATGCAGCGCGTTGGAGTCGACGCCGCCGGAAAGGATCTTGCCGGAGGGGGGGATCACCGTGTTGTAGGCGCGCGCCAGGCGGGTGATGGAATCCAGCAGGATCACCACGTCGCGCTTGTGCTCCACCAGACGCTTCGCCTTCTCGATGACCATCTCGGCCACCTGGATGTGGCGCGAGGCCGGCTCGTCGAAGGTGGAGGAGATCACCTCGCCCTGCACCGAGCGCTGCATGTCGGTCACCTCCTCGGGGCGCTCGTCGATCAGGAGCACGATCAGGAAGACCTCGGGGTGGTTGGTGGCGATCGAGTTGGCGATGTTCTGGATCAGCATGGTCTTGCCGGTCCGGGGGGGCGCCACGATCAGCCCCCTTTGTCCCTTGCCGATGGGGGCTATCAGCTCCATCACCCTGGTCGACATGTTGTCGTGGGTGGTCTCAAGCTTCAGCTTCTCCTCCGGGTAGAGCGGCGTCAGGTTGTCGAACAGGATCTTGTCGCGGGCCACCTCGGGCGACTCGTGGTTCACCGTCTCCACCTTCAACAGGGCGAAATAGCGCTCTCCTTCCTTGGGAGGCCTGATCTGGCCCGCCACCGTGTCGCCGGTGTGCAGGTTGAAGCGGCGGATCTGGGAAGGCGAGACGTAGATATCGTCCGGCCCCGGCAGGTAGTTGTAATCCGGCGCCCGGAGAAAGCCGAAACCGTCCGGCAGCGTCTCCAGCACGCCCTCGCCGAAGATCATGCCGTTTTTTTCCGTCTGGGCGTTGAGGATGGCGAAAATCAGGTCCTGCTTGCGCAGGCTGGAGGCGCCCTCGATGTTCAGCCCCTTGGCTATCGCCGTCAGATCGTTGATTTTCTTTTCTTTCAGTTCCTGTAGGTTCATCTGTTCTCCTGATGTGGCGCAAATATAGAGCGAATCGGCGCTAGCCTTTATGTGGGTAAGGGAATGATCGAGCTATGTGGCATGGATAACATGCGGGGATGCCTGATGATGTGTCAAATGGTAGCGTGTGAATAGTGAGTGAGTTGTATGTGAAGTTTATTACCTTGAGCCAGCCTTGAGGTGTCGGTACAGGTTCGATATGAAAAACTATAGGGGTATGTGCAAAGGTCTAATTGAGGATGAGTTATTTATATACCCTCTTGCGCGCAAGCTTGTCAACTTTTTTTTATGGATCCTGCGCGGGGTCCCGGCCGGCCGCCGCCGTCGACGCCTCCGACTCCCCTTGTTTTTCCCCCTGGTATTTGGCGCCGCCGCGCCGCTTGCGCCTCGCCTTTTGCCGCCTGAGCTTTTCCGCCTGCAGATCCTTTTGGGTAGCCGCCCCGGAAAGCGCCTCCACCTTCTCCAGCAAATAGCGTCGGGCCAGGAAGCGGTTCAAGGACTGGCTGCGCGCCTCCATGCACTTCACCTCGACGCCGGTGGGGAGATGCTTGAGATAGACGCAGCAGGAGCTCTTGTTCACATGCTGGCCGCCGCTCCCCGAGGCATGGACGAAGCGCTCGTCCAGATCCTGCTCTCCCACCCCGAGGAGTTCCATCCTCGCCTTGAGCCAGCGGTTCTTCTCCACGCTCACCGCAAATTCCGCCATCGCCCCCTCCTTGCCAGCCAGGCTCATGATAGCTCCGCCGCGCCAGGAAGTCAAAATTTACCGGTTCCACCCGGTCCCACTGCCGTCGAGTGCAGGGGGCGTGGCGCCATAAGGGATCAAGGGGGAGCGAGCTTTTCGATCCGCGTCGATCCTTAACTTGGCGGCATTACTCCCGGACCCTCCCCGGTTGGAGGGAGGCGACGATGGCTCCACCCCGATCCGGCTGGCGGCGCGGGGGGAGCCTGCTATACTGCACAGCTGAAACAACCGGGAGGGTCGCCAGATGGCAGCGATGACGCGGCGCATGTTCTTGATGACGGGGGTTTCCCTTTGTCCCTATCTCTACCTGGAGAGGCTCTCCGTCGAGGTGCGACGCTATCGGGTGCCGGTGAGAGCTCTTCCTGCCGCCTTCGAAGGGTTCACCATTTTGCACTTGAGCGATCTGCACGACAAGGAGTTCGGCAGCGGCGGCAACGAGTTGATCGCCCTGCTCGGCCGGGAGCGCTTCGACCTGATCGCCTTCACCGGAGACCTGGTGACAGGCACCCAGCCGCGACTCACCCCCGCGCTCGATCTGATCGCCGGCCTGAAGGCCATATCGGGCGCTCCCGTCTTTTCGGTGCTCGGCAATCACGAGTGGCGCCTGGAGCGGGGGGAGGAATTCAACGCCAGACTGCGGGAGGCTGGGGCGCGGGTGTTGAGCAACTCGGCCGCCGCCGTGGAAAGGGGGCGGGACCGGCTCTGGGTGGTCGGGGTCGACGACCCGGTGACGCGCCGCGCCCGGCTGGCCCCGGCGCTGGTCGGGGTGGAGCAACAGGCCCCCAAAGTCTTACTCGCCCATTCGCCCCACCCCTACCTCCAGGCGCAGCAGCACGGCATCGACCTCATGCTGGCGGGACACACCCACGGCGGCCAGTTGCGCGTTCCCGTCCTCGGCGCCTGCTTCGTCCCCGCCATGGGTTTTTTCCCCCGCTTCGACTACGGCTTCTACCTTTGCGGACCCAGCGCGCTGATCGTCAGCGGCGGGCTCGGCGAGAGCACGATACCGCTCAGGGTCAACATCAGGCCCGAGGTCTCCCTCGTCACCTTGACCTCCGCTAAGCCGCACGGCTCCCGCTCCAACCCGCCGAGCCTTGGCTGAATTATTTCGCCGGGCATTACAGGTTCCTTTGTTCCACCACATAAGCTACCAACTTCGCTCATCGGTAGGTCGTGTTGAACGGCTTCATCGGGAAACGCGACGTTGCGGCCGTGGCAGCGTTGCGACGTCGCGTTTCGTACCTCAACGCGACCTACGGAACAGCTGAAGCATGGTTACCTCCCTTAAAACCTCCCTTGCCACCCTCCCGCCTGCGTGCAAGCCCCCTCGACGCGCAAACCCACGGCAGTCAAGGGGAGATCCCGGCAAAAACTAACGCCCCTGGCGCCTTCCTCGGGGGCAGCGAACTTCCCGGCCGAACCTGCACGATTTTTTGCCCTGCTCTCCCGTCTTTACCGCGTTTAAAAGCTTTTTGAGCGAGCGCACAATGTGGTACAGTGCTACCGGTAACAATTCTAACGGCCAGTCGCGCCGTTTCCGGCACGTCATGCTAATGGAGCTTTTTCGGCTATGGACGCTAACACGCAAGAGACGCAAGAGACCCAAGAGACGACCCAGACGCTGATGCAGATGATCGCGGCGGGACTCGCCCACCATCAGTCCGGTCGCTTCGCGGAAGCGAAAAACATCTATATGGAGGTGCTGGCGGCGGACCCGGAAAATTTCGACGCGCTGCACCTGCTGGGAGTGCTGGCCCATCAATTCGGCAACCACGAACTGGCTGTGGATCTGATCGAAAAGGCGGTGCTGCGCAACGCGGAAAACCCCGGCGCCTTCAACAATCTGGGGGAGGCCTACAAAGGTGCGAAGCGGCTGGACCAGGCGGAGAGGTGCTACCGCAGGGCATTGGAGCTGAAACCCGATTTCGCCGAGGTCTGCAGCAACCTGGGCATGGCTCTCAAGGGTTTGGGACGCCTCGACGAGGCCGTCCAGGTGTACCGCGAGGCGTTGGACCTCAAACCGGACTTCGTGCTGGTTCACTACAACCTGGGCAACGTGCTCAAGGATTTGGGGGAGCTGGACGAGGCGCAAGCCTGCTTCAGCCAGGCTTTGGCGCTCAAGCCCGATTTCGCCGACGCCTCCACGGAGCTCGCCAAGCTGCAGTTGCTGCGGGGCGACTACCAGCAGGGCCTGAACTTTTTCCAGCAGAGCTTCACTCCGGGCGGCGACGGCTCCCCGGCGGCGCGCAGGGAACGCGTCCTGCAATTGCAGGGGCAACAGCGCTGGCAGGACGAGCCGCTTGAGGGGCGCCGGCTCTTGCTGGTCGCCGAACAGGGCGCAGGCGACAACCTGATGATGATGCGTTATCTGCCGCTTTTAGCCGCGCGCGGTCTCGAACGACTGCTGGTCTACGCCACCCCGAACCTGGCTCGGTTGTTCCTGAACATGGACGGGGTCGAAGTGGTCTCGATGACCGAGCCGTTGCCGGTCGGCTCGTTCGACCTTTTCTGCCCCATGATCAGCCTCCCCTGGCATTTCCCGAGCGAGCTCGAGGCCATTCCCGCCGAGACGCCCTACCTGCGACTGCCGGCTGAGCTGTCCGAGCATTGGCGCGCCCGGCTGGCGGAGGTTTCCGGGGCGAAGGTGGGACTGTGCTGGGCCGCCGGCAAGCTCTCCAGCACCCATGCCCGGCGCAGCGTTCCGCTTGAAGAGTTCCAGCCTCTGCTGGACGTCCCCGGCCTGCGCCTGGTCAACCTGCAAAAAGGCAAGGAAGCGGCGCAGTTGCCGGCTCTGGGATGGGAGATCTTCGACTGCATGAGCGAGTGTCGGGACTTTCAGGATACGGCCGGACTGATCGAGCAACTGGACCTGGTAATCAGCGTCGACACGGCTGTGGCCCATCTTGCCGGAGCGATGGGCAAACCGGTGTGGCTTTTGAACAGTTTCGAGAGCGACTGGCGCTGGATGCTGGAGCGCAACGATTCTCCCTGGTATCCCAGCATGAGGATCTTCCGTCAGGCGGAGCGCGGCGATTGGCATGGCGTCATCGACGAGATCTCCGAACAACTGGCTCTCTTTGCGGCGTTGTCCGCCTAGCTTGCCCCGGTTACAGAACTTCAAGTTCGCTCGACGTCCGGGCGCCGGTGCCGATGCGGTCGCCGCGACATCAACGCCATCGGTGAACCCATGCGCTTTCTAAACCCAAAAACCGACTTCGCCTTCAAGAAGATCTTCGGCTCCGACACCAGCCGCGAGGTGCTGATCAGCTTCCTGAACGCCGTGCTGGAACTGCGCCACCCGTACCTCATCCAGGAGGTCGACATCCTGGATCCCTATTTGGCCCCGAAGATCCACGGCATGAAGGACACCTATTTGGACGTGCGGGTGCGAGACGAGAACGGGCGCAGTTACATCGTGGAGATGCAGGTCCTGAACGTGGCCGGCTTCGAGAAGCGGATTCTCTACAACGCCTGCAAGGCTTACTCAAACCAGTTGGCTGCAGGCGAGGATTATTCGCTGCTTAGCGAAGTGATCGCCCTCACCATCACCGATTTCGTCATGTACGAGGAGCTGCCCGCCCTCAAGAACCGCTTCCGGCTGCGCGCCGAGGACAATCACGAGATTTATCACGGCGACCTTGAGCTGATCTTCATCGAGCTGCCGAAATTCCTCAAGAGCGAAGCGGAACTGGAGAGCGTCCTCGACAAATGGCTCTACTTCTTGAGAAGTGCGCGGGACCTGACCGCCATCCCGGCCAAGCTGAGCGACGAGCCGGCGATTGTGAAGGCCTTCGACATAGCCAACAAGGCGGGCCTCACGCCCGAAGAGATGGAAGACCAGGAGCGACGGGAGATCTTCATCCAGGATCAGCGGGGAGCCCTACAATTTGCAACGACGCGCGCTCTGGCGGAAGGCGCAGCCAAGGGCATGGCAAAAGGCTTGGCGGAAGGCCTGGAAAAAGGCCTGGCAGAAGGCTTGGAAAAAGGTCTGACGGAAGGCCTGGAAAAAGGGCTGACGGAAGGCCTGGCGGCAGGCGTAAACAAGGGGAGGAGTGAGGGCAAGGTTGAAATTGCCGTCGAGATGCTTAAAGACGGGGAACCCGATGGCAAGATCCGCAAATACACCGGCTTGACCGACGACGAGATCGAGGATCTGCGAAGGAAGTTGTGAGCAGCACTCTCAACAACGAGACCAGTACGAACACCGCACTGAAAGGCCGTTTTCCATCATGAGCAAAAACTCCAGCAGCGACATGGCATTTGACGACGATACGGCGCGCGACCCGGAGGAGCTATCCGACCACGAAGCGTTGCGCAAGGAAAACGAGGTACTGTTCGATTACCTGCACGCTCTGCTGACGCCTCCTCCCGTGCTCAACATCGAATCTGGCAAAGTCAGTTTCGTGTACAACGAACCGGTGAGAGAGTCCAGTTTCGGCGCAACCGCCCCGGCTACGGAGTTTTTCAAAAGCCTGGAAAGCACCTGGGCAAAAGGTGATTCTCCCGATCTCAGACATGAAAACGACATCCTCAAATTGAAAGTCGCCCACCTGATAGCCCGATTGAACGACACCGAATGCGACCTTGACAGCGTGCATGCCGAGAACAAGCGGCTCAATGCCGCTGTCGATCGTCTCCAGACCCAGCTCAAAATATCGCGCATGATTGCCAAGAACCAGGGCGACATCTCCAAGATCAAAGAAAGTTCCGTGACCCTGCCGACGCCGGACGAGCCGGCACCGCCGGCGGGGCTGGCGGTAAACGAAAGCGAGCCGCAGTTGGATCCGGTTGCCCGGGAAATCCCCGGCGATGAAGTCTTGAACCTGGAGGATGTGATCGAGGAGGTAATGGAGGCGCAACCGGTCCAGCTCGATAACCCGGAGCCGGACGACCGCCTGTCCCGACTTGCCGCCGCCGTGCAGCCGCTGGTCTCGCTGGAGACGACCGAGATGGTGGCTGTGACCATGGAACCCGCGGTTAAAGCGGAGGCCCCGCGGCATCCGCTGAAGGCGGTTCCCCTGGAGAGCGCCATGGTCGCTGTCAATTCGGCTCCCGTGGAGGCTCCCGTAGCCGCAGTCGAAACGACTCCGCTAGAGGGCGCGGCCGGCGCTGAAAACGCGGAGCGCAGGGCTTCACGCGGCGCCCCGGCGGCGCAGGCTGCCCCTCCCGTCCCGGTGCTCGACCAAGTCAGGCAGCAGCCGGACCGACAGCCGGCGCCCCCCAGGCCGAGCGCCGTTTTCGTCAAGCCGGCTCCCCGAGGCCTGTCCGCTTCCAAGGTGATCAAACGGCACGACCTGAAAAGACCCTGGCCCGCCGCGGGACTGGAACCGGTTGCGGAATCGGCTCCGGAAGCCCCGGTTCTGCAACCGGCGCCCGCCGCCCCGGAGCGTCCCCCGGTCGAGGCGCCGCTCCCCGCGGAACCGGCCGCCCTGCCCGAAGCGGAAGCCGCCGCCGGCAAAGAGATGCTGCAGGACGAGGTCGATGTAACCGGCGTGGAGCCTGCTCCGGTGCCGAAGGCTCTAGTGAAGCGACAGATGCTGCATTACCAGCAGAATCAAGAGCAAGCCGACCGCGGCGGCAAACGCGGGCCTGACGGCGTCGGGCCGCGCCCGGATCAGACGGTGAAAACGGAACCACCGGATCTTCAATGATAAAGGGGCAGATCACGTGACTAGCAAGACAGCTCTCATCTGCGGGGTATCGGGGCAGGACGGAGCCTACCTCTCAAAACTGCTGCTCGACAAGGGATATGCGGTGCATGGCACGGCCAGGGACGCGCAAATGTCGACCTTCGCCAACCTGCGCCGCATCGGCTTGACTGCCGGCATCTCCTTCCACTCCATGGCCCCCAACGACTTCAGGAGCGTGCTTCAGGTCCTGGCCAAGGTGCGTCCCGACGAGATCTACAATCTGGCCGGGCAAAGCTCGGTGGGGCTCTCCTTCGAGCAACCGGTCGAGACCCTGGAAAGCATCAGCGTGGGGACGCTCAACCTGCTGGAGGCGATCCGCTTCATCGGCGCGCCGGTCAGGCTGTACAACGCCGGGTCGGGCGAGTGCTTCGGCAACACCGGCGGAGAAGCCGCCGACGAGACCACTCCCTTTCGCCCCCGCAGTCCCTACGCCGTAGCCAAGGCCACCGCCTTTTGGGAAGTGGCCAACTACCGGGAGGCCTACAGCCTGTTCGCCTGCACCGGGGTGTTGTTCAACCACGAGTCCCCCTTGCGCCCGGAGCGCTTCGTGACCCGCAAGATCGTCAACGCCGCCTGCCGCATCGCCAAGGGGAGCAAAGAGCAACTGCGTCTGGGCAATATCGCCATCGCGCGCGACTGGGGCTGGGCTCCGGAATATGTGGAGGCGATGTGGCTCATGCTGCAACGGGAGCGGCCGGACGATTATCTGATCGCCACCGGCGAGAGCAACACCTTGGAGGAATTCGTCGCCGAGGCTTTTCGCTGCATGGGGCTGGACTGGCGGGAGCATGTGATCAGCGACCCTTCGCTGCTGCGCCCCTCGGAGATCATCGTCAGCCGCGGCAATCCGGAAAAGGCGGCGAAGGAACTCGGCTGGAGCGCCGACAGCCGGATGCGCGAGGTGGTTTCCCGCATGATCAGAGCCGAGATGGAGGAAAACGCCGGCTAGGGGCCGCGGCGGAGAGCGGCAAGCACCTCGGGGAGCTCTGTGCCGGCTGAGAGCGGCAAGCGCCTCGGGAACTCAGTGCAGGCTGAGAGTGGGGCCGCTGACCGGAGCTCCGTTGACGTCGAAAAAGTTGCTCCCACTCAAAACGAAGGCGGAGGTGCCGGGAGCGGCGACCCCGGTGGCGAGTTTCAGCGAGAGCGTCACGATATCCCCCGACGCCATCGCGAAGCCCGGATCGGCATTGAGCAGGATGATGGTGAGGGTGGCCGGGGCCGGGACGCCGGGAGCGGCCTGCGTCAATTGCCCGAACAAATTGGTGGCTCTCCCCCCGATGGTCGGCGTGAGAAAGCCGGGCAGCACGGCGCCGGTGGCGTCTGCGGGAACGGAGACGCCGTCGGGCAGCGTGATGGTGGTTTCCACCGCCTTCACGCTGTTGCCGGCCTGGCCGAGCGCCAGCTTGAGCGTCACGGTGTCGGTGACGGCGGCGCCGCCGGAGGACCCGCCACCGCTGCCGCAGGCAAGCAGCGATGAACAAATCCCCAAGAGCAGTAGCGACCATATCTTCTTCAAATTTTTCTCTCCATAAATGTTCAGTTCTCAGCCTCTACCAGGCAACCGTGCCCACGATTTTTTCCAGGATCACCAAGGCGTCTCCGGCGTCGATGCGGCCGTTCGGCGCCGGCTTCCCGTTCACCAGCGGCGCCAGATCGGCGTTGGCCAGTTCGTCGGCGCTGGGAGTGGCGAGCCTCAGGGCGAACTGCAGCGCCTTCAGCGCGTCGGCGATGCTGGGTTTGGAGACGCCGTCGGCGAGATTGCCGCTCGGATAGACCCTGGTCACGGCGCGCTGCACCGAGAAGGTCTTGCCGGCCTGGTCGGTAGCCGTGACCACGACGGCATAGGTCGTGCCTCGCGCGGCAAGCGGCACGATGACGCTGAAACTGCCGTCCCCGGCCACCACGGGCTGGCTCGCCGAGGGCAAGGGGACGCCGTCGATGCTGACCGACAGCGTGTTCGGCAGCACCGCGGCGGTGACCGAACCGCTCAAGGTGAAGCTGTCTTTGGCCGTGCTGAATTCCGCGGCCGGGGCGGTTACCGACAGCGGGCCGTCGACGTCCGCAACCGTGATGCCGAAAGCGGGGAGCGAGGCGGAGCCGGAGGCATTGGTGGCGACGATCACGATGTTGCTGAAGGAGCCGACCGTGGTCGGGACCCCGCTCAGCACGCCGGTGGCGGCATCCAGGCTCAGCCCCGGCGGAAGCACGCCGGTGACGCTGAAGCTGGCGGCTCCGGTCGCCGTCGGGGCGAAGGCGTAGTTGACGCCGACGCTGGCGGTGGTCGCCGGGGTGCCGGAGATGGTCGGCAGCGCCACGCCGACGGTGATGGTGAAGGGGGGCAGGGATGCCGTTCCCCCCGCGTTGCCGGCGCTGATCACGATGTTGCCGTAGACGCCGACGGCGCTCGGGGTGCCGCTCAGGGTGCCGGTCGCCCCGTTGAAGCTAAGGCCGGGGGGGAGCGCGCCGGAGACGCTGTAGCTGAGCGCGTTGCTCGCGGTGGGGGTGAAGCTGTAGGCGGTGCCTACGGCGGCGGTGGTCGCCGGCGTCCCCGCGATGGTCGGCAGCGGCGCGGCGACCGTGATGGTGAAGGGCGGCAGCGAAACGGTCCCGGCGCCGTTGCTGGCGCTGATGACGATGTTGCTGTAGGAGCCGACGGTGGTCGGGGTGCCGCTCAAGGTGCCGGTGGCGGCGGTGAAGACGATGCCGGGGGGGAGCGAGCCGGCGACGCCGAAGCTGGTGGCCAAGGTGGCGACGGGGGTGAAGCTGTAGGGGCTCCCCACATGGGCGCTGGCGGCCGGCGTGCCGGAGATGGTCGGCAATTGCGCCCCGATCGTTATGGTGAAGGCGGCCAGCGAAGTGGTCCCCGTGGCGTTGCTGGCGGTGATGACGATGTTGCTGTAGCTGCCGATCGTGGTCGGGGTGCCGGTCAGGACGCCGTTGGCGGTGTTGAGGCTAAGCCCCGGCGGCAGAGCGCCGCTGCCGCTGAAGCTGGCCGCGTTGGTCGCCACCGGCGCGAAGCTGTAGGCGCTCCCCACGTTGCCGGTCGCAGCCGGCGTGCCGGAAATGGTCGGCTTCGGCAAGGTGACCGAGATGGTGAATCCGGCCAGGGCCGCCGTTCCGGTGGCGTTGGTGGCGCTGATCACGATGCTGCCGTAGCTGCCGGCGGTGGTCAGGGTGCCGCTCAGCGTCCCGGTGGTGCCGTCGAAGCTGATCCCCGGAGGAACGGGCCCGGTAACGCTGAAGCTGGCCGCGTTGGTCGCCGTCGGGGTGAAACTGTAGACGCTCCCCACGGCGGCGGTTTTAACCGGCGTGCCGGAGATGGTCGGCGCCGGCAGCGTGACGGCGATGGCGAAGCTGGGGAGCGAGGCGGTCCCGGCGCTGTTACTGGCGCTGATGACGATGCCGCTGTAGTTGCCGGCCGCGGTCGGGGTCCCGGACAATTTCCCCGTCGCCGAGTTGAGGGTGATCCCGGGAGGGAGCGTGTCGGTGACGCTGAAGCTGGCGGCGTTGGTCGCCGTGGGCGTAAAGCTGTAGGCGATGCCGACGGTGGCGGTCTTGGCCGGCGTGCCCGAGATGGTGGGCGGCGGCGGGGCGACCGTGATGGTGAAGGGGGGGAGCGACGCGGTGCCGGTGGCGTTGCTGGCGCTGATGACGATACCGCTGTAGGCACCGGCCGTGGTCGGGGTGCCGCTCAGCTTGCCGGTGGTGGCGGTGAAGACGATCCCCGGCGGCAGCGGCGGCACCGAGTCGCCCGTGATGGCGAAGCTGGCGGCGGAGGTCGCCGTGGGCGTGAAACTGTAGGCGACGCCGATGGTGGCGGTGGCGGCCGGCGTGCCGGCGATGGTCGGCAAGGGCGGCGCCACCGTGATGCTGAAGGCGGGGAGCGACGCTTTGCCGGTGCTGTTGCTGGCGCTGATCACGATGTTGCCGTAGCTGCCGGCGGTGGTCGGGGTGCCGCTCAGCGTCCCGGTCGTGGTGTTCAGGCTAAGGCCGGGGGGGAGCGTGCCGACGACGCTGAAACTGACCGCGTCGCTGGCCCCGGGCGTGAAACTGTAGGGCGTGCCGACGGTGGCGGTTGCCTCCGGGGTGCCGGAGATGGTCGGCAGCGGCGGCGACACCGTGAGCGTGAAGGCTGCCAGGGAGGCTTTTCCGGTGGCGTTGCTGGCGCTGATGACGATGTTGCTGTAGGCGCCGGCGGTGGTCGGCGTGCCGCTCAGAGTCCCGGTCGCGGGGTCAAAACTAAGCCCGGGGGGAAGGGTGCCGGTGACGCTGAAGCTGTCCGCGTTGGTCGAGGTGGGCGTGAAACTGTAGGCGCTTCCCACCGCCGTGGTCTTGAGCGGAGTGCCGGTGATGGTCGGCGCCGGCAAGGTGACGACGATGGCGAAAGATGCCAGGGAAGCGGAGCCGGTGGCGTTGCTGGCGCTGATGACGATGCCGCTGTAGGTGCCGGCGGTGGTCGGCGTGCCGCTGAGTTTACCCGTGGCGGCGTCGAAGCTGATCCCCGGGGGAAGCGTATCGGCGACGGCGACGCTGAAGCCGGTGGCGTTGGTCGCGGTCGGCGCGAAGCTGTAGGCGGTCCCCACGGTGGCGGTCTTGGCCGGCGTGCCGGAAATAGTCGGCGGCGGCGCGACGACGGTGATGTCGAAGGCCGGCAGCGACGCCGTGCCGGTGGCGTTAGTGACGCTGATGACGATGCCGCTGTAGACGCCGGCTGTGGTCGGCGTGCCGCTCAGCTTGCCGGTGGCGGCGGTGAAGACGATTCCCGGGGGTGGCGAGCCGCCCGAGATGGCGAAGCTGGCGGCGAAGGTTGCGCTGGGCGTGAAGCTATAGGCAACGCCGATGGTGGCGCTGGTGGCAGGCGTCCCGGAGATGGTCGGCATGGGAGGCGCCACGGTGATGCCGAAGGCCGGCAACGACGCTTTCCCTGTGCTGTTGGTGACACTGATGACGATGTTGCCGTAGCTGCCGGCGGTGGTCGGCGTGCCGCTCAGCGTCCCGGTCACCGTGCTGAGGGTCAGCCCGGGGGGAAGCGTGCCGGTGGAGCTGAAACTGGCGGCGTCGGTGGCCGTGGGGGTGAAGCTATAGGGCGTGCCGACGGTGGCGGTGGCCGGCGGTGTGCCGGAGATAGTCGGCAGCAGCGGTCCGACGGTCAGGGTGAAGGCCGCCAGGGACGCCGTTCCGGTGGCGTTGCTGGCGCTGATCACGATGTTGCTGTAGGCGCCGACGACGGTCGGGGTGCCGGAGAGCGTCCCGGTGGAGGGGTCGAGGCTAAGCCCCGGGGGAAGAGTCCCGGTGCTGGCGAAGCTTGCCGCATAGGTCGCCGTGGGCGTGAAGCTGTAGGCGTTTCCCACCACCACGGTTTTCAGCGGCGTACCGGTGATGGTCGGTAGCGGCAGAGCGACGGCGATGGCGAACGGCGCCAGGGAGACGGTGCCGGTGCCGTTGCTGACGCTGATCACGATGCCGCTGTAGGTGCCGGCTGCGGTCGGCGTGCCGCTCAGCTTGCCGGTGTTCTGGTCGAAGCTGATGCCGGGGGGGAGCGTGTCGGCGACGGCGATGCTGAAGCTGACGGCATTGGTGGCGGTCGGCGTAAAGCTGTAAGCGGTCCCCACGGTGGCCGTCTTAGCCGGCGTACCCGAGATGGTCGGCAGCGGCGCCGCCACCGTGATGTCGAAGGGCGGCAGCGAGGCAATGCCGGTGACGTTGATGGCGTTGAGCGAGGTGATGCTGTAGGTGCCGATGGCCGTCGGGGTGCCGCTCAACTTTCCGGTGGCGCTGGCGAAGACGATCCCCGGGGGGAGGGCTCCCGTGAAGCTGAAGCTGGCGGCGAAGGTCGAGGTGGGTGTGAAGCTGTAGGCGACGCCGGTAGTGGCGGTGGCTGCCGGCGTGCCGGCGATGGTCGGCATGGGGGGCGCCACCGTGATGCTGAAGGCCGGCAGGGACACCTTTCCGGTGCCGTTGGTGACGCTGATGACGATGTTGGCGTAGCTGCCGGCGGTGGTCGGGGTGCCGCTCAGGGCCCCGGTCGTGGTGCTCAGGGTCAGCCCGGGCGGGAGTGTGCCGGTAAAGCTGAAACTGACGGGGTCGGTGGCCGTGGGCGTGAAACTGTAAGGGGTGCCGATGGTGGCGGTTGCGTCAGGAGTGCCGGAGATGGTAGGCAACGGCGGTCCCACCGTGAGGGTGAAGGCTGCCAGCGAGGCCTTGCCGGTGCTGTTAATGGCGCTGATCACGATGTTGCTGTAGGCGCCGACCGTAGTCGGAGTGCCGCTGAGAGCGCCGGTCGTGGTATCGAAGTTGATCCCCGGCGGGAGGGTCCCGGTGAAGCTGAAGCTGGTGGCGTTGGTCGCGGTGGGCGCGAAGCCGTAGGCGGTGCCGACGATCAGGGTTTTGACCGGCGTCCCGGAGATGGTCGGCAGCGGCACGGTCAGGGTGACGGTGATGGTGAAGGCCGGCAGCGAGGCGGTGCCGGTGGCGTTGCTGGCGCTGATCACGATATTGCTGTAGCTGCCGGCCGTGGTCGGGGAACCGCTCAGCTTGCCGGTCGCGGTATCGAAGGCGAGCCCGGGGGGGACGCTGCCCGCAATGCCGAAGCTGGCGGCATTGGTGGAGGTCGGCGCGAAGTTGTAGCTGGTGCCGACGGCGGCGCTGGTGGCGGGCGTGCCGCTTATGGTGGGCGCCGGCAGAGTGACCGTCAGGGCGAAGGCCGCAAGCGATGCCGTGCCGGTGCTGTTGCTGACGCTGATGACGATGCCGTTGAAGGTGCCGGCGGCGGTGGGAGCGCCGCTGATTTTACCGGTCGCGCTGCTGAAGGTGAGCCCCGGCGGGAGCGTGCCGGTAATGCTGAAGCTGGTGGCATTGGTGGAGGTGGGCGTAAAGCTGTAAGCGACGCCTACGGTAGCGGTGGTGGCCGGCGTCCCCGAGATGGTCGGCGCGGTCGGGGCGACGGTAATGGTGAAGGCCGGCAAAGAGGAGTTCCCGACGGCGTTGACCGCGCTGATGACGATGTTGTTGTAGCTGCCTGCGAGGGTCGGCGTGCCGGCGAGCGTCCCGGTCGAGGTGGAGAGGGTCAGCCCCGGGGGGAGGGCGCCGGCCGAGCTGAAGCTGGCGGCGTCGGTTGCCGTGGGCGTGAAGCTGTAGGGGGTGCCGACGATGGCGGTGGCGGCCGGCGTGCCGGAGATGGTCGGCAGCGGCAGCGAGACGGTGAGGGTGAAGGCCGGCAGCGAGACCTTGCCGGTGGCGTTGCTGGCGCTGATCACGATGTTGCTGTAGCTGCCGACCGTGGTCGGGGTGCCGCTCAGGGTCCCGGTCGTGATATCGAAGCTGAGCCCCGGGGGAAGGGTCCCGGTAACGCTGAAGCTGGCGGCATTGGTCGAGGTCGGCGTGAAGCTGTAGGCGCTCCCCCTGGTGGCTTTGACGGGCGTGCCGGAAATGGTCGGCAGCGGCAGGGCCGCGCTGACGGTGATGGCGAAGGCCGGCAGGAAAGACGATCCGCTGGCGTTGACCGCGCCGATCACTATGTTGTCGTAGACGCCGACGGTGGTCGGGGCGCCGCTGAGCGCTCCGGTGGCGGTACTGAAGTTGATCCCCGGCGGCAGGGTGCCGCTGACGCTGAAGTTGGCGGCATTGAGCGACGTGGGGAGAAAGCTGTAGGCGACGCCCACGACGGCGGTGGTGGCCGGCGAGCCGGAGATGGCGGGGGGCGGCAAGGCGACCGTGATGGCGAAGGCGGGGAGGGAGGCCGTTCCCGTCGCGTTGCTGGCGCTGATCACGATGTTGCCGTAGCTCCCCGCGGTGGTCGGCGTGCCGCTCAGCGCGCCGGTTGCGGCAGTGAAGTTGATCCCCGGCGGGAGGGTGCCGCTGACGCTGAAGCCGGTGGCGCCGGTCGCCGTGGGGAGGAAGCTGTAGGCGACGCCGACGGTGGCGTTGGCAGCCGGGGTGCCGGAAATGGTCGGCGGCGCCGGGGCGACCGTGATGGAGAAGGCGGGAAGGGAAGCCGTTCCCGTGCCGTTGCTGGCGTTGATGATGATGTTGCCGTAAGTTCCCGGGGCGCTCGGCGAGCCGCTCAGCGTGCCGGTGGCGGTGTCGAAGTTCAGTCCCGCGGGGACGGTGCCGGCGATGCCGAAACTGGCGGCGTCGGTCGCCGTGGGGGTGAAGCTGTAGGGAACCCCCACGGTGGCGGTGGCGGGCGGCGTGCCGGAGATGGTCGGCGGCGGCGCCGGCAATGCCACCGTGATGGCGAAGGGAGGCAGTGAGACCGTGGTGGCCGCGTTGACGGCGGCGATGACGATGCCGTCGTAGAACCCCTCGGCGGTCGGCGTGCCGCGCAGGGCGCCGCTGGCTGTGTTGAAGCTGAGCCCCGGCGGGAGGGTGCCGGTAACGGTAAAACTGGTGGCGTTGCCGGTGACCGGCGTGAAGCTGTAGGCGACTCCCACGGTGGCGTTGGCAGCCGGCGTGCCCGAGATGGTCGGCGGCAGCACCACGGTGATGGCGAAAGCCGGCAAGGCGGCGTCGCCGGCGGCGTTGCTCGCGCCGATGACGATGCCGGCGTAGCTGCCGGTGGCGGTGGGCGCGCCGCTCAACCTGCCGGAGGTGACGTCGAAGTTGAGACCCGGAGGGAGGTTGCCGGAGATGTTGAAGCTGGTGGCATCGGTGGAAACCGGCAGGAAGTTGTAGGCGACCCCCAGCGCCGCGGTTGCGGCCGGCACACCGGAGATGGTCGGGGGGTCCAGAGTCGCGGTTCCCTGATACAGGCGCTTATTCACCACGGCGTACACGTTTTGCGGGGTGATCGGGTCGATGACCAGGGAGGAGTCGTTGATTTTGGTCGGCGGGGCGGGCAAGCCGAGGTTGTCCTCGCTCCAGGAGCCGCCGCCGTTGGCCGACTTGAGAGCTCCCGTCAACGACAGGGCGTAGATGGTCCGGGTGTTGGCCTGGGTGACGGCTATCAGGTGCACCGACCCGTTGGCCTGAGTGCTGAAGGCGGAGTTCCACGTGCCGGCGCCGTCGACGGACCTGAATATGCCGCTGTCCGTTGCGGCAAAGACGGTCGGCGCCCCCCCCGGATCGCTGCTCGGCTCCATTGCCAGCGACCAGACGGACCCGCCGGGCAAACCGCTGTTGGCCGAGCTCCAGGAGTCGGCGCCGTCGGTGGACACGAACACGCCGGCCAAGGTGCCGGCGTAGATGGTTCCCGGATGGCCCGGATCGACTGCCAGCGACCAGACGGTTTCAAGGGCCAGATCGGCGGAGGACGAGTTGGCCGCGTCCCAGTTGCTGCCGCCGTCGATGGACTTGAAGACCCCGGCGCCCAAGGTGCCGGCATAGACGGTCTGCGGCGAGGAGGGATCGATGGCCAGCGAATACACGGTGAGGCCTGACAGGGCGCCGCTGCCGGCTTGCC
>CAIYDQ010000296.1 GCA_903925075.1 uncultured Geobacter sp.
CGCTTCCCTTCGCTTGGACGCCTGGACGAGCTGATTTTCCGCTACGTGGTGTTCGGTTTCATCACCGACAACATCATGATTTCGGCGGGCGCCATCTGGTCCAAGGACCTCTGGGGTAGCTATTGGGCCTGGGACCCGGTCGAAACCTGGTCGCTGATCTCCTGGCTCACCTACGGCATCACCATCCACCTGCGGGTGACCTTCGGCTGGCGCGACAAGAAGCTGGCCTGGCTGGCCATCGCTGCCCTGAGCAGCGTCATCATCTGTTTCTTCGGCGTAAACCTGGTGGTCAACTCCAGCCTGCACGTTTTCCAGGTCAGATAAAGGCAATTATTCGTAATGAGCAACAAAGCGGTCAAATATCTTTCATCCCTGCGCTTCACCATCGTGCTGATCGGCCTGCTCGGCGTGATCTTCGCCCTTGGCCTGTGCGTGCCACAAAAGCGGCTGCTCAAGGAGATCTACTTCGCCTGGCAAAAGAACTCGCCGAGCCTGGTCGCCTTCCTGGACGCGCTTGGCCTTACCACGATCTACACCTCGCCGATCACCATAACGCTGTGGCTTTTGTTTTTCCTCAACCTGTCGCTCGTGCTCTGGCAGCGCTGGCCCGTCATCAAAGGGCGGATCACGCTGTCGAGCAAACGGATAGCCGATCCGGCGACGGCCGGCGGCTACCCGTTTCGCAGGTCGTACCCCATGCCCGCCGACCTCGACGGCAAAGCGGTGGTCGCCAACATTCAAAAGCGCGGTTTCGCCGTTTTGGGTGATGCCGGCGGTTTTTACGCGGTCAAAAACCGTCTGTCGCCGATCGCCTTCATGCTTTTTCACGTCAGTTTTTTCCTGATTCTGCTCGGTGGGCTGATCAGCGTCTACACCGAATTCATCGGCTATCTGGATCTCACCCAGGGAGAATCGTTCCAGGGCGAGCTCAGCCGCTACAACGCGTCGCCGCGGCCGAAAATGCCCGAGTTCGGTTCGCCTCCCAGCGCCTCCTTTTCGGTGCAAAGCATCGTCCCGCACGTGAAGCACAACACCCCGACCGGCATCGACGTGACGCTGGTCGACAGCCTCGGCAAAACGCACCTGGTCGACATCAACAGACCCTACTCGACGGCAAGCACCTCGTTCGTCTTCAAGCATCTCGGCGTTTCTCCGCTGTTCGTGCTGAAAGACGCGGCAGGCAAGGACCTCGTCGGAGCCTACGTGAAGCTCGACGTTCTGCAGATGATGCCCGACCACTTCGCGCTCGGCGGATTCAGCTTCACCGCGACCTTTTATCCCGACTACGTCTCCGAGCAGGGCAAACGCGCCACCCGCGACATGGAATTCAACAATCCGGTGTTCTTCATCGTCGCCGAGCGCGACGGCAAGAAGGTCGCCGAGGGGTTGGTGCCCAAAGGCGGGGCGCTGGAGCTCCCGGGCTGCCGCCTGGAAATGAGGGAGATGCCCTTCTGGGTCCGTTTTTACGTGGTTAAGCAGCGCGGACTCGCCATCCTTTATTCCGGCTTCGCCCTGGCGACCTTCGGCGTCATCTGGCGGCTGCTTTTCTTCCGCAGGGAGCTGATCGGGGCCGTCAGGGAAGAGGAGGGCGTGCGTTGCCTGGTCGTTGCCGGGCGTTCCGAGTACTACAAGAGCCTGGCTGAGGACGAGTTCGCCAAACTGTTCGGCGCCGTTTTGGGAATGCCCGAGGAGCGGTAGCCTGCCTGCATTCAGACCCGGCCTAAAGACATGGAGACTACAATGAAACGTTTGCTGACTTTCGCCCTCGCCCTGCTCGCGCTTTGCGCCGTCTCCGCCTGCCACAAGGAGGAGAAGAAGGTGGTGCTGGATACCTCGCTGCGCCTCTTGGTGAAGTTCAACGGGAAGTACGGTTACTGCGATCAGGGCGGGACCACCGTCATTCCCCCGCAGTTCGGCTCGGCCTCCATCTTCTCCGAGGGACTGGCCACGGTGCACGCCAACGGCAAGGACGGATTTATCGACGCCAACGGCAACATGGTGATCCCCCCGACCTTCGACAAGGCGACTATTTTCCTCAACCGCAGGGCTGCGGTCATGAAGGGTGGGAAGTGGGGCTACATCGACCAGAGCGGCAAGCCGGTCACCGGTTTCGACTACCTGTCCACCTTCGGCTTCACCGAGGGGCTGGCGGCGGTAGTCGTCGAGAAAGGGAACTCCGCCAAGGCCGGCTATATCGATGAAAACGGGGACTACGCCATCAAGTTGCAGTTCGACGACGCGGCCCAGTTTTCCGAGGGGCTTGCCGCGGTCAAGATCGGCAGCAAGCACGGCTATATCGACAAAACCGGCAAGCTGGTCATACCGGAGCAGTTCTTCCAGGCGGCCATGTTCCGCGACGGACTCGCCATGGTGAAGATCAACGGCAAGTTCGGCCTGGTCGGCTTCATCGACCATAAAGGGACCATGGTGATCCCCGCCCAGTACAGCGAGGCGACCAACTTCAACGACGGCGTCGCCGCCGTGAAAACCAAAAGCAGCTGGCAATTGATCGACACCACGGGCAAGCCGATCATCGACAAGGAGTTCCCGGCGCCGACCATCTTCACCGAAGGGCTTGCCCCCATGCCGGTCAAGGACAAGATCGGCTATATGGACAAAAAGGGCGACATGGTGATCAAGCCGCAGTTCGAGTCGGCCTCCATCTTCGTGAACGGCATGGCGCCGGTCAAAGTGGGCGAGAAGTGCGGCTACATAGACAGGAGCGGTAAAATCGTCATCGAAGCGCGTTTTGAATGGGACCAGCGGGCGATCGACCAGTATACCCATTACTACACGCACTTCGTTTCCGATTCGGCAAAGGGAAAATAGCCATGCATATAGGACCCGGGCTCGGCGTAGCCATCATGATGAACAATTACTTCCACGACATGGCCACCGGCCTGCTTGTCGGGAGCGGCTTCGCGCTGCACGCCATCATGCGCATCCAGGCCTCCAGCAACACCCCCGAGGCGACGCTCTTCTTCCTGAAGACCAACCGGCACATGGTCAAGCTGTTCAAGTTCGCGCTCTGGTGGGTCATTCTGGGCGGAGTGCCGCGCACCATCTTCTACACCAGCTTCGAATGGGCGAACGCCGCCGACAAGCTGCAGATACCCGCCTTGGCCGTGAAGCACGTGATGATGTTCACCGTGGTGGTCTGGGGAGTCGTTGCCTGGCGGCGGATGCAGAAGAAGGTCGAGCGGCTGAAGGAGTCGCTGCCGGTCGAATTGAGAAAGTCCTTCGAGGGATGAACCCGGCAGGTTGGCTGCGCGAACTACGACGGCCCGCGGCGGGTATGGCCGTTTCCTTTTATGTAAAAGCAGCCGGGGGCTCTCCCCCGGCTGCTCTCGTATCGCACAACGCACCCGCCTGTGCCGAAGCAGCGAGAGTTATCTGGTATACTTGTGGCAGGCGCTACAACAGATCGACTGAGAATTAATC
>CAIYDQ010000297.1 GCA_903925075.1 uncultured Geobacter sp.
CGAGATGGATGGTTTCGAACAGAACTCCGGCGTCATTCTTATCGCCGCCACGAACCGTCCCGACGTGCTCGATCCCGCGCTGCTTCGTCCCGGGCGCTTCGATCGCAACGTGGTGATCGAGCGCCCCGACTGGCGGGACCGGGAAAAAATCCTGAAGGTCCATACCCGGAAGGTGCGGCTGGGGGCGGACGTCGATCTGGCGGTGATCGCCAAGGGGACCCCGGGGATGACCGGCGCGGACCTGGAGGGGCTGGTGAACGAGGCGGCGA
Source organism: uncultured Geobacter sp. (assembly GCA_903925075.1). Taxonomy (GTDB): domain Bacteria; phylum Desulfobacterota; class Desulfuromonadia; order Geobacterales; family Geobacteraceae; genus Geomonas. The sequence goes on from CAIYDQ010000297.1 coordinate 270, forward strand.
TCCTGGCGGCGCGCGACAACCAGCAGGTGGTGAGCCTCGATCAACTGGAGCGGGCCAAGGACAAGATCCTCATGGGAGGGGAGCGCCACATGGTGATCTCCGACGAGGAAAAACGGATCACCGCCTACCACGAGGCCGGCCACGCGCTGGTGGCGCGCCTTTTGCCCAGCACCGACCCGGTGCACAAGGTCACCATCCTGCCGCGCGGGCGCGCCTTGGGCGTTACCCAGCAGCTTCCCGTCGACGACCGCTATCACTATCCGCGCAGCTATCTGGTGAACCGGCTCTGCGTGGCGCTGGGAGGACGGGTGGCCGAACGGGTGGTGTTCAAGGACATATCTTCCGGGGCGCAAAGCGACCTGAAGTACGCGACGGAGTTGGCCGAGAAGATGGTCTGCCAGTGGGGGATGAGCGAGAAGATCGGCGCCATGACCTTTTCCCGGGGCGAAGAACACCCGTTTCTCGGCATGAAGCTCGCCGAGGAAAAGACCTTTTCCGAGGAGATGGCCTGGCTGATAGATCAGGAGATAGCGGCGCTGATCCGCGGGGCCGAGGGGAAATCGGAGGAACTGGTCTCCATGAACAGGCAGAAGCTGGACGCCCTGGCCCAGGCGCTTTTGGAGGAAGAGACCCTGAACGGCGTGCGGGTGGACGAGATACTGGCAAACGCCTGATCGCTAGCCCAAAGTGGCGCTGGCGGTTGGCCGTGCCGGCTTAATAAATGATGATGTATCCCTTCCTGGCGGCAATCCCGGAAATCTCCAAGGTATCCTTGAGCTTGTAAATCTCCCCGTCCAGCGTGAAGTCGTATCCGCCGTCGCCGTCGGCCACGGCGAACTCCAGTAATGCCTCGAAAGTCGCAGTCTTGATAGTTTCCATGGCGGCACTATAGCAGTTCCGCTCGGCCGGGTAAAGGGGTGAAACAGTTTTGCAACGCCGCTTTTTTGTGGCATAGTGCTTCCTGCTCAAATTCAATAAAATCGAGGTGTTCATGGCGAGACAAAGAAAGAGCGGCTTACTCATGCACCCGAGCTCGCTGCCGGGACCGGGCGGCATCGGCTGCTTCGGAGAGGAGGCGCGCCGCTTCGTCGATTTTCTGCATAAATCCGGGCAGTCGCTTTGGCAGATCCTCCCCCTGGGACCGACCGCCTACGGCAACTCCCCCTATTCCTGCTATTCGGCCTTCGCCGGCAATCCGCTGCTGATTAGCCTTGAGGCGGTGGCGGACGACGGCGACCTTTTGCCGCCGCAGATCGCCGGGGAGTTTGCCGGCGAGCGGGTCGATTACGGGGAGGTCGAACTCTACAAGTTGGGGCTGCTCAAGGAGGCGGCCTTCCGCTTCTTCGCCGAGGGCTCTCAAAAGCGCAAGGAGGAATTCTGGCAATTTTGCGATTCCACCTGCTGGCTGCACGATTTCGCCCTCTTCATGGCCTTGAAGGAACAGTTCAAGGGAGAGAGCTGGCGGGAGTGGCCGGACGCCGTGGCCAAGCGCGAGCCCGCGGCCCTGGTGGAATGGAGCGAGAAGCTGGGCGTTGCCGTGGGCGAGCAGAAGTACCTGCAGTGGCAGTTCGCGCGCCAGTGGAAGAAACTCAAGGGGTACGCCAACGTGCTCGGCATCTCCATCGTCGGCGATCTGCCGATCTTCGTCGCCTACGATTCCTCGGACGTCTGGGCCAACCCGCAGCTGTTCCACCTGGACAGCAAGGGGCTGCCGATCGTGGTGGCGGGCGTTCCTCCCGATTATTTCAGCAAGACCGGCCAGCTTTGGGGCAACCCGCTGTACGACTGGGAACGCATGGCGGAGGCCGGCTACAGTTGGTGGATCGCCCGGCTGCGCAACGATCTTTCCCTTTACGACATGGTGCGCATCGACCATTTTCGCGGCTTCGAGGCCTTCTGGGAGATACCCGCCTGGGAAAAGACGGCGATCAACGGCCGCTGGGTCAAGGGGCCGGGCGAGGCGCTCTTCCATGCGCTGCGCAACGCGCTGGGCCATCTCCCCATCATCGCCGAGGACCTGGGGGTGATTACCGGGGAGGTGGAGGCGCTCAGGGATCAGTTCGGTTTTCCGGGGATGAAGATCCTGCAGTTCGCCTTCGGCTCCGGCCCGGAAAACCCGTACCTGCCGCACAACCACGTCAAGTCCTGCGTGGTCTATACCGGCACCCACGACAACGACACCACCGCCGGCTGGTTCGAATCGCTGAAAGCCAAGGAGCAGAAGGGGGTGCTGGCCTACCTCGACCGCGACCGGCATGACCTCGTCTGGCATATGATCAGATGCGCTCTCGCCTCGGTCGCCGACTACGCGATCACGCCGATGCAGGATCTGCTGGAATTGCCCGGCAGCGGCAGGATGAACGTGCCGGGGGTAGCCGGAGGGAACTGGAGCTGGCGTTGCCCGCCCGACGCGTTCAGCGCCAAACTCGCCGCCAAACTGGCGCGGGCCACCGAGATTTATGGTCGGCTTCCCGACTGAGTCGGCTTCGCCGGCTCTCGACTGTGCAAATTTGTTGACAAGTGTGCTATTGTTTTGTATAGAATTTAAATCTTGATTCTTTATTAAAACGGTTCGAAAAAAGGACGGAGATACCACAATGTCAGAGAATTCCTTCGGATTTGATACCTTAGCGCTTCACGCCGGGCAGTCGGTGGATCCCACTACGCTCTCCCGCGCCGTACCCATTTACCAGACCTCGTCCTACGTTTTCAAGAGTGCCGAGCATGCCGCCAACCTGTTCGGTCTCAAGGAATTCGGCAACATCTATACCCGGTTGATGAATCCGACCACCGACGTGCTGGAGAAGAGGATGGCGGAACTCGACGGCGGCGTGGCGGCGCTGGCGGTAGCCTCGGGGCAGGCGGCCACCAGCTACGCGGTGCTTAATATCGCCAGCGCCGGTCAAAACATCATCTCGACCAGTTACCTGTACGGCGGCACCTATAACCTGTTCCATTACACCCTGCCGAAGTTGGGGATTACCGTCAAATTCGTGGATTCCTCCGACCCGGAGAACGTCCGCCGGGCGATCGACGAGAACACCCGCCTGGTCTACAGCGAGGCGATCGGCAACCCCAAGAACAACGTCGACGATTTCGAGGCGATAGCTAAAGTGGCCCACGACGCCGGTATCCCGTACGTAGTGGACAATACCGCGGCGACCCCCTATCTTTTCAAGCCGCTGCAGCACGGGGCGGACATCGTGGTCTACTCGCTCACCAAGTTCATCGGCGGGCACGGCACCAGCATCGGCGGCTGCGTGGTGGACGGCGGGAACTTCCCGTGGAACAACGGCAAGTTCCCGGAATTTACCGAGCCGGATCCCTCCTACCACGGCCTGAAATTCTGGGACGCGCTCGGCAACATCTCTTACATCATCAAGATGAGAGTGGAACTGCTGAGGGATCTGGGCGCCTGCCTTTCGCCGTTCAATGCCTTCCAGATCATCCAGGGGTTGGAGACGCTCCACGTCAGGATGCAGCGCCACGTCGAGAATGCCCAGAAGGTGGCCGAGTGGCTGGAGCAGAATCCGCTGGTCAACTGGGTGAACTACCCGGGCCTTGCCAGCCACAAAGACCACGGCAACGCCAACAAGTACCTGACCAACGGCAAGGGCGCCATCATCGGTTTCGGCATCAAGGGCGGGCTTGAAGCGGGGATGAAGTTCATCGACAGCGTCAAGCTGTTCTCGCACCTGGCCAACATCGGCGACGCCAAGAGTCTGGTCATCCATCCCGCGTCCACCACGCATCAGCAACTCTCCGGCGACGAGCAACTGGCAGCCGGGGTGAGTCCCGATTTCATCAGGCTCTCGATAGGCATCGAGGACGTGAAGGACATCATTGCCGACATCGATCAAGCGCTGCAGGCTGCGCAGGCGTAGGGAACCGCGTCATAACCCAAGTAGAGGAAAGAGCACAAGCTGTGATCATCGACGAGTTGCCGGGTTAGAACCGCCCGGCAACTCGTTTTGGCGTTTTTTAACCATAAAAGCGTTGACGCTTAACGGCCCTTTTGCTATAAACACCCCTCGCTGGCAACGGGGCTCTGCTTCGAAAGAAAAAAGCCGCCCCGGCAATTAAAGATGTTGACAGCGCTGAACGGGTTTGTTATAAAGTTTGACTTCGCAGCGCAGCTCTTTGCAACCGAATACGTGCCGGCAGGAAAAAGGTGATGGGCTCAAGTACCGCGAGGTGTTTGGCTCCGGCGCCCGGATCGATCCGAAAGGATCGGCCCTCCGAAAAAAACCTTGAAACTTTTTGTTGACAGGTTGCTCCGGTTCAGGTAGGTTGCTGAGTCTGTCGCAGCGAGCAGCAACGCGGCGGCAGGCAGCAAAGC
>CAIYDQ010000298.1 GCA_903925075.1 uncultured Geobacter sp.
CCGGCTATTATCCGACATGCCTTCCTTAATAGGGGAGACCACCTCGCTATTATCCTACCTACCATCCTTATTAGCGGAGGCCACCCGGCTATTATCCGACATGCCTTCCTTAATAGGGGAGACCACCTCGCTATTATCCTACCTACCATCCTTATTAGCGGAGACCACCCGGCTATTATCCGACATGCCTTCCTTAATAGGGGAGACCACTCCGCTATTTTCCTACCTACCATCTTTATTAGGGGAGGCACCTCGGCTATTATCCGACTCCCAAACTTGTCGACAAATGACATAAAGACGCTTGCATTGTGAGCCGGATTCCAAATCTGACCCAGCATCGGCGTCAAGAGAACATGAGAACAAGGGGGACGCTGTTCACTTGGTACACTTGCACCCTTCCCAGAAGGCGATGACCTTGCAACATGCCAAGATCATCCCGTCTCGATATTGCTGGAGTACTTCAGCATGTGATGGTTCGGGGGATCGAGCAAAGGAACATCTTTCTCGACGACCGCGGCCGGTCCGACTTCGTGAACCGACTCTCCCAACTCCTGCTCAAAACTCGGACCGACTGCCTCGCATGGGGCCTCTTATCAAACCAGAATTTATGTTGAGCTCAAAATAATACATGTTGGATGCAGAGAAAGGGACGAAGGGGGTGCAACTGAGGTTGCTCGCTGCCACCGCCGCCAGCTTGTTGAGGTGCAGCTTAGAGCAAACCCAGGGGAGAGGTTGGTGGCGGCGGGGGTAGCCCCACCGCCACCAGAACCCGGATATCCGCGGGATGATGCGCAGCAGCCGCCGGCTGATCAGCCCCATGAGCAGAGCGGCCGGCGAGAAGCGGAAAAACTTGACTTTATCGCGTGTAGTACCCGACGCCGACCAGGTAGTTGTTCACCTTGCGCAGGAAGGTGCGCTTGGCCTCCACTCTTTCGGTGACGGGATTGCGCCAGTGATATTCCATGGAGCCCTGCCCTTTGCCCCCCGCGGTGGCAATCATCTCTTTTAGCAGCGGCTTGCCGGTGGGGTCCTTCAAATCCAGGGCATCGGTGCCGATCAGGCGCGGCGTGGCTCCGTGTGCGCGGAATTTCGAATCTTTCAGGTCGATGGCGAAGACGTACAGGTCGTCCTGGATGAATCTGCCGTTCAAGTCGTTGAAGGCGGTGAAGGCTGCGGCGGGATCTGCTTTCACCACCGTGACGGCCTCCTCCAGCAGCGCCTTGGCCTGATCCTGGCTGGCCCGCGGGATGTAGAATCCGACGGCGATGATGCGGTCCCCGACCCTTTGATAGTAGGCGACCTTGCGCTCGATCTTCCTGTCCAGTCGGTTGAGCCACCGGTATTCCACCACGCCGCCGCCTTTGTTTACCGCGGTATCGATCATCTCGCGGAAGAACGGCTTGCCCGCGGCGTCGCGCATGTTGGAGATGTCCCGACCCACCAGCGCCGACGAAGAGCCGCCGCTGGCGAGCATCTTGCCGTCCGTGCCCAGCACGTAGACGTACAGGTCGCCGTTTATGAACTCTCCGGCGCGCATGAAGGCCGGAAGTGCCCTGTCCTTGTTCCCCTTGTAGTAATCCACCGCGCGGGCCAGCAGCGCCTGCGCGCGTTGGCTTTCGCCGGCCTCCTTGTCGGCCGCCGGCGTCGCAGGTTTCTCCGCGGCAAGCAGGCTACCGTTGAACAGCAGGCAACTGACGGCCACCAACAGATAAATTAAACGCTTCATGTTTAAGCCTCCTCGTCTTACCAAACGCATCGGTTGATTTGCTGAGGATTCGGCAGGTTCAGCCCAACGATCCTCGCAGGTTGCCCTTCGGCCGCCAAGGCTGGAACATAAACGGTGTCGCCTGCGAATGCAAGCCTTTTTTATTAGCCAAAAACAAGACAGCGGTTGAATTTGCACACCGTGGGCGGACTCGGCGAATTTTCCGGTAACCATCGACAAAATCGAAAATAACTAATAAGATGCGGTGTCGGGATCGGCATCTGCATGGGCGTATCTGGCGACGCGTCATCGGAAGAGCCGGGCAACGCGGATCAGGCAGGGGAAAGGACATGGTCAAGGAGCAAGCAGAGCAGGCGCAATCGGTATCACAGCTTTCCAGCGCAGTCGGCGCACATCTCCAGACCCTCGATCTGGCGGCGGCTTCGGCCTTTTTAGCCGGGCTCGCCGACAAGATCGACCCTCTTCGGGAGAGATACCGGCTAACACGCGAGGAACTGCTCGGGATGGTGAACGAAGCCGCCGCGGCAAGCGAGGTCGCGCAGTTAGCCGCCGTGAACGATCGGCTGGTGGATCTGGCCTGCCGATTGTTCCAGGACAGCGGCTCGGCGCGGCTCGTCCATCAAGCATGCACCATGGTCAGGGCCGCGCTCGTCAAGCGGACGCTGGAACTGGCCCGCCTTGAGTTGCGCTCCAGCTCCACGGCGCGCGGCATCCCGATGGCCCTCTTCTCCACCGGGAGCGACGGTCGGCAAGAGCAATCGTTGTTCGCCGAGCAGGCTTACTTCTTCGTCTACCAGGCAAGCGAAGCGGACACGGCGCTTTACCAGCAAGCCGCCGACGGTTATTTCGAGAAGCTCGGCTCGCTGTTCTCCGAGAGACTCGACCAAGTCGGCATAGCTAGGCGCAGCGGCGGGATCATGCCGTTCAACGCCCAGTGGCGCGGCTCTCAACAGCAATGGCAGCGGCGGGTGAGGGGGTTGGTGCGCTACGCCAACGAGGACTGGACGAAAAACGTGCTGGACCTGATCGTGCTCAGCGACGCCCGGTATCTGTCCGGCGACCCGGAGCTTGGAGCGTGGTTCGGGCCGTTCGTGCTCTCCACCGGGCAAAATACGCCTCAGGCGATCATCAACATGGCCAGGGTCGCCTCCGCGATGCCGCTGGCCAACGGCATCTTGCGCCGATTCGCGATCGAGGGTGAGGGAGAGCACAAAGGGGAGTTGAATCTAAAGCTTTTGGCCTGGAAACCGTTGGTGATCTGCGTGGAGGTGCTGGCGGTGCGCTATGGCGTGGAAGAGACCTCGACCCTGAAGCGGCTCGACCGGCTGCAAGCCCTGGGCTGTCTGACGCCGAAACTGACCTCCGAGTTGGCGGAAGCCTTTCGGGTGATTTCGGGGCTCCTCATCATGCAGCAGATCAAGAAGCATGACGGACTGCTCCAGGACGAAAACTACCTCAACCCCTATCAGCTGACGGCGGTTGAGAGAGAAGGGCTGAGCAGGGCGATCGGCAGCATCCAGGAGTTGCAGGGGGTGCTCAAGAGCAAGTTTTCACTGGCCTAGTTTGGCCGAAAAAAAGGCGGCCCCCGGAGGTGCCGCCCTGCGATTTTGTTTCGCTTCTATCCGCCGGCCTCTTGCGCCGGCCGGCCCTTCACACAGCAACCGACATCACCCCTGCATGATGTAGTCCTGCAGGTTTTTGATGGCGATATGCTGCTCGCTGATGATGGTGTTCACCACGTTGCCCATGGAGATCACGCCGACCACCTTGCCGTCCTCGATTACCGGCAGGTAGCGCACCGAGTTCTCGATCATCAGCGCCATGCACTCCTCGATGGTGGTTTCGGGTTTGATGACCAGCACTTGTTGTTTCATGATTTCCCTGACCAGGGTGTTGCCGGACGATTTGCCGACCAGGACCACCTTTCTGGAATAATCGCGCTCGGAGATGATCCCGACCAGATTGCCGTTCTCCATCACCAGCAGCGAGCCGATATTCTTGTTCGCCATATCCGTCAAGGCTTCGAATACCGTCGAATCCGGCTTGATCGAAAAGACGCCACCGCCGCCCTGCTTGCTACGAAGTATATCTTTCACGGTTTTCATGGTTGTTCCTCCTCTTAAGAGAGCGCTTTATGAGTTTACCGGAGCGCGTGAGCTGCGACCGGCAGCATCGCCGTAGATTTATATACCATTCGAGTCGAAGCGCAGTCAATCCAATAGTGAAACTTTGTGCTGAACTGAGCACTAGTGCGCCGGAACCGGCTGGCCGTCCGGCACATCGGCGAACATGACGCCGTCGCGTCCGCTGTCCTTGACATGGTAGAGGGCGAGATCGGCCCGCCGCAGCAGGCTTTCCGCCGTGTCTTCGGCGACGGCTTCGGAGACGCCGATGGACACGGTTACCGTTATTTCTTTGCCGTCCAAAAGGAAACGGCTGCCGCGGACGCTTTCGCAAAGCTTCCAGGCCAAGGCGGTCGCCGTGTCGTGGGTCGCCTTGATCAGGACCAGGGCGAACTCGTCGCCGCCGAATCTGGCTACGAAGTCGCTGTCCCTGAGGGTGCTCTTCAGCTTGAAGGCCACCCCCTTGAGTATCCTGTCCCCGGCCTGGTGGCCATAGCCGTCGTTGATGTTCTTGAAGTTGTCGACGTCGATGAGCATCAGGAAGAAGGAGTCGTTGTAGCGCTTTTTGAGTTGCAGCACCTCGGCCAACCGGTCGTCGAAAAAACTCCTGTTGGCCAACTGGGTCATGCCGTCGATGCGCACCGCCGTGCGCAGCGACTCGATCAACTGCTGCTGGGTGCTTAGGATCTCCTGGGAGTTGGCCAGTTCCCCCTTCAGATAGCTGTTGCTGTCAAAGACCCGGTCGATTTGCGCGACCAGATGGGAGGCGGTACGCGCCAACTCCGGGGGCAGCGCCATTTTGCTCAATACTTCCCGCGCCTCGACCAGCGCGCGCGAGGAATTGGTTGCCGCCAGGTCGGTGCGCTGGATAGCCGCGGTGAGGATGAGCAGCAGGCTTCTGATGGTCTGGGCCAGGTCGTTGATCCGCTGCTCCCGGGCGTCCACCTGCGCGTCCTGCGCCCCCGAAGGACGCCGGGCCTTCTTGACGCCGAGCAATCGTGAGAGGGCCTCGCCTGCGCGCAGAAAAGGGGAGGCCACCATGCGTCCCAGGGCATCGAAAAAATCATGCAGCATCCCGGGCTCGCCGAGGCGCGACAGAATCGGCAGGAAGGCAAGCCCCACGATGAAACCCGTGACCAAAAAAGAAATCTGCTGCAATCTGCTCACAAGGGACCCCCCGGTTGCGATTGAGCTGCTTAAGACCCGACAATGCCAGCGATTGTAACCACTTCGCTCTTTCGATACAACAGGAATTATGCCCCGGGGCGCAGCATCGCGCGCAAAAGAGAGCTTTGTCGACCAATATCCAAAGGATGAGCGGCTTTCCTTAAAGAAGGGGCGCGGCGTAGGGGGCGCGGAAGCGGTAAACTGCGGCGCGCCGGCTTTGCCATTGAATACCGCGGCTCTTTCTGACACAATGGCGTCTACGTTAATACGAAGAGAAAGAGATCGATTGGGAAAGGGGAAAGAGTCTGCACATGCCTGGGTTGAAATATCTGGCGGGGTATTCGGAGAGCGTGACCGGCAGGGTACTGCAACTGCTGAAGGAAGGGAGGCTTGGCAGCGTCTTGGCGGCGAAATACCCGTCGGCGCACGAGGTCAGGACCGACCGGGCGCTGTACGACTTCACCGTGCGGATGAAAAACGAATTCCTGCGCAAGTCGCAACCGCTCAGCAAGGTGAGCTACGATTACCGGATCAGCGCCATCGACAACGCCCTGGGCATGCATTCCTTCGTCTCCAGGATTCAGGGGACGAAGCTTAAGTCCAAGCACGAGATCAGAGTCGCCGGCGTCTTCAAAGACGGCCCCCTGGCCTTCCTGAAGATGATAGTGGCCCACGAGTTGGCCCATCTGAAGGAGAAGGAGCACAACAAGGCTTTTTACCAGTTGTGCGAGTTCATGGAGCCCGACTACCACCAGTTGGAATTCGACACCAGGCTGTACCTGACCCACCTGGAAGCGACGGGCCTGCCGCTTTCTCGACCGGCGGACCCCGAGCCGGCGCCTGCTACATGAACAGGAAAAAACCGTTGACGAACTGCAGGATGCCGTAAATTCCCACCACCACGCCCAGCACCCAGATGTACTTCTTCTTCAAGAGCGCCGCAATCGAGGAGAGCAGGATCGCTATCTGCAGGAAGATCACCGCCACGCCAAAGGCCTGCCCGTGCCGCTGGGCGTCGTCCCTGGCCTCTTCCAGACTCTTGGCGTCGGCCTGGATCTTGATTTTCTCGCCTTCGTACTTGGCGATCTTGGCGGCGTACCCCTCCAGCTTGCGTCGGTATTCCTCCGCGACGGCCGGCGGCAGGGATTTCCCCTGCATCTTCAGCTGCATCTCCACTTGATCCTTCTGCATCTCGTAGAGGTACCCTTTGATGCTTTTGGACTGGAAAAAGGCCCATTGATCCGAGGCCTTGGTCTGGCTCAGCACCGAGCGCGTCGAGAAGCCCCCTCCCTTGAAGGTCGCCATGGTGGCGCAGACGGCAAGGATGATGGTGGTAAGCGCGAGCCAGTTGAGCCAGGGTTCCTTCTTGTCTTCAGCCATAAATCTCCTCCCGAACGGGCAGCGGGAGGCAACGACCACCGCCCCCGTCCTCCTCAAGAGTTCTTAAACGGAGCCCAACAGTTTGGCGGCAGCGGCCGCATGCGGGCTGGCCGGGTACTTCTCTCGCAGTTTATTGAAAGTCTCCCTCGCTTGCGCCTTGTCCCCCGACTTCAGATAGGCCTGGCCGAGGTAAAAGAGGGTCTGGTCGAGTTTGGAGGTGCCCGGGAAGCGCAGCAGGGCGGCGTTCAGGCGCTTGATGGCGGCGGGGTATTTGCCGGTCCTCAGATAGAAATTGCCGACGTAATTCTCGTATTCCAGCTGCTTGCTCCGGCAATCGGCGAGCTTTTGACGCACCTCGGCGGCGTAGCTCGAAGTCGGGTATTGCACCAGAAACGTCTCCAGGGCGGAGACCGCGTTCTTCACCGGCGTTTGATCGGTGTCGATCCCCTCGATCTGGTGGTAATGGCTAAGCCCCAGACGGTAGAGCGCGTAGGCGGACTGCTCGTTTCGGGGATGAAGCTTTCTGAAATCCTCGTAGGCCGCGGCGGCCTCGACGTAAGCCTTGTTGTCGAACTGGGCGTCGGCGATCTTCAACTCGGCCCGGGTGGTCAGCTCCGGCGAGCTGTAGGCTTCCTTGACCTTCTTGAAGCTGGCGATGGCGTCCGTGTATTTTTTGGACTGGTAGGAGGCCTCCCCTTCCTTGAAGTTCAGCTCCGCGCTCTTGATGGGCGTCGGCGCCGATGCGCAGGCGCCGAGCAGCGAGACCACGGAAAAGAGACCGGCGTACAGCAGGGCGCGCAAAGACATGGGGCACTCCTTGTAGGGCAGATAGATGCATGATGCAGGGGCTGCGGCAAATCGAAATCGGATACAAAAGGGGTCCCCGCAGCGTGCGACCGGCTGCGGGGACCCGTGAGGTCACTAGCTTCTGTTGTAGCGCTTGCGCTTGTTGGGGTCGAGCTCCTTCTTTCTGAGCCTGATGGAGCCCGGCGTCACCTCTACCAGTTCATCCTCGTCGATGAATTCGAGCGCCTGTTCCAGCGTCAAAAGGCGCGGCGGGGTGAGTTTGATGGCGTCGTCGGTGCCCGAGGCGCGCACGTTGGTGAGCTTCTTCCCCTTGCAGGGGTTCACCTCCAGGTCGTTGTCCTTGGCGTGCTGGCCGATGATCATGCCGCCGTAGACCTCGACGCCGGCGCCCAGGAACAGGGTGCCGCGCGGCTGCAGCGCGTCCAGCGAGTAGGCGGTGGTCTCGCCCTGCTCCATGGCGATCAGCACGCCGTTCTTCCTGCCGGGAATCTCTCCCTTGTAGGGGGCGTACTCATGGAAGGTGTGGGTGATGACGGCGGTGCCGCGGGTCTCGGTCAGGAACTCGCCGCGCAGGCCGATCAGGCCGCGGGCGGGGACGATGAACTCCAGGCGGGTGGAGTCGCCCATCGGCGTCATGGCGACCATCTCCCCCTTCCTGGGTCCCATCCGCTCGATGATCACCCCTTGGTACTCGGAGGCCACGTCCACCACCAGGTATTCCATGGGCTCGTGCTTCTTCCCCTCCACCTCGCGCATGATCACCTCCGGCTTGGAGACGGCCATCTCGAACCCCTCGCGGCGCATGTTCTCGATCAGGATGGAGAGGTGCAGCTCGCCGCGGCCCGAGACCTGGAAGGTGTCGGCGTTCGAGGTGTCGGCGACGCGCAGCGAGACGTTGGTTCTAAGCTCACGGTCCAGGCGCTCGCGGATGTTTCTGGAGGTGACCAGTTTCCCTTCGCGCCCGGCGAAGGGGGAGCTGTTGACGATGAAGTTCATGGAGAGGGTGGGCTCGTCGATGGCCACGTAGGGAAGCGGGATCGGGGTTTCCGCGGAGGCGAGCGTCTCGCCGATCCCCACCTCGGTGAAGCCGGCGATGGTGACGATGTCGCCGGTGTAGGCCTCGGGCACTTCCACCTGCTTCAGCCCTTCGTATCCCAGGAGCTTGGAGACCCGTCCCTTGGAGATGGTGCCGTCGCGCTTGATCAGCGCCACGGTCTCGCCGGCGCTCACCTTGCCGTTGAAGATCTTGCCGGTGGCGATGCGGCCGATGTAGTCGTTGTAGTCGATGTTGGTGACCAGCAGCTGGAAGGGGGCGTTGACGTCCCCCTCGGGCGGATGCACGTTGTCCTTGATCATCTCGAACAGCGGCTCCATGTTCTCGGAGGGCTGGTCCATCTCCAGCATGGCGTAGCCGAGCTTGGCGCTGGTGTAGCAGATGGCGAAGTCGAGCTGCGCGTCGGAGGCCTGCAGTTCGCAGAACAGGTCGAAGACCATGTCCACAACCTCGGTCGGGCGGGCGCCGGGGCGGTCCACCTTGTTGATCACCACGATCGGGCGCAGCCCCAGGTCGAGCGATTTCTTGAGCACGAAGCGGGTCTGCGGCATCGGGCCGTCCAGCGCGTCCACCAGCAGCAGCACCGAGTCGACCATCTTCAGCACGCGCTCCACCTCGCCGCCGAAGTCGGCGTGGCCAGGGGTGTCGACGATGTTGATCTTGAACCCGCCGTGGTGGATGCTCAGGTTCTTGGCGAGGATGGTGATGCCGCGCTCCTTCTCCAGGTCGTTGGAATCCATGACCCGCTCGGTGATCGCTTCGTTTTCCCGGAAAACTCCGGATTGCTTAAGCATCGCATCCACCAGCGTGGTCTTGCCGTGGTCGACGTGGGCTATTATGGCGATATTTCTGATCATTTCCTGCATGACTGACCGGCTCCTTTTTTGCTGTTACCGCTAAAATAAAAAGACGAGCATGGCGCCCGTCTTAAAAACAGCTCAATATGACATCATCGCGCTTTTTTTACAAGTTATTTTCTCACCACCCGCCGCCTGCCGCCCATGGCCGCCATCTGCTGCTTCTGAATGGCGGCCAGGCTTTCCAGGTGGAACTGCAGCCACATCTCGCCGTACCCCTTCATCTTCATCTTTTTCCCTTCGCGCAAAAGCTCCAGGTTCTGCTTCAGGTTCTCGTCGCCGGGGAGTTTGGCCACCCCCTTGGCGAGCACCTCGCAGGCCTTGACGCTGTCGCCGCACTCGTTCAGGCAGTAGCCGTACAGGCTCCAGAGCAGCGACTCCTTGGGCGAGGCGAGCACCGCCTTGTCGAAGGTCTCGCGCATCAGATCCCGCTTGTTCCGCTTCATGTAGGTGACCGCCAGCATCCCCATGGTGACCCAGTTCTTGAAGAACCCCTTCTCCAGATAGGGAAAGGCCAGGGCGAATTCGCGGCGCACGAAATACACCATGCCGATGGCCGAATTGATCTGGCTCTCCACGTAGATCTGCCACTTGGCGTAGCGCAGCGCGCCCTTCAGGTCCCGGATCCCCTTGTCGAAGCGCTGGGCCTGGATGTCCTTCATGGCCGGCTCCATGATCGCCTCCAGCTTCTTGGCGACCATGCGGGAGATGAGCAGAAAGCTCCCCATGAACACCAGCAGCGCGGCCAAAAGCCCCCCCCACCAGTAATGGAAGCCTGCGATGAGGGTGACCAGGAGAAAAGAGATCAGTGCTGCGCCTGCGGAGATGGCAATGTTGTACATCGACGGTTATCCTTATGAACGATAATTTCGGGCCTGCGGAAATTGCGGCGGCGGCGAAGCTGCGGCTAGCCCGACTCTTTGGCCAGCGCGCCCTTTTTGTCCTGGTACTTGGCGATGATGATGCGTTTGCCCGGCTTGAGCGCCACCTTGGTTTTCATGTTGTTCCAGGCGGAGAGTATCCGGGCGGTGACGTTGAAGCGCTTGGCGAGGGTGGCCAGGGTGTCGCCTTTTTTAACCGTGTAGTATTTGTTGAACCACGCCGACTTGCTCGGCTGCGCCGGCTCGACCGCGGAGTGCTCGGGGCGGGCCGAGGGGAGCTCGCCGTCGTCGCTGGCCACGAGCACCGGGATGGTCAGGACGCGGCCGTGCAGATGCCCCGCCCCCCTCTTGCCGATGTCGTTCAGCTCGGCGATGGTCTGCGGGGTGGTCTTAAAGCGCCGGGCGATCGAGGCCAGGGTGTCCTTCCCTTTGGCGCGGTAGGCTACGTGCCTCACCCGCTCCCGGTAGCGCTCGTTCTCCGGGATCTTCGCGTAGTGGGCCTCGAAAAGGGGGGCCGTCCCCTTGGGGATCTTCAATTCATAGCCGGGGTAATCGGGCGGGGTGGAGAGGCGGCGCAGCTCCGGGTTCAGCTCGCGCAGGGTCTGCACGCTGACCCCGCACCCCTTGGCCACCAGTTCCAGGTCGGTCCGGGACGGGATCTTGACCACGTCGAAATCGATGGAGGGGAGGTACGCCACGTCGGCGAAGCCGTATTTGGCGGGCTCCTTGGCGATGATCGCGGCGGCCAGAAGCTTCGGCACGTAATCCTTGGTCTCCGGCTTCAGATACTCGCCCTTGGAGATCTCCCAAAAGTCGCGGCTGTTGTACATGTTGATCGCCCGCAGGATCTTGTTCTCTCCGGCGTTGTAGCCCGCGGCGGCCAGGTACCAATCCTTGTTGAACATCGCGTACAGCTCTTTCAAATAGAGAGCGGCAGCCACCGTGGACTTCAAGGGATCACGCCTCTCGTCGATCCAGGGATCGATGCGCAAGGCGTAGCGTTTGCCGGTCCCCGACATGAACTGCCAAGGACCCGCGGCGCTCGCCACCGACAGGGCATGGGGCGTGAAGCCGCTCTCGATCATGGCCAGGTAGACCAGGTCTTCCGGCATCCCTTCCTTCCTGAGCACCGTCCTCATCATCGGGACATAACGCTCGCTCCGGGAGAGCCACCTGGCAAAGGAAGAGCGGCCGGATTTCTGGAAGTACTTGATGAAATACTCCACCTTCTTGTTGAAGGTGAGCGGGATGTCCGAATCCGGCAGGTCCTCTTCCGGGAGCTTCAGCTCGAACGCTCCCGCGGCGGCCATTTCCTGATCGTCGAGGTCGGCAAGTTCGGAGGCGGAGACCCCCAGTTCGGTGGGCAGAAAGGAGGCGGGAACGGCGTAGTTGGCCGCATGCCAACCGTCGGCGTGTTGGGTCTGCGCCTGGCCGGAAGCGGCGCCAGGGACGGCCGGCGGCTGCGCCGCCAACGCGGCGCAAGGAGCCAGCAACGCCAGTATGAAAAGGATAACCTGGTTCATTTATCACCTTTGTGGGTCTTCCGCAGCCGCACAGGAGCCGCAGAATAGCGGAATTTTACGGGGTTGTCAAATCAAAGGGCTTTTCGACGCAGGATTAAATAGCATAGCAGGGTGGCGGGGAGACGCTTGCGGAGTGGCCGGTCTTAGCCGGCGGGGCGGAGAGCCGCGCAGGGCGGCTTTTTTCATAATGAAAAAGGCCCCCCGTGCGGGACAGGGGGCCTCTGGGGGCACGCCCGCCGTTTGCATGCGGCGGGCTAACTAGGGCAACCCTCTTTGCAGCGGGTAACCGGGCGAATCATATAGAAGTTAGTCCACATTTCTTCGATCTCCTTTTCGCTGTTGGATTTAAATCCCTCGCGCGGTGCGCTTCCCCGAGGTTGGACCAATGATAGTCCCTGACTTATGAGAAGTCAACAGCCGAGCTTATAATTATAATCGTCACCCCATCTTTTTAATAAGAGCCAAAAGCCAGCCGTCCTTGAGCCTGAGTGCGGCGTGCGGGCAGAGTTCCCGGCAGCAGAAGCAGCGGATGCAGCGCCGATAGTCGAAGCGCAGCCTCCCCGCCTCGATCCGGATCGCCTCCGGGGGGCAGGCGCGCAGGCAGACGCCGCACAGCTCGCAGCTTCCCGGCTCCACTTCCGGCCGGGAAGTAAGCTGGTTTCGCAGCCGATGTTTCAAGAAGCCGGGGAGCCCGAACTGGACGTCGGACAGATGCGGCAGCTTGAAGGGCGCGCAGCCAAGCCGGTCGAGCGGCGAGCCGAAGCAGTCGATGAGCGCCCTGTCGGCGCCGGGAAGGGAGAGCGCGCGGGCGGCGTTTTCCAGGTAGAGCAGTTTTTTCGGGATGCCGGCGATCTCGGCGGCTATCACGTCGACCGCGACCGCGTTGCTGCCGGCCAAAAGCAGGCCGACGCCGACCGGGTCGCCGCTCCCCGGCCCGTTCCCCTCCATGGCGACGATGGCGTCGACGATGTTGAGATCCGGTTCCCGCAGCCGGTACACCTCCAGCAGCATGCGGGCGAAGAGATCCTTGTCCGCCCCCGCCTTCAGGTGCCAGGCCGCCTTCTGGGTCCCGACCACCGCGCCGAACAGGTTCTTGACGCAGCAGGTCATGGCCATCATCTCGTGGGTCTTCAGCTTGGGGAGGTTGATCAGCCGGTCCGCTTCCAGGTAGGGGCGCGCCAGCTCAAACTGGCGGAAGGTCCCGGAGCCTTTGACCGGAACCGACTCCTCGAACGGGACGAAGCGCGCGCCGGTTTCCTCGATCACCCGCAGCAATCCGCAGCGCTCGGCCACCCGCCGGCCGCTGCCAAAGCCGGGCGAATCTCCCACCAGCGCCTCCCCGCCCGCCTGCTGCACCAGTTCGATGACGGCGCGCAGCAGCTCCGGGTGGGTGGTGACCGCAGCCTGCGGGGGCTTGGCGGAGAGCAGGTTCGGCTTGATCAGCACCCGCTCGTCCGGCTTGACGAAGCGCTCCATCCCCCCCAGCGGTTCCAGCAGGCGGACGAGCCCCGCCTGCACAAGCGACCGGTGGTAACTCCCGACCTTCTCCACGCAGACCTGGTACCTTTCGAGCTGATGCATGACGATAACCCTCCTTTTTCCCCCGGCCGGGCAAATCTGTTGTCAAGCGGGCCGGACCTGGGTTAGATTCATAGCATGAAAGAGGGAATTGAGCAATTTTGCCGCTACATGGAGAACGAGCGCAACCTGTCGGCGCATACCGTGGAGGCCTACCGCAGCGACCTTAGCCAGTTCGCGGCCTTTCTCGCCGACCAACAACTGCCGGACGCGCCCGGGGAAGTGAACCATCTCACCGTCAGGCGCTATCTGGCCCACCTGCACAACGGGCACGCCAAGAGCACCATCGGCAGGAAACTCTCCGCCATCAGGGCGTTGTTTCGTTACCTCCTGCGCGAAGGGAAGGTGGGAAAAAACCCCGCGGAACTGGTCGCCACGCCCAAGAAAGAGCAGCGGCTCCCTTTTCACCTGAACATCGACCAGGTGACGGAGCTGGTGAGCGCCCCGGCCGGCAGCTCGGGGCTGCCGCTCAGGGATCGCGCGGTGCTGGAGACCCTGTACTCCTGCGGCATCAGGGTGAGCGAGTTGACCGGCATGAACGTCGGCGAACTGGATCTGGACGCGGGGCTCGCCCGGGTGCTGGGCAAGGGCGGGAAGGAGCGGATCGTGCCGGTAGGGACGAAGGCCGCGCAGGCGCTGGCGGCCTACCTTGAGGAGCGCAACCGCCCCCCGGCCGGCGCGCCGCTGATCCTGAACGCCCGCGGAGGGAGGCTCACCCGGCGCAGCGTCGGCAGGATCGTCGACGCCCACATGCTGCTGATCGCCGCCATGCGCAAGGTCTCGCCGCACACCCTGCGCCACACCTTCGCCACCCATCTTTTGGAGGGGGGCGCCGATCTGCGCGCCATCCAGGAGCTTTTGGGGCACGCCTCGCTGTCCACCACCCAGAAATACACCCACGTCAGCATCGACCGGCTGATGGAAGTCTACGACAAGGCGCACCCCAAGGCGCGCTGAAACCGGTGAACCATTGGCCACGGAGAAAATCTGAGAAGATCGGCGAAAAGCTAACTATTCACCACATCAGCTAGCAACGTTTCATCCCCGTAGGTCGTGTTGAACGGCTTCATCGTGAAACGCGACACTGCCGTCGTGGCACCCTTGCGACATCGCGTTTCGTACCTCAACGCGACCTACGGAAATAGTGCTGAATAGTTACATCTTTTTGTTTGGTCCTATCCAGGCTTTCCAGCTTTTGATTTCTCAGATTGCCTCAGATGTTCTCCGTGGCGAATAGGTTCGATGCTTGTTTTTTTACTAAAAGAGGGGCTCAGCCGTTTCTCCGGTTGAGCCCCTCTTTTTTTGTTTACCTTAACTGACGACGATCTCTTGTTAGTCCTCGCAGAGGTCGACCTTCACGTTCCAGTTTTTCAGCTTCATGGTGCCGTTACGCTCCAGGTTGAGATGCATCTTGAAGGCGCGGTCCCACATCTGCGGCTCGTGGCCGACTTTCCTGGCCAGGCAGTCCTTCTCGGCGATGTCGAGGTACTCGGTCAACTGCGCCTTGTACTCGGGATGGGCGCACTTCTCGATGATCCTTCTGGCGCGGTCCTTGGGAGCGAGCCCGCGCAGGTCGGCCAGGCCCTGCTCGGTGATGACGCAGTCCAGGTCGTGCTCGGTGTGGTCGATGTGGGAGCAGTGCGGCACCACGCAGGAGATGCCGTTTGGGTCGTTCTTGCTCGGGCGCGAAGACGGGGTGTGCATCATCTTCAGGAAGCCGTTCCTGAGGAAGTCGCCGGAGCCGCCCAGGCCGTTGATCATGCGGGTGCCGCCGACCAGGGTGGAGTTGGCGTGCGCGTAGATGTCGATCTCCACCGGGGTGTTCATGGCGATGCACCCCAGACGGCGGATCGGCTCAGGCGCGTTGGAGATGGAGAGCGGGCGCAGGGTGATCTTGTCGAAATACTTGTCCATGTTCGCGAAGAAGCGGGGGAAGCCCGGATCGGCGGAAAGGGAGAGCGAGCAGGAAGAGGCCATGTCCAGCTTGCCCGAGTCGAACAGGTCGAGCATGGTGTCCTGCAGCACCTCGGTGTAGACGGTCAGGTTGCTGAAGGGTCCCTTGGCCAGACCGCCGATGACGGCGTTGGCGATGGAACCTACGCCCGACTGGATCGGCAAAAGGTTCTTGGGGAGACGGCCGGCCTTCACTTCCTGGGTGAAGAACTCGATCACGTGACCGGCGATCGCCTCGGAGGTGTCGTCCAGTTCGGCGAAGGCGCGCCCCTGGTCGCGCAGCTTCGACTCGACCACGGCGATGATCTTGTTGGGGTCGCAGGGAATGGAGGTCGATCCGATCCTGGAGCCGGCGTTGACGATGTTGAACGGCTGGCGGTTGGGAGGAAGCGCCGGCGTCAAGAGGTCGTGGATCCCTTCGAAGGAGGGCTGGCCGGTGTTGACCTCGATGATGATCCGGTCGCAGATCATCAGGATCTCGGGGATGACGCCGCAGGAGGAGGTCGGAACCAGGCTGCCGTCTTCCTTGATGGCGGAGACTTCGATGATGGCGAGGTCGAGCTTGCCGGTCTCGGTGTCCTTGGTGTAGAAGCCGTAACCCAGGTCCTGGGCGAAGAGGGAGAGATGCTTGTCGCCCATGCGGATGCGGCCCGCGTTGATGCCGGCGGCGATGTTCTTGCCGGTCTGGTACGGCCAGCGGCGGTCGATCATGTCGTTCACGGCCCAGCGGTCCTCGGTCTCTGCGCCGACGGAAGCCCCGATGAACAGGTTGAACTTCAGCTTGCCCTGCAGGTTGTTCTTCTCGACATGTTCGGCCAAGGCGATGGGCACCACTTTCGGGTAGCCGGCAGGGGTGAAGCCGGACCAGCCGAGGTTCATCCCGTTCTTGAAGAACTCGACCGTCTGCTCGGGCTTCATGACCTTGCTCAGCAGTGATTTGCATTGTACGCGATCTTGCAGCGTGCCGTAATCGGACATCTCTTCCTCCTGTTTTTGTTGTAGTGTCTTACGCAGAAAAAACCAGCTAGCGCGAGACGATAGCTGATTTCAAAAGGTCGACCAGACCTGGAATGCCGGCAACCCCCAAGCGCGCCTCGGCGGCTGCCGCGGCAATCCAGGATAAAAATTAAAACCGGATTCTACTTAACAGAGTCCTCATAGTCAAGGCTAAAAACGGCCGGACGAAATATTCCGTAAACGCTATGCCTGTTAATTGAAAAAGGGGGAAGCCGTGCCGGCTTCCCCCCTCATTTTCAACTCGACGCTACCACTGCGACTCCCCCCGAACCGGGGAAAAGTCACTCCAGATAAGTTGCTTTCACGATAAAATATTCACTTTCGCCGAAACATGTGGTCGGGATCCCCTTGTGCTGCTCATAGCCGATCGAGATCCGCTTGCCCAATCCCCTGTTCATGAGTTGAGCCACGGCATCGTCGCGCACCGTGAAAAAGAACTTTTCCGGGACCACGCCCTGCACCGGCGGCATGGTAAGCTCCCCTTCCCAGGTCTTGCATAGCCATCCCTTCTTGGAGAGCTTCTGGATATAGCCCACCCGCTCTCCCGAGGAGTAGGTCCAATGCAAGGCCGCATAGAGATAGGCCGCGGCCAGCAGGACCACAGCGACCAGCAAGCCGAGAAAACCACCGATCACCCTGTTCTTTATCCCGCGTCGATCCATACCCCTCCCGGTCCGCTCATTGATGGAAATCCTGCGCGAAGGCTCCTTGTATAGCAGAAAGAGCCTGCCGGGTCAATTCGGATTCCCCCCGCCGCTAGGTCGCCTGATAGCCGATGCGCACGGCGCCCCAGTGCCTGCCGCCGAAGTGGATGGGGGTGGAGATGTCGTTCATGACCTCGCCGGTATCCCTCATGTAGGTCTGCAGCAGGAACGCCTCGGTGTTCTGGGCAGCCTTCAAGCCGGTCTTGTCGTTGAACAGCCTCTTGGTCCTGTTGTTGACCATGTCCAGCGCCGGGTCCCCGGTAAGCGGCTTGGAGTAGCGCAGGTTGTGGCTGGCCACGTAGCCGCGCTCGTCCACGCAGATGGCGAAGAACACCGAGCCCTGTCGGGCGAGGATCTCCTCCTGCAAAGGGGAGATGTACTGGTCGAAGTAGCGGTCGAAGGCCGTGCCGTATTTTTGGGGGGAGGTGTTGGGGATGGGGCGGTAGTTGCGGTCGAACAGGTCGGCCAGGGTGAGCCTGTTCTCGGCGATCGCCTTTTCCAGCGCCGCAATCGCCCCGTCCCTCAGGTCGCGGGCCAGCGCCTTCATGCCGTCGTGGCGGTTGCCGACGCTGAACTTGCCGACCGTGGAGAAGATCTGTTCGGCGACGCCGGTGAGCACGGCAAAGCGCTTTTCGCTTTCCTGCATGTCGCTGTGCACGGTCGAGGCGGAATGGGAGACGTTTTGAATCTGATGGGAAATGTCGCTGGTGGTCGAGCTTTGCTCCTCGGTGGCCGAGGCGATCTGGTTGATCAGTTGCGCCGTCTCGCCGGCCAGGCCCAGGATCCGCTGCAGGCAATCGCGGGCGGCGGTTGATTTGGCGACGCCGTCCTCGACCCGCTCCTGCTCCTCGGCGATCAAACTGGCGGCGTCCCGGCTCTCGCTCTGGATGCTGGTGATGATTCTGGCGATCTCCTTGGTGGAGGTCGCCGTTTTTTCCGAGAGGTTTTTCACCTCGTCGGCCACCACGGCGAATCCTCGCCCGTGCTCGCCGGCCCGGGCCGCTTCGATGGCGGCGTTCAACGCCAGGAGCTTGGTCTGGTCCGCTATGTCCTCGATCAGGCTGATGATGTCGCCGATCTGGGCGGAGGAGGCCTCGAGCCTGCCGACCGTGCCCAGGGTCTTCACCACGTTCTCCCGGATCATCGCGATGCTCTGGCAGGCGCCGTCCACCACGGCCATCCCTTCGCTGGCGGCGGCGTCCACCTGCTCGGAAAATACGGCGGCCTGATGCGTATTGCCCGCGACCACATGGAGGGTGGTCGCCATCTGCTCCGCGGCCACCGCGACCGACTGGGAGCGGTCCTTTTGATCGGCCGCGGAGAGAACGGTCTTGGTGGTGCGGCTGGAAACGTGGCAAAGCGAGACGGAGATGTTCTCCGCGAGTAGGTAGAGCACCGAGACCGTTTCCCGCAGTTTTCTGACCAGGTGATTGATGTGGCCGGCGAGCTCGCCGATCTCGTCCTCGGAGCGAACCGGTATCTCCTTGGTGAGATCCCCCTCCCCCGCCGCGATGTCCTGCAGCTTCTCGGAAAAGAACAGCACGTCGCGCACGACGGTCCTCTTGAAGAACACCCACATGCAGGCCAGCATCAGGACGAAGAAGCAAAGGCCGGCGGCAACCAGGATCGCGCTCATCTTAACGGCGCTCTGGTAGCCGTCCTCCAGCGAGGAGGTAAGCATGATCACGCCGCGATACTTCTCGCCGGCGTCGTGGCACTGCTTGCAGCGCTCCTCGTTGACCAGCGGCACCACCGCCCGCAAGGTATGCAGGCCGTTCTCCACCTGCCGCGTCTCCAGGCGCTCTCCGCTGGCCAGCGCCTTCATCACTTCCGGGTCGGCCGGCAAGCCCGAAGACGAGGATTCCTTCCCCTCGCTGTTGTAAACCTTCAGGTCGAACCCGAATTTCTTCTCCCGAGCGACTCGGGAAAGGCTCAGCACCCCTTTCGAGTCGTCCTTCATCATCAGCTCCGCGATCTGGTTGATGATGACCTTCGACATGATGCGGCTGTTTTTCTCCTGCAAGGCCATGGTCGACTGGTACTGAAGCCAGATCGCCAGCAGCCCCACGATGTTGATTCCGATGAAGAGGGTGACCCCGATTATCGCCAGAATCTTGTGCAACAGCTTCTTTTTAAACATCAAATTCTCCCGGGGTCCAACGATGCATTTCATTACCGTGTTTTATTATCGGCATATTACTACAGCACTTTAGGAAAACCTATCGGAAAATAACGAGGCGGATGGACTGCCCCGGCAAACGGAGGCTCGCAGCATCTTTGACTTTGGTCAAGGTTCGACTTGGCCCTTGTGCTATCATGAATCATCAAACAACGAGGGGAGGAGTCATGATCGAGATGTCCAACGAGGAGCTGTGCCGGCAGTTAGTGCAGGAATGTAACGACGCAATCATCTATTCGGACCGGGCAGGCATCATCCGGCTCTGGAATGCCGGCGCCGAGCAGATGCTGGGTTTTAGCGCCGAAGAGGCCACCGGCCAGTCGCTCGACATCTTCATCCCTGAAAACCAGCGCGCCCGCCATTGGGAAGGCTATTTCAAGGTGATGGAAACCGGGGTGACCCGGTACGCCAAGGAGCTCTTGGCGGCGCCCGCCATCCGCAAGGACGGCACGCGCCTGTCGACCGAGTTCTCGATGACCATCATCAGGGACGAGGTCGGACGGATCGCCGGCAGCGTCGCGGTGATGAGGGACGTTTCCGCCAAATGGCAGAAGGAAAAGGCCTTGAAATCGCGCCTGGCTGAGCTGGAAAAAGAGAGCAGCGCCGGCTGAGCCATGGTCGGGCGGGATATACGCTATACGCAAGAAGAGCGCGGGAAAAATTTCCTGCGCTCTTTTTGCTCGCGTCTCTTTTATTTCGGGCACCCGGTTTATTTCGGGCACCCGGAGGTTCAACCGCCCAAACCGCTGCCGGCAGGCGCTTCAGCCGACCTGGTCGACCAGGTAATTCTGCACTCCCATTTGCGCGATCTGGTCCAATTGCGCCTCGATCTCGTCGATGTGGGTCTCTTCCTGGCTCAGGATCTCGTTCAGCAGTTCCCGGGTGCCGTTGTCGCCCAGTTCCACCGCGATGCGGATACTCTCATTGTAGCCGCGGATGGCGGTCTCCTCGGAGCCGTGATCGAACTGATGCATCTTCGGGACTTCGGCTCCGATGTGGATCGGATCGAGCCTGCTGACGATCGGCCTCCCCTCGAGAAAAAGTATGCGCTCGATTAGCTTCTCCGCATGCTTCATCTCCGTGATCGCCCGGCTGCGGATCATGGCGTGAAGGCGCTTGTAGCCCCAGTTCTCACACATCTCCGCATGCACCATGTACTGATTGGTCGCGGTCAACTCCTCGGCCAGGCGCACATTGAGCTGCTCTATGATCCTCTCGTTCCCCTTCATGAATGACCTCCTTAGGTGTGATGGCCTTGCGGCCGCCAGCCGATCGGGCGCGGGCGTCTGCGCAACACGGTCGGCACGTTAACGCCAATTAATTCACAGTGAAAGAGTATACCGACCATAATCGAGTTGGCAATCGGAGGGGAGATTTTGCCGGCGGGAAGGAACAGTTAAGTTAAGGCAAGGGTACTGAATTTATGGCAACGGTTGCATCGGATCGGCTTCCCCCCCCTAACCCTCCCCCGCTGGGGGAGGGGACCGCTAGCTCCTTTCCCCACGCTGCGGGAGGGATCACTAGCTCCTCCTTACAGCTGCGGGAGGGGACCACTCCCCTCCCGCTGGGGGAGGAAATAGCTCCTCCCCCCAGCGGGGGGAGGTTGGGAGGGGGGAAGAACCGCCAAGGCTTAATTTAACCGCAGTAGGGGTGGGGAGAGGGTGAAAAGCTCGCCAAAGCCCGAAGAATCCCCGGCGAGGGACTCACGGTCCGGCGGCCTAAGGGGCGGCAAAGAGCGCCAAGCAGGCGGCCATGAGCAGGATCAGGACGGTAACGACCAGGCAAAGAAGCGCCAACAGCCGGTGCCCCATGGTCTCCGGGCGAAGAGATCGGTAACCCAACAGCTTGCCGAGCAGCACCCCGCCGACGATGCCACCGCCGTGACCCCAGTTATTGATCCCCGGCATGATCAGCCCGAACAGGACCAGGCTGATCAGCCAGCCGCTCACCTCACGCGAGACGGCGGCGCCGTAATCGCCGCCGCAGCTCTTGCCGAAATAGAACAGCGCGCCGATCAACCCGCAGACAGAGGCGGATGCGCCGATGGTGAAGGAGACGCCGGCAAGGCAGGAGGCCAGATAGCCGCTCACCCCGCTAAGCGTGTAGATGATGAACATGCGGCTGGCCCCGAATTCGGCGCTTACCCAGGGCCCGATCTGGCGAAGCGCCATCATGTTGAAGAGGATGTGCAGCACGCCGCCGTGCAGGTAACTCGCGGAAATCAGAGTCCAAAAGCGGCCGAATTCCACCACCGGCACCACCCCGGTAGCCCCCAGCAGCAACAGGCTCGATTGGTCCGGCGACAAAAAGTTGAGCGGGTTGCCTCCGAACCCGCCGTGCCTGCTCACCAGCAGGGAAAGCAGGTAAAAGAGGACGTTGGCCGCGATCACCCCTTTCACCAGCCACTCCCGGTCGCTCTCCAGGCGCGACCAAGCGGCGAGGCCGGCCCAGAAGCCGGGGCGCGGGGCTCCGCACCAGGCGCAGGAGGATTGACTGCCGTCGAGCGGTCTGCCGCAGCGCGGGCATGGCAGGGAAGTTCGAGCCATCAGAATCAGCCTCCTTCCAACAACAGCAGGGCGGGATCCTCCAGGTAGCGGAGCACCTTGCCGAGGAATCGAGCGGCATCGGCGCCGTCGGTGGCGCGGTGGTCGAAGGTGAGTGAGAGCGGCAGGATTTTTCTGATGGCGATCTGACCGCGATGCACCCAGGGGCGCTCCACGATGCGGCCGAAGCCGAGGATGGCCACGTCGGGCCAGTTGATGATGGGGGTGGCGAAGGTGCCGCCGAAATGTCCGTAGTTGGTGATGGTGAAGCTGCTCCCCCGCAGGTCCTCCAGCGCGATGGTCCGCTCGTGAGCCTTGCGCCCCAGTTCCTGGATCACCGCCGCCAGTTCGATGATGCTCTTTTTGTCGACGTCCCGTATCACCGGCACCATCAACCCCTCCGGCGTATCGACCGCGATGCCGAAATGGTAATGCTTCTTGAGCACGATGGTCTGGGCGTCGTCGTCAATGGAGGCGTTCAGCAGCGGATGCTCCTGCAGGGCGTGCTGGGTGGCCTTGATGAAAAAGGGGAGAAAGGTAAGATGGGTGCCTCGGGACTCCACTTCGCCCTGCTCGCGATTGCGCAGTTCCCAAATCTCGGTGATGTCCGCCTCCTCCATGCTGGTGACGAAAGCGGTAGTTCTTTGGGAGGCAAGCACGTTGCGGGCAATGGTGCGTCGCAGTCCTCGCAAGGGAAGTTTTTCCTCCAGTGGAGCCCCTTGTTCAAGTTCGCCGGCAGCTTGTCGATCCGGTTCGCCGGCAGGCTGCCGATCCTGTTTGGCAGCGGCCTGTCCGATAAGATCCTCAGGGATGATGCAACCGCGCGGACCGCTTCCCCGGACGTAGCTCAGATCGATTCCCCTCTCCCTTGCCAACTTCCTGACCTGCGGCGTAGCGAGCACGTCCCCCCCCTGCCGCGGCGCAGAAGGCGCTTCGTCGTCTGCTTCGGGAAGCGACCCCACGATGCCAACCGAAGGGGAACGCCGAGGCGGCTCAGCCTCAGCTTTAACCTCTGCCTCAGCCTTGACCTCAGCCTTACCATCGGCCTCAGCCTTAGCCTTAGTCTTAGTCTCGGCTTCAGTGGATGTCTGCCTGGCCGCGTCGACCACAGCTATGGTCAGCAGCGTCTCGCCGACCTTGACCATCTCCCCTTCCCTGCACAGCAGGTTGGAGACGACGCCGGCGCGCGGAGAGGGGACTTCGACCACGGCCTTATCCGTCTCCACCTCCAGGAGGATCTGGTGTTCGGCAACCTCGTCCCCTACCGCCACCAGCCACTTGCGCAGTTCGGCCTCGGCGATCCCTTCGCCGAGATCGGGAAGCTTGAAATCAAAAGACATAGAGCCCGCTCCTTGCCTACTTAATTTTAGTCAGTATTTCAGCACCTCGGCAACTGCGGCCTGTATCTGCTGGGTGCTCGGTAGATAGTAGTCCATGAGCTTTGCCAACGGGACCGGCGCATCGGGAGCCGTCACCCTCAAGACCGGCGCCCGCAGATAGAGCATCGCCTCTTCGGCAATGGTGGCCGCGATTTCCGCCCCCAGGCCGCAGGTCTTGGCCGCCTCGTGCACGATCACCGCGCGGCCGGTCTTTTTTACCGAGGTCAGCACGGCTTCGACGTCGAAAGGGTTGAGGGTGAGCAGGTCAATGACCTCGGCGTCATAAGCTGCCACCGACTTTAGCACCCGCTCCAGCATGCTTCCCCAAGCGATAACGGTCACCGCTTTACCGGCGCGGGCAACTTTGGCCCGCCCCAACTCCAGGAGATACTCTCCTTCCGGCACCTCTTCCCTAAGCAACCGGTAAAGCCTGGTAGGCTCCAGGAAAAGCACCGGGTCCGGGTCGCGCAGGGAGGCGAGCAGCAACCCCTTGGCACTGTAAGGGCCTGAAGGGACCACCACCTTCAACCCCGGAATCTGGCAGAAAATAGACTCGGCGCTTTCCTCGTGCAGTTCGGGCGCCTTGATCCCCGCGCCGTAGGGGGTGCGCACCACGAGCGGGCAGCTGTAGCGCCCGCGCGAGCGGGAACGCAGCCGCGCCGCGTGGGCCGCCAACTGTTCGAAGGCGGAATAGATGAAGCCCAGGAACTGGATCTCGGCCACCGGACGCAGCCCGTAGGCCGCCATGCCGATGGCGGCGCCCATGATCGCCGACTCGGAGAGCGGGGTATCCAGCACCCTCTCGGCGCCGAAGCGCTCCTGCAGCCCCTCGGTAACCCGGAACACACCGCCGTCGCGCCCCACGTCCTCGCCCAGGAGCACCACCCGGTCGTCACGCTCCATCTCCTCGCCGAGCGCCTGATTGATAGCCTGCACCATGTTTAGTTGGGCCATGTCAGCGTCCCTTCCTTTGCTCAGCCTGGCGCGGGCTCAGCGTCTTGCGCGTCCCTGTGAACAGCTCGGCCGCGGCAGGCGGCGCGATCGCCTCCATCTCCTGCACCGCGGCGTCGATGATGCCGATCGCCCGAGCCTTGACCTCCTTGCCGCTCTGCTCGCTCCACAGCCCGCGAGCAGTCAGGAAGCGCTGCAACCTGACGATCGGGTCCCGGGTCCGCCAGAGATTCACCTCTTCGGGTGAGCGGTAGCGGCCGGCATCGTCTGCGGTGGTATGGTCGGCCATCCGGTAGGTGAGACACTCGATGAAAGTGGGCCCGGCGCCGCTGCGGGCCTTGTCGAGCGCCTGCCGGGCGGCGCTGTAAACGGCAAAGACGTCGTTGCCGTCCACCTGTATGCCCGGAAAGCCGTAGCCTATCGCCTTTTGCGCCAGCGAGGCCGATGCCGTCTGGTTCTTGAGAGGCACCGAGATGGCCCACTGGTTGTTCTGGCAGATGAAGACCACCGGGAGCCGGAACACCCCTGCCATGTTGAACGCCTCGTGAAAATCGCCCTTGGAAGTGGCGCCGTCCCCGAAGTAGGCGACAACGGCAATCGGGTCGCGCCGGTAGCGGGCGGCCAGAGCGGCGCCCACCGCCTGCGGGATTTGGCTGCCGACCGCCACGCATAAAGGGAAGATGTTGAGCCGCTGCGGCCCCAGTTGGCCGCGCTCGTCGCCGGTCCAATACTGCAGGAGCTGCGCCGCGGGATAGCCGAGCGTCAGTTGCACTCCCATCTCGCGAAAAGAAGGGAAGATCCAGTCGGTCGCCGCGATGGCAAAGGCGCTTCCCACCTGGGCCGCCTCCTGTCCCGAGATCTGCGGATAGGTGCCGAGGCGTCCCTCCCGTTGCAGCGCCACGGCGCGCTCGTCGAAGGTGCGCGCCAGCACCATCGCCTCATACATGCGCCCTATTTCGAGATCCGACAGCGACGGCATCAGCGTCTCGTCGATGTTGCCGTTGTCGTCCAAAATGCCCAGACGCAGAACCTCAAAACTGGCAATAATATCTTGTGGCATAGTCAAAGCCTTTTTTTATAGTAGTCACAGCTATTTCTCAATTCAGTGTAATCGCACCTTGATACTATGTCAAAGCACGCCATCGGCGGCAGGATCTGGAACAAGATAGGCAACAAGATTTTTAAGACAGTACTAATGCAGTTCAGACCTTGTCCATAGGGCCGGATGCCCCTTTTTTCTTTAGTTTCCCGAAGATCACCGGCACTAAGGCGAAAAGACCCAGCAGCGCAAACGATCCGAGCACCCGAGGCGAAGCCACGTCCCGAAGCGAACTGATGCCGGCAAGGCTCGCTCCGGCGTTCACATAAACAAAGCCGCCGGGAATGATGCCGAGCAAGGTGGCGAGCAGGAAGGTTCTGAGCGGCAACGCCGTGAGGCCCGCAGCCAGGTTGATCAGGAAGAAGGGGAAAAGCGGCACCAAACGGAGAAAGAGGAGGTAGTTGAAGCCGCGGGCCTCCAACTCGCGGTTCAGCCCCTCCAGCTTTGGGCCGAACTTCTCCAGGACCGGGTCGCGCAGCAGGTAGCGCGTCACCAGAAAGGCGCAGGCGGCGCCAATGGTGGCCGCGCTTACCGCGTAGAGCGTCCCCAACAACGACCCGAAAATGGCGCCGGCAGCAAGCGAGAGGATCGCCGCCCCGGGAAGCGACAGCGCCGTTTGCACGACGTAGACCGCCATGAAGCCTGCCACCGTCGCGATGCCGTGGGCGGCGTAGTAGGCGGCAAGCGCCTGCTGGTTTGCCTTGAGGGCGCCGAGAGTCAGGAACCGTCCCAGGTCAAGGTAGAAAAATAGACCGACTGCCGACAGGGCGGCCAGGAGCAGCAGCAATTTTTTCGCGTTCATCCATCAGCTCCTAAAAGGGCAGTTTTTTGGTGAAGTCAGGAGCAGTCACCCGGCAGCGGCTGAGCCGCTCAGTTCCTTTGCCAGCTGAGCCAGGCAGCCAAAAGCCTCTTGATGAGAGGCGTCAAGCGGCTGCGATTATAGGCGTCGGCAAGCTTTTTGATGGCTTCACCCTGGGTGGGGTAGGGATGAATGGTCCTGCCGATGGCAGAGATTCCCAGCCCGGAACCGATGGCGAGCGAAAGCTCGTTGATCATTTCGCCCGCATGGCGGGCAACAATGGTGGCGCCGAGAATCCGGTCGGTTCCTTTTTTCAGGTGCACCCGCGCGAAGCCTTCGGTCTCGCCATCCAAAACGGCGCGGTCCACGTCGGAAAACGGCACCGTCAGCGTGGCGACCTCGAGTCCCTGCGCCGCGGCGTCCTGTTCGTACATTCCGACATGGGCGATCTCCGGGTCGGTGTAGGTGCACCAAGGGACGGTCAGCGCGGAATTTTTCTGCCGTCCCTTGAAAAGCGCGTTGGCGATCAAGATCCGGGCCTGGGCATCGGCCACGTGGGTGAACTTGTAGGCCGAGCAGATGTCTCCAGCCGCATAAACCCGGGGATTGGTGGTCCGCAGGGTATCGCTCACCTTGACGCCGTCCTTGTCGAAGGCGATGCCCGCCGCCTCGAGACCAAGTCCCTCCAGGTTCGGACCCCGGCCTACCCCCAGCAGAATGCAGTCCGCAGCGACCTCGAACGGCATCCCATCACGCTCCAGGCGCAACAACTTGTCTGCCCCGCGGCTCTCGACGCCGGCGATCTTCACCCCGAGTTCCAAGGTGATTCCCTCGCGCAGAAAGGCGGCCTGCAGCACGGCTGCGGCGTCCCGGTCCTCGCGGCCCAGGATCTGCTCGCCCCGCTCGATAATGGTCACGCGGCTGCCGAAACGGGCAAAAGCCTGGGCGAGCTCGCAACCGATGGGACCTGCGCCGATCACCGCCAGACGCGACGGCAGAGAGGTGAGCGAAAAAACCGTCTCATTGGTGAGGTAGCCTGCCTCGGCGAGTCCCGGTATCGGCGGAGCTGCGGCGCGAGCGCCGGTGCAGATGCCCCCCTTGGCAAAGAGCAGTTTTCTGCCGGCGACTGCTACCGTGTCCGGCCCGGTGAAGGTTCCCTCGCCCAGATAGACGTCCACCCCCAGTTCCTGGCTGAAGCGCCTGGCGGAGTCGTGACCGCTGAGGCCGGCCCTTAGTCGTCGCATCCGCTCCATGGCCGCGGGGAAGTCAGCATGCGCCCCTGCCAGACCGCGCACCCCGAATTCGCCGCTTGAGCGGGCATCGAAAATGGCGCGGGAGGCCCGGATCACCCCTTTTGAAGGCACACAGCCGACATTCAGACAGTCTCCGCCCAAAAGGCGCCTCTCGATCAATGCCACCTTAGCGCCTAAGCCCGCCGCGCCTGCGGCGCAGACCAAGCCCGCCGTGCCGCCGCCGATCACCACCAAGTTGTAGCGCCCGACCGGTTGCGGGTTGACCCACTCCGGCGGCTGAACGTTGGCAGTCAGTTCTCGGTTTTCTTCCGTATCGGGCTGCAACAGCATTGTTTGACCTCTCGCGGTGCGGTCAGTGCCGATCGCCGGCCTTCCTATAACAGCCTGCATGGTACACGATCGAATTCACCAAGCAACAATTTTTATCGAGTCGAGTACTGGGGAGTGAACTGGTATTCAGGAGAGAATGAGGAGTGGCGTCAACGGCAGTTAAAAGAACTTCAGGGTTAAAAAGCATCAGGCTGGAAAACACGGGTTACGTGGAGCACCGTGTGGCCAGCCTGTTTTGAATTTCATTACGGAACGGGTCAATAACCGATCAGGAAAAGTTCCCATCGGCCTCAGCTACTCAGTTACTCAGCTACTCGCTATCCTCGTCATTATCCGAGTCATCGGTGTCCGCATCTTCATCATTATCGTTGTCCTCGCCCGGGCTTGCAGTCATCGTTGAAGAGGGCGGCATCGACGCACCTTCATCATGGTGATGCATCCGTTTTTGCATCATCTTTTCCATGTGCGCGGTCATGGCCGTGTGCTGCTGAACCATGCGGGTT
Source organism: uncultured Geobacter sp. (assembly GCA_903925075.1). GTDB lineage: Bacteria > Desulfobacterota > Desulfuromonadia > Geobacterales > Geobacteraceae > Geomonas. The sequence goes on from CAIYDQ010000298.1 coordinate 27,807, forward strand.
ACTATCTCGGCCAGCAGATTCACTTTCTGGTCCTTGGGCGCGCGGTTCATGTTATCAACCAATTTGGCCATTTCTGCACCTTGAGCTTTCATGCGAAGCATCATTTCTTGCATCGCCCTGCCACGATCCTGCATCATCCTTTCGCCCTGGCAACCCTGGCAACCCTGGCAACCCTGCATCCCTTTGTTATGCATCCACTTGCCATGCATGTCCCGACAATGCATGCCTTTGCCGTGGGTCATCGCGCTGTCCATCCCCTGACACCCTTTCACGATGAACTCCAACTGCTTGATGACTTCCTGTGAGGGGATACGGTCGTTCTTCACCAGAGCCTCCAACTCTCTTAGATGGCTCTTCACGTTCACTAAGTGTTCGTCCATCATCTTCTGCATGTCGCCATGCGCCTTTACGTCGGCTGGCATGTTGTGCAGCACTTCAGCCCGGTATTTTTCCAGCTCATCCGTACTGCGTCTCATCTCGGCGACAGCAGTTCTGGCAAACTCGCGCGGGACCGTGTCTCCTTTATGCGCCACCTTGTCCAACGCATTGGCAAAAGTCAGTAAATTCTTGTGATAAGCCATCACCAGCATATGCGATGGCGTTTTCTCCATTTTCATCCCATAGTGCGGCGGCATCCTCTGCGCCGTGGTATCCGGCGTTGGCACATCCGCGGCAAAAGAGGACATAACGGTCACTGTAAAAACGGCGATCGCAATCAACATAGTCTTCACGATTTATCTCCTTTGCATTGTCTGGGTTTGTTTCAGTCGCCGGCTACAATGCTCGCCTTCCCTGAATCAGGTTGACCACGATTATGATCAGGGCCAGTACCAACAGCAGATGTATAAAACCTCCCAGGGTGTAACTGCTGACAATGCCAAGCAGCCACAGAATCAGCAAAACCACCACTATTGTCCACAGCATCTCATCCTCCTTCAGGACTTTTGGATCTGGGTTCCCAACCCATACCCAGCCCTTCTTTTGATCCCCCGCACCCGGATACAGTCAGTGCGGGGTCACTTACCTATCCGCAGCATTGAGAGATTGTGCATGAGTCCAAAGACGTTGAGCAGCCATAAAACCACTACAATGACGACAACAGCATTCAGTATCGATTTGATTGAGCCTGCCATCGGTATGTAGGTGTTGACCAGCCACAGCAACACGCCGACGACGATGAGAACCAGAACTACTTGTATCAGAGGCATGACCGATTCACCTCCATGTTGTTTGACGGCGCGACCGCAGCCACCGTAGGCGCTGTGAAACCGTCTCTCAATTCACCTGACTAGGGGCGGTGAAACCTCGCCTTGGCACCTATTTCTCCAAGTCCTTTTCGACATCGCCGACTTTCTTCTGGACCTTGCCGGCTATTTTTTCCGCTCTGCCCTGATTTTCCAAGGAGGTGCTATGGGTGATTTTCCCGGTGGTCTCCTTGATCTTTCCTTTGACCTCGTGCATCGTGCCTTTTGCCAGATCTTTCGTGCTCGGCTTCATGGTATACCTCCTGAGATCGCTTGGTGCTCGTTATAACCTGCCGTTTTTTCCGTTTTACGATGACTGCGGTCGCTCTGCTGACCGCCGGCATGCCGGCATTCCCTACTAGGATAAAAAAGATACCAATAGTGTTATTGTCGAACGCCGACGGCACAGATTAGATATTTACAATATATCATAATCCAGCGCAGTTTACAGCGTTCCGTTCGCCTGGAGACATCCATCCGCAGCCCAATAGCTCTGGCTACGACTGTTCAAGACCGCCAGCGATGATAAGATTCTTCTTAAATTCGAATTGGGGTTACACAGCGGAGCCCAACGGGGAGGCGACATGGCGGACGAGAACATAGCTTACATCAGGACCGAGCCGATCAGTCAATCAACTCTTTGCATGTACAGCAATCGCCCAAATTTCAGGTGCACCATCGAGTTGCTTGACGGCTCTACCATCATGAGGTGCGGCTTAACGGTGGAGGAAGCTTTTACCAACGCAATGGCCTGTTACCAAACGGCAATCAAGCCGGCAAGATAACAGGCAATCGGAGGTGGGACCCGGGACGATGAACGCTCATCGTCCCGAGCCATTGGACGCAGGAACCAGCCTCCCGGCTGCCAGCGGTCGCTTCCCGTTGGCTTTTCTGCAGCGCTCAATATCGCAGGCGGTAGGGAAATCATTTCGGTATTCCGGGACGCTGTCAATCTGCGATCGGTCACGACTAAAACACACCTCGCCTTTCCCATTGCTGTAATAGGACATCACATCGACGCAGCGTCTGGAATGCGCCATCAAGCCGAACAGGTGGCCCATTTCGTGCGAGATGACCATCTGCAGGGTGGCGCCCGCGTCGTAGCCAGGATTTTTGGACTTGAGAAGCCCGAAGGCCTTGGGGCCAAGCGACAGGGTACGCAACCGGAAGTTGGCCAGGCCGAAATTGCCGCCGCTTCCCGCTTCGTTCCACTGCACGACCACCAGGTCTGCCGGTTGCTTCTGGCCCGGGTTCCAGGCAACCCTTTGGCTGGGCACGCCGCACAGGGACCAAGCCGCGGCGGCCAGAGCCACCATGCCGCTGGCCTGCTTCTCGGAGAACCAGGGCGGAGCGCCCGCCGGGTTGTAGGCGATTTTCATGGGCGACGCCGCAGCCGGGCGGTCAAGGCCGTCGCCCCAGGTCATCACCTCGTTGTCGCGGCACTCGAAGATCTCCTGGGTCCTGACCGACTCTATGGCCAAAACCTCGGCTCTCCCCGAAAGGAAGGCAACCATCAATGCGGCTACACGGAGTGCTTTCATTGTACGCTCCACCTCTCTCTCAGACTCTTAGGCCTCTTGCCCGCTGGTTGGAAGCGAAGATGGTATCGCGCCCAGGTTGAGCGCCGGTGGCTAGATTGTCGACCCATTGATCGGTGCTCAAGACCGCCGCGAACCTGGACTGCATCACCACGGTGACCACGCGGTGAATCTCCTCGGCACTAGCGCTCCCGGCCCCGTTGGCATAAGGGAGCGAGCCGGAGGCATCCGACAGGAACTCTACGGCGAAGCCGGCGTGCACCGCTTGGACCGCGGTAGAGAAGTCGCAGTTGTGAGTCATGTAACCGACGATGGCTATGGTATCTATTTCGCGCTCGTTCAACCACGCTTCCAGATCGGTATTGGCGAAGGCGCTCGGCAGGGTTTTGAGGACATAATGATCCCACCCGCGCGAGGTGACGGTGCTGTGCAACTCTGCACCATGAGTCCCTGCCGCCATGATCGGCGCTCCCTCCGGCAGCACGTTGTGGACCACCACAATGGGAACGTCGGCGCCTCTTGCCGCATCCATCGCTTTGCCGATCTTGGCCAGCGACAGCTCGACCGGAGGATATTCGACGGGTAGATTCCCCCCCACATAATCGTTCTGCACGTCGATGACTACCAGTGCCCTGCGCGGTACCTGTGGCATAGCCCCTCCCTTTAAGTTCCTGACTGCCGATGTCCATCATCCTTTTGCCGTCCGCTTGCCGACTTTCCACTCTAGTTACGACCGCTGCGATTATCAACAAAAAGTCGCAAGAATCATAGTGGCCTGAACGCCAATATCTGCTATGATCGGGCCAAACAACGCCCGGAGGGGCCATGCGAGCAAAAACGGCGGGAACAATTGCAGTCGTCGCTTTCGACAGGATCAGCCCCTTCCACTTGTCCGTTCCCTGCGCCGTTTTTGGAGAAGATCGCCGCGAGGCCGGAGTGCCTCGCTTCGAGCTGCTGGTCTGCGGAGTGGAGACGGGGGCGCTGACCACCAGCGCCGGCTTCTCGATCGCGGGACTGGGCAGCCTGAGCGATGTGCCCCGCGCCCAGATGGTCATCGTGCCGAGTTGGCGCGACCCTGACGAGTTGCCGCCGCAGTCGTTACTGGCGGCGCTACGCGAAGCCAGCGAGCGAGGCGCGACCATCGTGGGACTTTGCCTGGGCAGCTACGTTCTGGCAGCAGCCGGGCTTCTGGACGGCCGACGGGCAACCACCCATTGGCTTTGGGCCGAGCATCTGGCACGGCGTTACCCTCGGGTCGAGGTGGACCGGGATGTGCTGTACGTGGATGAAGGCGCGATCGTCACCTCCGCCGGAGGAGCCGCGGGCATCGATTGCTGTCTGCACATCCTGCGCAAGCTGCACGGCGCCGAGATTTCCAGCCGCGTGGCGCGGCGGCTGGTCGTTCCGCCGCATCGCCAGGGAGGCCAGGCCCAGTATATAGAGCAGCCGCTGCGTGCGCCCCCTGCCCCCGATCGTTTTTCCCAGGCGCTGGAGTGGGTGCAGCATAACCTTTGCCTGCCGCATAACCTTGACGACCTGGCCGACCGCTCCTGCATGAGTCGGCGCACCTTCACCCGCAAGTTCCGGCAAGCGACCGGCGCCACCGTCGGCAGTTGGTTGCTCAATCAGCGTCTGTGCCTGGCGCAGCGATTGCTGGAGACGACCGGCAAGCCGATCGAAGCTGTGGCGCAGGAGTCGGGTTTTGGTTCGGAAGCCTCGTTGCGTCTGCATTTCAACAAGGCCTTCGCGACCTCGCCCGCCAGATACCGCAAAGAGTTCAGAGGCTGACGGCCCGAGAGCCGATTGGCAAGGGAAGAGACGAGGTCGGCAATAAAACGGCAACGTTGGCTTGGCAAGCAAAGGGCGACCTCGGCAATAAAACGGCAGCGTCGGCAAGGAAGCTCAGATCGATAACCCGCACAAAAGGAGGATACCTATGTTTGAGAAGCAATCGCCAGACGGCTATCGACAGGCAGCGCCGGGCATCGCGCAACGAACGCTGGTGCATGGCAACAAGACATTGATGGCTGAGTTCCGGCTGCAAAAGGACGCCGTACTGCCGCTTCACGCCCATCCTCACGAGCAGACCGGCTATCTGGTCCAGGGTCGGATCAGGCTGACCATCGGCGACCGCGTTCACGAGGTCGCTCCCGGGGACAGTTGGTGCATCCCCGGAGACGTGCAGCATTGCGCGGAGATCATCGAAGATGCGGTGGCGATAGAGGTCTTCTCCCCGGTAAGAGAAGACTATCTTCCGCTTTAGTAATACTATTCAACAGGAGGAATCACCTATGAAAATCGTCGCATTCAATGGAAGTCCCAACAAGGAAGGCAATACCTATCATGCGATCAAGATGGTGACCGCTGAACTGGAGAAAGAAGGTATTGAAACCGAACTGATCCAGGTAGGAGACAAGACCATCAAAGGCTGTATCGCCTGCGGGAAGTGCATTAAAAGCAAAAACGAACAATGCGGCTTGCCCGGCGACGAGGTCAACGATTGGATTCAGAAGATGAAGGAGGCCGACGGCATTTTGTTCGGCTCACCGGTACATTTCTCCGGCATGGGCGGAACCCTGAAGTCGTTCATGGACCGGGCCTTTTACGTCACCAGCGTCAACGACAGCATGCTGAGGCACAAAGTCGGCGCGGCGGTGGTCGCCGTCCGGCGCTCCGGCGGGCTGCCGACCTTCGACCAGTTGAACCATTATTTGTGCTACGCGGAGATGTTGCTGCCGGCCTCAAACTATTGGAACGTACTGCACGGAGCAAGGCCCGGGGAAGCGACTCGGGACGCGGAAGGCGTGCAGATCATGCGGGTCCTGGGGAAGAACATGGCATGGCTGATGAAACTGGTCGAACACGGCAAAGGCGCGATTACGCCTCCCGAGCGCGAGGCCAAGGTGTTCATGAATTTCATTCGCTAATCCCGGCAGATCCGCACCCGCACTCGCGCAGCCGGGGCCGCGCGTGTGCGGGACAGCAGCAGGTGCGGCTATGGTCAAAAAGCAGTTCTCGGATCACAGCCGCCTTAGATATTCCCTCTCCGTCACCAGGTCCAAGGTGCTCTCGATCCGATCGATGAAGACAACCCCCTGGATATGGTCGAACTCGTGCTGGAAGACTCTCGCCAAAAAATCGGTATATTCCTCTTCCTTTTGCTCCCCTTCGCGGTTCAGGTATCGAAAACCGACCCGCCGATGCCGCGGCACCACGCCGCGCAGGCCCGGAATGCTCAGGCATCCCTCCCACCCCTTCTCCATCTCGTCCGACAGCCAGAGGATCTCAGGATCGATGATCGCTACCGGCTCCATCGCGGTCGCCTGCGGGTAGCGCGGGTTGGGACGCGAGGCGACGATGAACAGCGAGAGCGATTCGAACACCTGGGGAGCTGCAATCCCCACGCCGCTGGCATCGGCGACGGTGACCATCATGTCGTCGATCAGCGCCTGAACGGACGGGTCGAGCGGATCGTCGATCTTCCTGGCTACTTGCCGCAGGATCGGCTGACCGAGCTGCGAAATCTGTCTAAGAATTGGCATGACACTCTCCCACAGTACGAGGTAAAGTTTGTCGCAGCCGACCCTCAGGTGCCGTTTGGTCGTTAGACCCACAGCACCCGATGACCGGGCTGCATCTTTTCACCATCATACTGCCGGGCTTACTTTCCGGCAACGGCATACGGACCAGGCGGAATACCGACGCCGTCCCCGTAAAAGGCCATGGCGTTGGCTTGGCGGGCAAGCGGCACATAGTTGGGGGCGGCTTTGGCCACGGCTGCGGTAATGGCCATCACGATCAGATCGCCGAAGGGGTTGCCGGTGCTGTTGTTGTTGGGCGTGTACGCCATCTTTTGTTCGTGCTCCCAAATCGTGGCTCCCGTCTTGCAGTCCTTGATCTTGTACGCCATCTTCACGTTCACCACCGTGGCAAGCACCATGTACTGAGCGTTCCACTCTTGAATCGTCACGTAGAGCACGGCGTCGGTCCCGAACATGGGGCAAATCTTGTCGGTGCCGGCCGCATGGACCAGGCTCGCGTCGGACAAGCCTTCGTCCTCGAGCATCCTTTTGACCAGGTTCACCGGAAAAACGTAAAAGCCCCGCTCCGCCAGCGGGACGGAGACGGTGGACAGAAAATAATCCGCAGCGGTCACTTCCACAGACTGGTTGACGACCGGCACGACAAGTATCGAGGAGGGATTCGCCGCCCGGAATTGGCTCAGATCCTTGTCGGGAGCGTGGACGCATCCGGAGAACGAAGCGGCAAGCAACAACGCGAGCGCTGACATCCTTTTCATTTCGAGCCCCCCTTGGTTTCCGTCGTTTTATCCGAGGCCGAGCTGCCGGAGGCGGCCTCATTGGCAGGCTTGCCAGTGGAATTGCCGGAGCCGGCCTCATTGGCAGGCTTGCCAGCGGAATTGCCGGAGACGGCATCGTTGGCGGGCTTGCCGCGCTTGCCGGTCGCTTGAGCGTACTGCGTCATCTTGGCCATCAACACCCGCGATTCAGGCCACTTGGCGCTCTCCAACTGGAAATATTTGCCCGCTTCGGCAAAACTCCCCTTTTCGCATAAGGCAAATCCATATTCGGCGTAGATGCCGGGAGGCACCAAACCCGCGGCCTCCCCGGCTTCCATGACCGTCTTCAGGTCTTGGATGAAAAGGTCCAACTCGGCTGGATTCTTGTAGTGCTGATAAAGCTTGTTGTCATAGTCGGTCCAGACATAGCGCGTCTTTGGTCCACAACCAGTCACCAGAAAAAGGGCGTAACAGCAAAGAATAAGTCTCGGCAGGCTCACGGCGGGCTCCTTATTTGGCAATAATGGTCTTGTGCTCGCTCTCGATGAAGATCATCTGCTCGAAAATGGTGGCCCCGTTCTCTACTAGCGACACCCGATGCGTGCCGGGCTCAAGCCTCAACTGATTGGGTTCCTGGAAATCGGCGGCTCTTCCTATCCTCAAACCATCAACGTAAAGCTCCGAAGCATCGCCGACATTGGCCACGGAGATGCTGGGCCTGACATCTACGGAACGAACCGTGGTCGAAGGCATAGAGCAGCCAAGCAAAGACAGCCAGCAAACAACGACAAGGGAGGTCCTCATGGTTTTGCCCCCTCTACATAGCCGGATTTGACCAGGGCGGGATCGACGGCCCCGGATATAACCTCGCAGATTGCGCCTTCGTTGTTCTCGTTGTCGCCGAACAAGGCGCTGACTTTCAAGGTCGCGGCCTTCCTGGCAGGCAGGTTGATTTCGAAGCCCGACTGCCCACTTTTCACCGTGCGCCCTTTCTCCATGACCTGCAGCAGATCTCCGACCTGCAACCCCTGTCGCTTACCGCCGCTGATAAACACCTGCCCCCCTTCTATTTGCAGGATGTCCGTCTTCCAGGGACGCTCTTCGAGAGTGGCGACCAGTTTGTCGATCATGTCGGAAATGGAGGCGGAGATGGCCCGGTCATTCAGGGTCGAATCGTACTCCGAACGGCTGCCGTAGCCGGCGATCTCACCGGATTCGGTGCTGGCCTCCCCTGATCCGGTGGCTGAAAAGAAGGCCTGGCCCGTTTTGACGTCAACCATGCGGGTGTCGACCTTGGCTTTTGCGGTTTGCACCTTGGTGCTGCTCAAAAAACCGGATTTGCCGGAGATCGAGCGGCCAAACTCGGTGACGGACCCTATGATCAGAGCATCCACGCCGATCAGACCGGGTTCGCGGGTGATGGCTTGTTCGTTGAGGATCTTGTTCAGATCGGTGCGCTCAAAGACGATGAACTTGTTGGATTTGATCAACTTGCTGGCCAGCATGTCCGACGCCTGCTTGCCGATCCGGTCGTACTCCTGATCCGTCATCAGCGAGCGGCCATAATTGGACTCGTTGCTGAATCGGCCTATGGCGACTTTTCGTTTATAACGCTTGGTTAAAGGAGACTGCTCGGCGGTTTGGGCGCGCAGTTGTTCGGTTTTAGGCGCCGGTGCCTCAACGGTGACCGGCCGATCCGAAACCGTAGCGCATCCCGCGGATAATGACGCGGCAAAAAGCAAACACAGGTGGCTTTTTTTCATCGATCCCTCCTCTCGCTGATTTTCTCCGGCAGAAAAAAACATCATGAGCGGAAATGCAGTTTTCGTCGACGCTCTCCCGTTTTTGCAGGCCGCTTTCCCTCAAAACGTGCTTGACACGCTGACGTCTCAATCAATACACCCGATGAGTCGACCAAGTCAATTAGATTTAGTTGTAGATAATACGCTACTAAAACCGAGACTGCGATCGCGGAACGGAGACCGCAGGAGGCAAAAAAACAAAAGAAATACGATGTCGCCCGCAAGTGTGTAAGGCAAATAAAAAGGCCAGGGAGATATCTCCTTGGCCTCTTATATTGGATCGGTCGTCACGTCTCGGATCAATCGATCACATGTCTGGGATCAGCCAATCGTCGCGGATTGGTCGAGCACATGTCTCGGGTCAGTCGGTCAACTGTCTCAGATTCTCCACCACTGCGGCGCTCGGGAAGGCGTCAAACTCTTCTCTGCGCGTCACCCCCGACAGCACGGCCGCAAAGGAGACGCCGGCCTGCTGCGCCGCCTCGGCGTCCACCACGCTGTCGCCCACGTAGAGCGCATCCTGCAGCCGGCAGCCCAGACGCTCGACCGCGAGCTGCAACCCCTCCGGGTCCGGCTTGTGCCGAAGGACATCCTCGCCGCCGACGATCACCTCGAAAGCCTCCAACAGCCCTTCCCTTTGCAGAAATTCCGAGATGCGGGAGCGGTACTTGGTGGAGACGATCGCCAGCTTCTTCCCCTCCCCTTGCAAGCGCCGCACGGCCTCGGGCACCGTTTCGAACAGCACCGTCATCTCGTTCATCACCTGATCGGCGCGCCGGCCGAAGTGGCGCTTGAAGTCGTCGCGCCGCCCGGCGTGCCGCTCTCCCGCCAACCGGACGAAGGCTTGGTCGAGGTGCAAACCGATGGTTCGGTGCGAGGCCTCAGCCGGCACCGGCGGCAGATTCAACTCGGCCAGCGCGAAATCGATGCACTCGGCTATCCCCCGGGAGGAGTCGGCCAGCGTGTAATCGAAATCGAAGATGACCGAGCGGAAAGGACCGCAGATGGTCCCTTCGCTCTCCTGGCTCGCCGGCGGATTAAAGTTCCACCTCCAGCTCGTTTTGGATCACCTGCTGCCGCGTCTGTTTTTTCCTGATCAAGACCAGCTCCGAGTTGAGCCTCTTCATGACCGCAGGCGCCTTGCGATGCGAGTTGTAGTTTTCCGGAGACATGCTCTCGGAATAGGCGCCGGTGCCGCCGATCACCATGTAATCGCCGATCTCCGGCTCGACGATCTGCACGGGGACGATATTGCCGTCCCCGTCCAGGCGCACCGAGTCGCCGCTTTCGCAGCACCTGCCGACGATGCCGAAGGGTTTGCTGGCGCCGGTCGCTACGGCGTCGAACTCGCTGGAGAGCAGCGCGCCGTCCTGGCGCACGATGGCCACGGGGTGCTCCGAGCCGTAGAGCAGGGGCCTGGACAACAGTTCCATGCCGCCGTCGACGATCAGGAAGTTCATCTCGTTGGTCAGTTTCTTGTCGATGATCCTGGTGATGATGTGCCCGGAATTGGCCACGACGAAAGTGCCCGGCTCGATCTCCATCTTCAGCTCGCGTCCGGTCGCCTCCTTGAAGGCCTTGATCCTCTGGGCGGCGTACTCTCCCAGCGCCGTGATATCGGCCCATTTTTCGCCCGGCATCCTCGCCACCTTCAGACCGCCGCCAAAACTTACCGTGTCGGCATCGGGGAAATACTCCGCGACAAAGCCCAACTCGCGGTCGATGTTTTCCCGCCACTTGTCCGGATCGCCGCCCGACCCGATATGCACATGAACCTGGGTGAAGCGCACGCCGAGTTCGGCGGCCATGGCGGTCGCCGTCGGAACATCTTTAAGGTGCACGCCGAAGCAGGAATATTCGCTGCCGGTATCCCTGGTCTGGCTTTCCCCGCCGCCGGCGGCGCCGGGGTGCACCCGGATGGAGAGATCTACGCGGTTTTCCTTAGCGAATCCCGAGATCAGCCGAAACTGGGTCATGGAACAGACGTTGTATTTAAGCCCGGAGCGGATCATCTCCTCCAGTTCCAGCCGTTCTTCGTCGAGCGGCACCTGTTGGGTGGTCAGCATCATCCGGGAGTAGGGAACGCCGGCGGCGAAAGCCCTGGCGGCCTCCTCCAGCGAGGAGCAATCCAGATCCAGCCCCTTGGCGGTCACCACGCGCAGCACCGTGCGGTCCGAATTCGCCTTCATGGCGTACCTGACGTGCAGGCCGTAGGCGTTGGGCATCCCCAGCAGTTGTTCGCAGCTCCTCTCGATGAATGCCTGGTCGTGCAGATAGACCGGCGTGCCCCACTGCCGGGCGATCTCAGGCACCAGGGCCGCATCGAGCTTGGTCGGTCCAAAATGTTTCGGTGTCACTCGTCCTCCTAACGTTTTAAAAATGGTCCGGCAAACAGACCTTATGAATGTATCTCCAGTGGACAGCCGGTGGCCGTCGTGGCTACCATAGCACGAGCGCGGCTCTGACGGAACAATTTTCTGCTTAAAAACGGTGATTTGTCGCTGCTGCCGTTTCGGGGAAGAGGCCCGGAGAGGCTCGTCGAGCTGCCCCTGGCCATGGCTCGCCATTGACAACGCAGCATCTTTAGTGGTTCAATGCTGGCACGATTCATCACCGCACGGAGGTAGGTTCAATGAAACGATCTATGACATTGTTTTTTTGTGGGTGGGCGATTGCTTTGGCGGGCATCAGCGGGTGTGCGGGAGTAGGCAAAAGCGCCTCCACCCAAACGGAGCCGGCGAAAGCCGCGGCAACGCCGGCAAAAGTCGCGGCAACGCCGGCAAAAGTCGCGGCAGCGCCGACCGAAGCCGCGGCAGCGCCGATAGAAGTCGCGGCAGCGCCGACAAAAATCTCGGCAGCGGAGCTGACTCTCAGTACCGAGGGCGAACTATCGCCGGGAGGCAGCATAGGCTCGATTGACGTCTCTTTCGCCGTCCCCGCCGGTATGATCGTCAAAGCGGAAAAAACATCGGAGATTTCAGCGGGTAGCGTAGTCGCTTCCGGGGCGGCAAAGGGGGCGATCATTATCGGCAAATACACCCCAGCCGAGGGGGACGCACCAGGAATAGTCAGGTCAGCCATCATCAAGATAGACGGATTTAAAATCGGCGAGTTTGCGACGGTGAAGCTGGATCTTACCGGCAGTCTTCCCCAAGCGGCCGATTTCAAGATCACCAATCTGGCCGTCACCGACCTCAGCGGCAACAAGCTGGAAGGAATAACGTGCCGGATCGGTCTGAAAGCGAAGTAAGGCTATGCCGTTAAGTTAAGGATTGGGCGAATCGAAAAGCCCCCTCTCCCTTGAAGGGGAGAGGGCTCGCCCGCCGAAGCCTTCGCGAAGGAGGGTTGGGGAGAGGGTGAAAAGCTCACGAAAGCTCTCACCCCCCCTGCCCCCCCTCGAATCGCTCACAAGGTGAAGGTTCGCGGCGGTGCGCCGCTGAAATCGGCAATGGTCCCAACCGCCTCCTCCAGATAGAAGATGGCAAAGGCTGGATTGTCCGGCGTCTGATAGATCGACTTCACCAGCGGGTTTATCTCTATAACTCTTGCCTTCATCCCCAGGTCGTCCGAGAACTTCGCCTTTCCGCTCAACCGCAGCCATGAGTAATTTTCCCCCGAAGCGCATAGCTCGACGCAGGGGTGCGCTTGCATCTCCTTGAAAACCATCTTCTCCGTCGAAGTACAGAAGTAGAGCTTGCCGCCATCTTCCAGCATGAACTGAAAGGGACGAACCTTGGGTCTGTCATCGATGCCGACGGTGGCGAGATACTGATGCTGGCTCTGGCTAAGGAAATCGGTGATGGTCTTCATTCGTTGCTCCTTTTTGGTAGTTTCTGGCAGGTTCGACAGTCGATCCCTGCATCAGTCGGGGAATTAGTTCGTGGCCGAACCATAACGGCAAATTTTTTTCAGCTTTCCAGGTTATCTTCCACCGTCGACAGCAGCCCGACCAGCAGATTGCGGTCTTGCTCCGGCATGCCGCCGTACAATTTGGCGAGCAACAGCACCGAGATCTCCTCAAAGTCCTTTTTCAGCGCCCATCCCTTGTCCGTCAGGCAGACTCGCACGCACCTGGCGTCCTGATCGCAGGGTTGCTTGCTGAGATAGCCGTAGCGCTCCAGCGTGTTGACGATGCCGGTGACCGTGGATTTGACGCGGCCGGAGCGCTGCACCAGGGAGGTGATAGGCACCGGGTTCTCCTGGCTGAAGAGAAAGTGGAGCACCGAGCCGTGAGCCGGTACGATGCCGATCATGCCACGCCGGTGCAATTCTCTTTCGATCAAGAGGTTGGCAGCCCCCCGGATGCGCGCGATCCGTCCGACGACGCCCTCAAGATCTTGTGATGTTTTAATCGATGTGCGCTGCTTCATAGTGGTCATTTTAGTTCGTGCCCGAACTAAAAGTCAAGCCTCTAAATGCAAAAAAGCCCCTGTATTTCTACAGGGGCTTTTCGTTGCTCTAGCCCGCCGATGACTCGACGGGCTAGATACTGCAGCCTTCCTTGCAGTGTGATACAGGGCGAATACGGAATCTAGAAGTCCACATTGGCGTATCTCCTTTCAGTCAGAATATCTGCAGGGGTTATGTTACTACTCTTGATACCTCGCGTCAAGAAAAAGAGTAAATAAGTCTTATTTCCTGGCTCTTGACTATCCTGCGGTTCGAGGTCTCTTGAAAACCGCGTGATGCTTCCAGGTATCTTTTGACGACGGATGTCCGAGGAATTGAACCAGTTCCCATCCCTGCCCGCCTAGTTCGTTGAGCACGCGGACCCCGTCGTGCAACTGTCGTTCATATTCCGCTTCATCACGCAGCGGTTCGGTTCCGAAATAGACGATCCTGTATTCCCACGTCATGACGTCTCCCCTTCAACATGCGGCAGGATGCCGGCGGCGACAGCCGCCTCATTTGTCGCAGACAGCTGCCGGGGAGATTATAAAACGGTCTACTTCCTTTGCAACTGTTTGGTATATTATAGGGTTAGGCAACGCTGAGTCGTTGTTCAAAACTGCAGTTACCATCGAAACGATACCAAAGCGAAGGAGGCATTATGAAAAAGATATTAGCAATCGCCCTGGCGGTAGTCGTCCTGCAAGCAGCTTCCATGGCTCGGGCAGCGGACGTCGGTTTCAGCATCAATGTGGGAGGGCCGCCGGTCGTCATCTCGCAGCCGCCCGATTTCCTTTACCCGCCTGAGTTGGGCTACGGCGTGGCGGTCGACGTACCGTACGACCTGTTTTACATCGACAACGTCTACTACGTCTTCCGGGGAGGCGGCTGGTACCGGGCATCCTATTACGGCGATACCTGGATCAAGGTGCGGAAACGGGATCTCCCGCCTGAGATCAGAAGATACAGCATCGCCAGAATCCATCAATTCCGCGACCGGGAATACCGCATGTACGCCAGAGACCACGAGCACTACCGCGGACAGCACTTCCGGCCTGAAGGGGGGATGAGAGAGGAGCATCGCGACATGAAAGAACGCGGCCATGAGGAGCATCGCGAGATGCACGAGGAGCGCGGCGGCGAGCACAGAGAGGAACGGCGCTGACGTCTGAAGGAATCGTCGGCTCTAAATCCTGATATCGCGTCCCCAGTATCGGCGCCGCAATCGCGCTGCTACTGGGGATTGTCGTTTATCGACCGCGATGGTTAAGATAGCGTAATTATGCTTTCAAAAACAGTTCAAATATGTAAAAGTGGCTAATCTGCGGCGACAAGCAAAGGGCGCACTGAACCGAGAAGGTCTCTGTGCCTTTCCGGCAGGCATTGCTGACAATGGGGAAGAGGTAAGGCTTGAAACCGGTAACGACGCGGACTGAGCAGTTGGACGACAACGTCCGGTTTAGCGGCATGGTCATGGGCAAAGGGCGTCCTGCCCGCTCCTTGATGCTCGCCGGCGCGGCGCTGGTCGCCGTCACCTTGTTCGTCTATCTTCAGGTGGGAAATCACCAGTTCCTGAGTTTCGACGACCACCAATACGTCACCCAAAATCCGCACATAGCGTCCGGCTCGATTACCGGCGAAAACATCGTCTGGGCCTTTACCTCGGTCGAGGCCTACAACTGGCACCCCCTCACCTGGCTTTCGCATCTGGCCGATGCCCGCCTCTACGGCCTGAACCCTCGCGGTCATCACCTTAGCAACGTCGTCCTGCACGCGGCCTCCTCCCTGCTCCTTTTGCTCTTTCTTTCCCGCTGTACCGGCTCGGTTTGGCGAAGCTCGTTTGTCGCCGCGTTGTTCGCGCTCCACCCCCTGCATGTGGAGTCGGTCGCCTGGGTGGCCGAGCGCAAGGACGTCCTCAGCGCCTTTTTTGGTTCCTCACCCTGGTCTTTTATTGCGAATACGCCGCGACGCGCAAGCGCGCTCCCTACCTGCTCGCCCTTGTTTCCTTCGCTCTGGGGCTGATGGCCAAACCGATGCT
Organism: uncultured Geobacter sp.; assembly: GCA_903925075.1. Lineage (GTDB taxonomy): Bacteria > Desulfobacterota > Desulfuromonadia > Geobacterales > Geobacteraceae > Geomonas. The sequence goes on from CAIYDQ010000298.1 coordinate 43,118, forward strand.
GGCGACTCTGCCCGCCGTCATGCTCTTGCTCGATTACTGGCCTTTGCAGCGCTGGCCTTGGCGGCACCTTCAGGGGGAGAAAGGCGAACGACCTTCACGAGGTTTTTTCGACACGGGGCGATCCCTGGTCGCGGAGAAGCTTCCCTTCCTCGCCTGTTCGCTTTGTTCGGTGATTATCACCATCTACGCCCAGCACAAGGGGGGCTCGGTGATAGCCTTGAGCGCGCTCCCCTTTCCGCTTCGCGCCGAAAACGCCCTGGTGGCCTATGTGAAATACCTCGGCAAGACGCTCTGGCCCAACGACCTTGCCGTTTACTATCCCTTCCCTGCCGCGATTCCGCTGCCGCAGGTCGTCGGCTCGCTGTTCGTCCTGCTCCTTGTGTCCGCGGCGGCCGTTTTCGCCGGGCGTCGCCATCCCTTTTTCGCGGTCGGTTGGTGCTGGTTTCTGATCACGCTCTTGCCGGTGATCGGCTTGATGCAGGTGGGGCGACAGTCGATGGCTGACCGCTATATGTACCTGCCGGCGACCGGGCTATTCATCGCGGCGGCTTGGGGAGTCCCGGAACTGACCAAGGGATGGCGGCACGGCAAGGCGCTCCTTGCCGTGCTGGCCGGCGTGGCGGTGCTCGCCTCGGCGGCGTTGACCTGGAACCAGCTCGGCTACTGGCGAGACGGCGTCACCCTTTACCGGCATACGCTACGGGTCACGGCCGACAACTATCTGATCAATTACAACCTGGGAGTCGATCTGGCTGAGAGGGGGGAGATGGACGAGGCGATTTGGAACTTGCGGGAGGCGCTTCGCATCCGTCCGGATTTCACCGAGGCGCACAACAATCTGGGCTTCGCTCTCGCCGGAAAGGGCGAGTTGGACGAAGCCATGCTGGAATACCAGGCGGCTCTGCGGACCAACCCCAACGACGCCAAGGCCCACGCCAACCTGGGGAAAGTTTTCCTGCAAAAAGGGCGTCCGGACGCCGCCATCGGGGAATACCGGGCTGCCGTGCTGGCAAATCCCGCCGACTTCGATGCGCGCAACAACCTGGGAGTCGCCCTTGCCGAGAAAGGAGATCTGGATGCCGCCATCCTGGAATACCGGGCGGCGCTGCGGATGCTCCCCGACAACGCGGACGCCCACGGCAATCTGGGCGTCGCCCTCACCAGAAAAGGGGAGTTGGCCGCGGCGATCCTGGAATACCAGGCGGCGCTGCGGATACAGCCCGACAATGCAGACACGCTCAACAACCTGCGCATCGCCCTCGCCAGACAACAGCGGAGCGATCCGGTAATCCGGTAGTCCGGAGCGGCGCGGCGCAGATCAGGACGCCGAAGGATCGCCCTCCCCCAACAGCTTCGTCGCCTCTCGTCCAACGACCCTCGCCCTGCACCCTTCAGGCGCATCCTCCAGCCAGACCCGTTGCGGCCGGATCGCGGCCCTCGCCAACAGTCCGACCATGGCTATCACCGCTCCCAGGAAGATCAAAGACAGGTGCCTTCGGTGCACCACATGGATTTCCGACCAGACACCCATTTTCTCGCACAACACCGAAAAATTGGCGGACCTGCTGAGGCGATCTATCTGAAAGATCAGCTCCGTGTCCAGCAGCGTCGCCCTCCCCTGGTGCACTACCACCTTGAGACGGCTTTTCTCCGGCTGGTAGTAGACTTCGCCGTCCAGCGGCCCCTCGACAAAGGCGCCGTAAAAGCCGAAGCCGTTCTCCTTCGCGGCCATCTGATGCAACAGCACCTTGCCGGAGAACACCGGCGAGGAGTCGTTGATGGCAATGGCGAGCTGCGGCTCGTACACCATCTTCGACATGTACAGGTCGTAGTCGCCGGCCGGATAGAGTTCCGACGCCTTGAGGACGACTTCCTGTTCCTTCCCCTCCGCGGAAATAAAGGCGATCCCGACCGCCCCGCGCGGATAGGCGTCGCCCGGGATGATCTGCCTGATTATTTTCATCCTGGGCAGAGTGGTCGGCTTGCGGGTCAAGGGGCCGGTGGTCAGGCGGCGGTAGGCCTCGACGCGATTGAGATCCGTCGAGACCCCGACCCCGTCCAGCAGCACGCCGGAATACTGGCACATGTTGTCCCGCGTGCCGGTGAAAAGAACCAACAGCAGCCCCGCATAGAAAATCGCGGTTCCCAGATAGCCGGCATCCCGCTTTTCGGCGTACTCTCCGCCGCGGCTGAACACGAAACCGGCGCCGGCCAGCGAAGCGCGCACCGCTTCGGTCGAGCGCGCCACAGCCAGCGACTCCCTGGGCGCGCCGGAGCCGGAGCCGTATCGTACCCCCCTGGCGATCCCCTGAAGATAGTAAAGAAGGCGAAGCGCGACAAAGAGGGTGAAGCAGGCGTTGTTGTAAAGAAGCGGATATTTGGAGTTCGCCAACGGGAGGTTAAGATGCAGGAAAACCGCCATGAGGACGAGGAGCGGCACGACGCAAAAAATGAGCAGCAGCCAGGGCGAGGCGAACACCAGCCTGGCGATTTTGGAATCGGATTTCATAAGCTGGGGGGCTTCCTTTCATGGATAAGCAGAAATTAACATACCAGCAAACCGCCGCCAGCGTCAACATAATATGCCCGCGCGGACGGCGGCAGTTCGGGCCGGGCGAACGAAAAAAAAGGCCGGCGCCAGGCGCCGGCCGATTGCAGCTTCATCGCTACCTGGCGAGAGGGGGACTCCCCCTCTCGCCACAACTTTCTGATTTTCCAGCCTAGTAGGTTATAGGACGGACGATGCCTCTGGTGAAAGGCTCGCTCGATCTGCCGGCAACACTGCCATGGTCCTCGCAGCCGCCCCAGTTGTCGAGGGCTTCCTTGCCGTCGACAGCAAGCATGCCGTCGGAAGGCGAGAGGCGAACGTCGTCGGCCGGATAGCCGGCGGAGGCAAGGGCGTTCACCCGCACGGTTCCTTTGACCGAGAGGGTATAGCAGCCGGAAATGCCCTGCGACGTGGAGGTCGACCCGTTGTCGTAACCCGCGGTTTTCTGCTCCCAGTTCAGGTCGTTGGTCACGCCGCCGGTGGTGTAGGTGAAGGAACCGGTTTTGCCTGCGCCGTAGGGAGTGTTTCTCACCGGCAGCTCGGCAAACGCGGTCGGGTAGGCCTTGATGGCCCTGTTGGTGGCGCTGGTTGCGGAGTACTTGTTAAAAGCATACCCGGAGTAGTTTCTGTACAGAGCAGTGGTTCCGCCGACGTAGCCGCCTTTGGTGCCCGGTACGAACATGGCGTTGCCAAGGCCCGGCAGGAAGCGCTCGTGCTTGGTCGTGTTGCCTATGCCGTCCGTGTAGGTCTGGCTCTTGGAGCCGTGGATGCCGCCGAAGCCGTTGTCCACGCCGGAGTTGTGGCAGTTGGCGCACTGGATGCCGTAGATGTTGCCCAGCATGCCGCCGTGGCCCGTCGTCTGCGCGCTCCAAGCGCCGGCGGTGGTCCCGCCGATCTGGGTGATCACGCTCTTCAGGCGGTCTTCGCCGATGCCGGTGTATTCAGTGGCAACCGGGGTGAGGGAGCTGATTTTATTCAGCAGGCCCGGGATCGGCTCGGAACGGGTGTTGTAGGGGCCGTTGCATTGCTCGGAGCCGGCTCTTTCGCCGTCATGGCCCTGGCCGTTGCCATAGGAGGAGATTTTGTGGCAGTTGAAGCAGATCAGGTAGTTACCGGTCGATATGTAGACGCCGGCGGCGGTGAGCTGCTGACCGACGTGCCTCTGGTCGGTGCCGATCATGTTGCGCAGCAGGTACTCGTTGTTGGAGCCGTGGGCGCCGATGGCCGCAGGCGCCAAGGAACCGTCGGCGTTCCTGGCGATGTTCGCCTTCCACTGGCCGACGGTGTGGCAGTCGCCGCAGTGCAGGGTGGAGTCGTCGCCCAGCGTCGCTCCGCCGTTGCGAGCTCCGCTTTCGCCGCCGGCGTTGGCCAAGGTCGTGTAGGTCGTCGTGAACCTGCCCGCGTCATAGATCGTGGAACGTGCGCCGGGCAGGGTCGCCGACGAGTTGGCGGTGAAGGCCGCGTCGGCGATGGTGCCGCCCTTGGAGGCCCGCGACCTGCCGCTGTAGCGCTTGCCTTTTACCGCGTGGTGCGAATTGTTGCTGGTCGCGAACTGGCCGGAGGCGTCAACCACGGCCGGGCGCTCCATCTTGTCGTACTGGTTGGAGATGGTGTCGCCGAACGGGTTGGTGGGGGTGGCGGTCTTGCCTGCCGCGGCGATGCCGTTCGCGTTGATGAACGCCTGGATCTTGGCGCTCATGGGGGAGGTGGCGCCGTTGCCGTCATGGCAGCTCATGCAGAAGTTGTCCATGCCGGTGTGGTTGGGAGCGGCCGGATCCCAGGCGAAGTCGGCGTCGGTGTCGGCGTCGCGCAGGTGGGTTTTGGCGTCGGCCATGTGCAGGCTGGTGTCGACCACGACCTCGCCGTCAACGATTTTGCCTTCCAGGTGGCAGGCGGCGCAATGCGCGTCGTTGAGAGTCACGCCGGTCACATGGTGCGACCATTTGCCGAATTCGGAAGTGATGGCGCGCACGCCGCTGTTGTCGTTAACGTAGTTGCCGCTGGCGGTGGCATCCTGGCCGAGCGCATGGCAGGCGATGCACTTGCCCTTCTCGAAGGCCATGATGTTGTGAGGCTGATGGCAGCTGACGCAGTTGTTGGCGACGATCAAGCCGTCGTTCCCTTTGTGGCTCGCGACCAAGACGCCGCCGTGGCACTCGTAGCATCTGCCGCTGGCCGAGGGATCGGGATCGTTGTGGGAAGGACCGTGGCAGCCGGCGCAGCCGGTGCCGGTCACGCCGAATTTGTCGTTGGCGGTCCAGCTGGCGTTGGTGTAGTGGCCGGACTGCTTGAAGTCGGCCACCAGGTTCTGGCCGTTGGTGTCCAGCGTGGTCTCATGGCATTGGATGCAGCCCGAGTCCTGCGCCTTCTCCACCGGCTTGGACATGACAATCGGATTAGCAAGCGTGGTGGTGGTGCCCGAGACGACGACTACGCCGATGGCGAACCCCTCGTAGCTTACCGTGCCGCCGGTGAAGGCCTTGACCGTCACCGTCACCTTGCCCGGATAGATGCCGCCGATGGAGGCCTGGCTCGAATCCGTGCTGGTGCTCCTGACGACGGGAATGGCTTTGCCGTCGTTGCCGGTGCCGGTGACGGTCATTTGAATGCTGGTGACGCCGACAGGCACCGACGCCGTCGCCTTAGCCGCGGTTTTGCCTTCACCCCACGCCAGTTTCCCCGCGATCGAGCCCGGTTCGTTGCTGTTGCCCGTGCGGGCAAGATTGCTTGCACCGCAGCCCGTCAGGGTAAAAATCATCAGTGCATACAGCAGATATTGCAATTTACCGATACTTGTGCTCATGAGCTCCCTCCTTTGTTTAGGTTAGCTTCAGGCCCAGATTGACTTTTACCAATGCGCTGCATTCCCCACACTTGCTAGCAAGCTCTCCGCCTCTCCTATCTGTTATTGGACTCCAACCGAAGTTAAGTGACTCGCATTCGCCAAGGCTTATATGGCGAAATAACTGGATTCAGCGTTAGCACCGGGTCAATCCGCCTTTTAACGGCGCCAGCTTCTCCCCTTCGCGCTGCCGCCGAAGCGCCCCCCCCACTGCCATGGCAGGCTTTTCACCTTAATCGCTTTTATTGGCACAGTCATAATTAAGCATATTTTATGCCATGATCCGGCCGCGCACAGCAACCAAGCCGAGTTCTAGCTCTCCCTCCCCCCGACCCCGCTGCCGTTAAGTTAAGGATTGGGAGCATCCAAAAGCGCCTTCCCCCTTGATGGGGGGGGGCGCTAACTTAAGCTTTTGCCGAGGCTCCCCCTCCCGCAAGGGGAGGGGGGACTGTTTGAGCGTCGCGGTTCCTTAACTTAACGGCAAGTGTGGGTGGGGAGATGCGGCTGAGACGGATTAAGGCCTGGAGAGAAGAGGGGTCGTTTAAACAACCATCCCTTCCTTGACGTACTCGCGCCGGATCGCCGCCTCCAACCGCTTCAAGTCGAGGGAGAGCGACCGGTCGGACAGCGCTTCCAAGGCGCAGTAATGGGTGACGTTCATGATGCCGGCGCCGGCCAGCTCGAAGCGGGCCGCGACCTGCCGCCAATCCACGTCTTCGGCGATGCGAATTTGGGGAGGGAAGGCTTTGCTCCAGATCCCGTAACGCTCCTCGGGGCTGGGCATGGGGAAATGAATCATGCTCTGAAAACGCCGCACGAAGGCGTCGTCTATGTTGCCGCGCTGGTTGGTGGCCAGGATCACCAAGCCGTCGTAACCCTCGATGCGCTGCAAAAGGTAGGCGACTTCCTGGTTGGCGTACTTGTCGTGGGCGTCGCGGATATCGGTTCTCTTGCCGAACAGGGCGTCGGCCTCGTCGAAAAAAAGTATCCAGTCCTTGTTCTCGGCTTTCTGGAACAGCCTCGACAGGTTCTTCTCGGTCTCGCCGATGTATTTGGAGACCACCCGCGACAGATCGATGCGGAACACGTCCTTGCCGGTGTGCTTCCCCAAAAGGGTCGCGGTCAGGGTCTTGCCGGTGCCGGGCGGCCCGTAAAAGAGGGCATGGTAGCCGGGCTTAATCTTCTTTTTCATACCCCAATCCTGCAGCAGCGTGTCGTTGTGCGTGATCCAGTTCTCGATCTCGCGGATCTGCCGCAGTGTGCTGGGGTGCAGCACCAGGTCGCTCCATTCCATCCGGGTCTCGATGTATTCCGCCGGAAACTCCAGGCTGAAGCGGGGCCTGCTCACCCTGCCGACGGTGATCATTTCCACGATCTCCGGGTCCACCACCAAACGGCCGCTCATCGCCGGTTCGCCTTCGCTCACCGATTCCAGCCACAAGACGCGCTTTTGCGCGAACCAGTGCTCGTTGCTCAACAGGCGCTGCACCTCAAGCCGCTTCCCCAGGTTATCGCCGGCCAGGATGAATTGCGCCGTCTCGCCGGTGGGGAGGATGCCGCGATGATTGGCGCCTTTGACGCCGCCGAATTCAGGGAAATCGCCCCCCTCGGGAAGATATTCGGCGACGATCCTGCCGAAGAAACCGGGCCGCAGATGCGGCACCAGGGCCAACATCAACAGGATGAATTCTTCCAGGGAGGGGTTGTGCGTCTTGATGAACCGTTCCAGCCAGCAGTTGTCGTCGTAAAATTCCAGCGGCCCGGGCCGAAAGCTGTCGGATTGGCGAAAGTGCACCCGCAGGTAGCCGGCCACCAGCTCCTGCAGCCAGTCAAAGGCAAGCTGAAGGTTGGCGGCCTCCGGGTTTTGGACCGCCTCTTTGGGTTCCCTTTTAGTTTTCCGCATGAGTCATCCCACCGCTTGCTTCCAGCATCGAGACCACGCGGTCCGGATAACCGCCGGTGAAAAAGCCCTCGTCTCCCGCGCCGATTTCGGCCCGCAGCTGAAATCCTCCGGCAGCCAGGCGATAAACGTCTATCACGGGCTCCGGCGCCGAGACTTTCCGTCCGGCTTCATGGATCTCCTTGTCGTCGGCGATTTTCCCGGCGGCGGATCGTGCCTGCTTCTCCGTGTGAAATGCGCCGACGACGAGACATTTAAAAGGCGGCTGCTTGTAGCTCTCTAGCTGCGCGGAATAATCGTCGATCTCGTCGGTTCCGACATAGGTTCGCATCAAAGTCGGCGGGGAAACAGGCCCGGCAAAATGGACGCAAAGGCGCCAAATATAATCCCACTTCGACTCCCAGCCGTTCTCCTGCCAGTACTCGCTGTAGTAATTGCAGCGATAGGACTGTACCGACCATCGCTGCGGCTCGGCGGAAACGCCCACTGCCCGGGCAATGCCGGCGACGAACCTTTTACTGCCGGCGCCGACTCGGTCGGAATCGCCGCGGGTAAGAACCAACTCCAGTTGGGATTTGTCGTCGCTCAGCCATGGATTCCAGACGTACAACATGCTCATGGGGGATCTCCCGGTCCTCGAAATGACATGGTCACGCGCGTGCCGTAGCTGCCGGCGAGCTTAGCCCCCATCGAGCTGTTTTCTCCGTAAGGGACCACTTCGCAGCCGCTGGTGTCGTTGAAATAATCCGCGCGCGTTTTCTGAATCGTCTTCCGGCCCTCGTCGTTCCAATGGTCGACGACCGGCTGCGTCTTGTGATCGACCGTCGGCGATTCGCGCAGGATGGTCTTGTCCCACCACTTTCCCCGCCACGAATAGAGCTTCGAGTCGGTCGGATGGGCAAGTTTTCCCGCCAACAATCCGTCGCGCCATTTGTACGTGCTCGGGCGATAACTCTTGCCGTAAAAACTGTCTCGAATGTGTTCCTTGGTGTCGTAGCCGGATTTGAGGATGTACTTCCCGCCCTTTCTGGTCACGTATTGCGACTTGTGCTTTTTCAGATGGCTCTTCTTGGGAGTGGAGGCGCTAGGGTTGATGGTGGCTTTGACCGCATCCAGCACCTCCTCTTCGCCTTGCGGGGTCTCGGCTAGTTCAATGGTCGTGAGTTTATAGCGGTTCTTGATCTCGGGCAGAGCGCGCTGGATCTCCGCGCCGTCCTTGTTCTCGTCCTCGACCAGCGCCGTGGCTTCCTTGATGGCCGCGGCGAGGTCGTGCGTCTTCTGCGCCTCGGTCCTCTCGTCCTGCTTGCCGGCGTCCTTGGCGGGCAGCTCGATCCCCTTGCCGCTCTTGCCCCCCGCTTTCGGCGACACCAGCCATTTGTAGCCCTTGGCCTGGACGGAAAAATCGACGCCGCCGACTTGCGCCTTGATCTTGCCAAGTTCCTGGTTCAACTCCGAGCGCCGCATCGGTCCCTTCCCCTTGAGCGCCGCCAACGGCTGGGCCGCCTGCTGCAAGATCTTGCCGCTGTCCTTTTCCTTGGCCGACTTCGGATCGGGAGCGGCCGACTTCCCCTTGCCCGGCGCGCTCTTCTTGCCGGGAGGCTTGGCGTCGCCTTTTTTCGGCGCGGGTTTTTTAGGCGGCACCGTCGGTTTCGGCACCGAGCCATCTTCTTTGAAGGACCCTTGCCCAGCCCCTTTGCCCCCCGATTTCTCCGGCAGCTTGTCGTCCACCATGTTGGTCATGAACTTGGACGGGTCGAATTCCGGCTTCTTCAGTTCGATCTCGGGGACCGATTTGGAACCGAGCACGTAATCCTTGACCACCGCGCTGATGCCGATCGGATCGCCCATCGGCCATTCCTTGGAGAACAGCGGCCAGGTCCAGCGGTGATCGGAAAGCGGCGACCACCAGGGAGTTTCCACCGCGATGAAAAAGTCGCCCCCCAGGCCGAGCATCGGTTGCGCGACTATGTCCAAGGTGCCGCTGATGAAGAACACGCCGGGGTCGCGATAGCCGACGGTGGGGCGCGCGTCGGCGTACGCCTTGACCCCCACGTCGGCCTCGAGGCCCACGCCGAATTTGAGGTCGTGGGAAAGGATTTCGATGCCGGCGCCCCCTTCGGCGCGCAGCTTCAGCCCGGCGTAGGCAGAGATGTTGATGGAGCCGGAAATCTGGATGCTTTTCTGAATTTCGGGATCGGTGGAATAGGTCCCCAGTATCTCGATGTTGTAGATCTTGGCCGGCCCCAGTTTGGCGATGGCGTGCAGGCTGATGTTGGCGAACAGATTCAGATTGCCGACCACCGGCAAGCCGTAATAGGCCTTCGCCTCAAGCTTGATGATCTCCTTGTCCCAATCCTTTTGCTTGAAAAGTTCTATTTCGCCGGGCGGGGCGATTTTGCCGATGACGGTCACCATGCCTTTGCCGTCCACGACGACGCAGACCGTTCCGGCAAACCAGGTGGTCAGATTGAACGCCAGTTGTCCCGTGGCGGCAAGCGCGCGCTGCTTGCTGTTGGCCTTGGGCGCCGGCACCGGTCCCGGCGGAGGGGCCTCCAGCACGTTCTCCTTACCGCCCGCCGCGGCAATCGCGTCCTTGGCGAACTTGTTGGCCGCCTCCAGGTCGGTCGAGACGAACTGCACTTCGCCGGACAATTTGTCGGCGCTGTACGCGCCTTTGCCGCCGATATCGACGCTGCCGTCGGCGTTGTATTTGATGATCGCCGAGCCGCTAAAGGACTTGTAGTCGATCGCCAGTGAGATCAGCCCTTCGAGTTTGTCCTTGCTGTTGTCCAGGTGCAACTGCCCCTTGGCGATCCCTTTGACGTTGATGTCGGCAGTCGCGTCGATCTTCGGTTTGTCGCCGTTTTCCACCGACAGATTGAAGACGGCGTCCAGAAAACCGCCCACCTCGACCTTGAGGTTGCTGACGCCGAGCGTCAATTTTCCCGCTTCGAATTTGTTGACCGGCGTGGGCAGATGTCCGAGTTTGAGCCCCAAACCGCCGAGCAATTCCGCGTTCTTTTGCAGAGCCTGCAACCACTCGTTGGTGTCCCCGCCGCCGGGCTTCAAGGAAGCGTAACCGCCCTGGATCTCGCCGTTTTTGATGGTGAAATTGACGTACATACCGCCGAGCTTGTCGGCCCAGGGGTTGAGCAAAGGCATCGATCCCTTGCCGACGGAGTGATGGTTCTTTGCGCTGTCGGCCTTTACCTTTACCCTCGACTCGCCGGTGAGCCCCTTCACGACCACGCGCACGTCGAGCCCTTTGTTGCCTTGCCCCTCGATCTCGTCCTTGGTTTTTTGGGAGGGCGCGAACGCGTTGGAGGAGAGCTCGACCACTTCGGAACTAGTCGCGGCCAGATCAGCCGCCGGCGGCTTGGCGCCGGCGGCGGGAGCCATCTGGATACGGTCGTGCCTTTCCGGTTCGCCGAGATGGGTCATGCGCTGCAAGGCGTGGCCCTGTTGCAGGGTATGGCTCAGTTCGTGAGCCAGGAGTTTTTTGCCCTCGACGGTGCCGGGCTGGTACTGGCCGCGGGCGAAGAAGACGTGGTTTTGATAGGTGAATGCGCGGGCGTGCAGTTGGTTGCAGAGGCTGGCGGCGGCCTGGTCGTTGTGAATGCGCACCTTGCTGAAGTCGGCCCCGAACCTGGACTCCATGAAGCTGCGTTCTTCGCCGGGCAGCGGCTGGCCGGGGCTGCTTTGATTTCGAATCGCCGACTCGGTTTGCGCGCCTACCTCCGAAGCGCCCTCGGCGTACTTGCGCTGCGCTTTCTCTTCGCCGACCGGAGATTTGGCGATCTTGTCTTCCGGCGCGGCGGCCTTCTGCGCCGGCATCTCGGCCTTGCGCAGCTTGTCGTCTGCCTGCCGCTGCAGTTTGTCGTCGGACGCTCGTTGAACTTTATCGTCTGCCACCTTCTGAACTTTGTCGTCTGCAGCTCGCTTTAGTTTGTCATAGGGTTGCCGTGATAGTTTCTCTTCCTGGCCGGGCGCGGGAGCCGGCATGCGCATGACCTTGCCGGCCATGGCATCCGCCTCGCGTTCCAGCTTGTCGCCGGGCTCGCTTACCGCCAGCTTTGTCTGGATAGTCGGAGCCGCGGCAGCTTTGCTGGGCGCAAAGAAGTCGCCGCCTCCCGCCTTGTTGAAAAAGGGGGCGTGGGAAGGATGTGCTGCTGTAGGCGAAGCCGCTGGGGATTTGGTGGCACTGGTTGTCATGGGGTCACCCCGCTCAAGGCCGGACGTGGTTCAGAGAATAAGGTTCCGTTTATTGCCGCACGGTTGTTACCTGTTTCACCTCTTTGAACAGGAAGATCACCGAGGAAACCTGCTGAAAAATCACTAATAGGATGGCATTTAAGCAGATACTTAAAAATTTTATGTTACCACGAATCACTCGATTATTTCATTGCAAGGGTAGCATACTATTTCAAGAACCATTTCAGGCAATTTAGACAACATTCTGCCTAAAAAATTACTTGGTATATCTACTGTGCATGTGGCGGAATCATAATATACTGCGATAACTAGGTAGATGCTGACTACTTGCTTAGGTGTTTTGATTGCCTTACCATTGGGGAAAATACCCAAAATTGACTCAATTTTATCTCCAAGAGACCCTCTCTTATCAAGGTTTGGTTCAATCGTCCATAGCACTAGATCCCTTTCGCTCCGCATTTCGAGCAAGGAGGTGGTCACCTCCAATGCCACTGCTAATGATGATGCAGTTACACTTCGGTTTGTCATAATATTAAGAGACACGCTGTATTGTTTCATTGTTGCTCCATAAACTTTGTTATTTAAATTTACCACATCAAACGTGGCATCAACGGCCTTACAGGAACAGTTATTTTAGATGCTGTTATCGTTGGTGTTACCAAAGACGGGTACAGCAAAGGAATCAGTGGCCCCATCCCATCAGGAAGATTGGTGTATGTAATTTCGTCTATTTGACAAGCACGAATATTCCTTTTGTGATCTGGTCCTGGCTTACCTAAAGATTCCCATTCCGTGACATATTCATCTGCTTCATCTTTTGTAATATCTGGATCACCAGGCTTTTTTACATTTCGATGATACCAATGCCAAAAAGCGTCTGGTAATCCATAAAGTTTGTCATTCGGCGCTAATCCAGATGAATCAGTCAGATTAATTGGATCATTATGGACGTATTGATACAGATTAAACTGTCCAGATTTGTACAGGATACGGTCACGACTCACCCATCGTCCGCTTCCTGGTTCATAGTCCCTGAAGCCAAAGCGAATCAAACCGGTTGTATCGGGTATCCCTCCCGCAAATCCTATCGGCAAGTCGAATGACGGGTTGCTGACGGAATGAAGGAATCCATAGCTGTCATACTCCATTGCCTTGACCACGGCTCCCGAAGCATCCGCAACCACTCGCGGGGTACCCAAACGGTCCGACGCGACATAATAGGTGGACATACCCCGTTGAAAGGCAAACACCCGTCCATCGGCGGCCTGGGGCAGAACATTTGCTCAACTTTACCAACTGAAGCATGGCATCGACGCCACGGTTCGGGGAGTCGACACCAAGAGGGGCGCTATGGAATTCCCTCTGGCCGCTCCCCTCGGAATTCTCGATGAAGCCGATTACGTCGTAGCCTCTTGTTCTGGTAGAAAAACAACAACATCCGTCAATACCGAAGTCAGGTAGTCGACTGCGACCATAGAATTTAGAAATTCCAAGGTCCATTCGCCATCATTCTTATCATAATGCAAGAACAACAGTCCATCTTCTAGGCCCAGTCTAACAAGTTTATTCTTCCATGAATAACCAATATCTTCCAGCACTTGACGTTTTAGTTTATCAGCTCTTTCTCTGGATCTCTCGAAACACAAATCTAAAGTTAAACTGGGGTTGAAATAGTTATCAAACTCTTCAAGCGAATTTATTTTATGGTTATCTTTATACTGTTTCAGAATGAATTCACTTTTTAAAATTGATTTAATTTCAACAGCATTATTGTTGGCAGTTTGAAATATTATATCCGCATCAATAAAGACATAATTACACATCAAAAATATTGGAGCATACTGTAATCGGTGAACCAAACGATAAAATTTCTTTTTATTCCTGTTTTTCCACGACATATAATTACTCCGCGTCGCTAGACCCGAAAGGATCTAAAAAATCACCTAAAATTGGTATAAATCCTTCAAGGGCTGATTTGGCTTTGTCGATGGCATTGTCAGGGACTTTGGCACTTGAGGGTTTCACAGACCCATCTTCAAATATTTTTATACCAGTATAGTTTTTGCATTGTTTGTCACTATAGACTTTGACCCTTGCCTTTTTGAAAATATTTGCAGTCATCACTTTACCATATAGCTTTTCAGAAAGTCGGATTGTCTTAGATACAGGTGACAACCCTACAGGATCAACCTCGTTTATAGGATCATTATCAACATATTGAAACAAGTTAGCTTGGCCTGCTTGGTACAAAATTGGGTCACGACTCACCCATCGTCCGCTGCCTGGTTCATAGTCCCTGAAGCCAAAGCGTATCAAACCGGTTGTATCGGGTATCCCTCCCGCAAATCCTATCGGCAAGTCGAATGACGGGTTGCTGACGGAATGGAGGAATCCATAGCTGTCATACTCCATTGCCTTGACC
>CAIYDQ010000299.1 GCA_903925075.1 uncultured Geobacter sp.
AGACCGGCTGACCTCCGCTCAGCGGATGCGGGCCCTGGTGCTGGGGACCGGGCTCGATCGGGTGCCGATCATCCCCCTGGCGACCTCCTACACCGCCGTGCGGGCCGGACTGTCGCTGCGGGACTTTTACCTGGATCCGGTGCTCTGTCTCCAGGCCCAGCTCGATTCCCTGGCCTGCCACGGTTACGACGCGGCGCCGAGCTATGGCGTGCCGGAGTGGAGCGGCTGGGATTTCGGCGGCGATCTCTGGTTTCCCGAGGAGTCGAGCGATTTTCTCCCCTATCTGAGAAAAAGGGCCGTGCAGTCGCCCGCGGATGTCGAGACGCTTCGGGTGCCGGAGCCCAGAGGAGCGCCCGCAGCCGGAAGGCTTTTGGCTTTTTACCGGCTGGCGCGGGAGAAGGGTTTCCCCGGAGCCTCGCTCCCCGGAAGCTCCCCGATGGGGATTGCCTGCTCGATAGCCGGCCCCGACCTGCTGCTGCGCTGGTTCTACAAGGAGCCGGCCCTGGTGCACCGGCTGCTGCGCAAGGCGACCGATTACCTCTTGGCCGTGGCGGACATGATCATCGAGGAGTTCGGCGCGGAAAACTGTTCGGTATTCTCCACCTATCCGGTGGAGGCGCATGCCGTGATCTCGCCGAAGCTGTTCGAGCGCTTCAGCGTCCCCTACGTGAGCGAATGGCACGAAAAGCTGATCGGCAGGGGAATAGGGAAATGGGTCGTCCATCTGTGCGGGGACCACACCAGGAACCTGCCGCACTGGAAGGGAGCGATCCCGCTCGCCCCCCGCACGATTTTCAGCATGGGGCACGAGATGGACCTGGCGGCCACGGCCGCGTTCTTCGGCGCCGACCACATCATCGCCGGCAACGTCTCGACGACCACGCTGCTGCTTGGCACGGCCGCCGAGGTCTACGCGCTTTGCCGGCAAACCATCGAAACAATGAAACATCACCCGGGAGGGTTCATTCTGGCGCCCGCCTGCCTCCTGCCGCCCAGGACTCCGCCCGCAAACGTGCAGGCCATGGTCGAGGCGGTAAGGACGTTCGGCGGCTACCACCACTAAAAGGAGTTGGAAAAATGGCAAGAAAAAGTATCTCTGTTCTTTGCGGGCTGTTCCTGGTCTTCATGACCGCCGCCCCCTACGCGGATCAACAGCGCGGCGCGGCGCAAGCCGCCGAAAGCAAGCCGCTGGAAAAAATCGTGATTGCGGATCCCTCGCGCCAGGAATCCTGGATGCCGGTCTACCTCGCCTCCGCCCTTGGATTCTTCAGGGAGGAGGGGCTGGATGTGCGCTTCGTCTCCTACCAGGGGGGGCCGCTGGTGATCGCGTCGCTTCTGGCCGGCGATTCCCAGTTCGCACTGATCGGCTACGAGCAGGTCCTGAAGACCTACGAGAAGGGGAAGAGCACCAAGATGATCGCCGCCACCTCGGCGCGCCACCCCTGGTGCCTCATTTCGGGCCCCGGCATCAAAACCGTGGCCGACCTGAAGGGGAAACGGCTCGGCGCCGGCATGCCCGGTTCCTCGCTGCGCGGCTTCGTGCGGGCCTGCGTGAGATACGGCGGCCTGGACCAGGACAAGGACGTGAGCTACCTGGACCTGATCCGGGGATCGGAAGTGGCGGCGCTCAACAAGGGAGACGTGGCGGCGCTCTTCGCCTTCGGCAGCCTCAAATACCAGCTGCTCGAGCATGGCGGCAAGATGCTGGTGGACCTGAGCAACCCCGTCACGCACAACAAGGTGCTCGGTTCCGACAGCTACCCGCTCTACGTGGTCCAGGTTACCGATCAGTTCATCAAGGAGAAACCGGAAACGGTGCAGCATTTCATGAACGCGGTGGTCCGGGCCATGGCCTGGGAAAACAAGCACAAGGCGCAAGAGATCGCCGAGAAGGTGGCCCCTCTCTTTCCCGCCTCGGAGAAAAACGTCTTCCCCAAGGTGGTAGCCGACACCATGCTCACCATTTCCCGCGACGGCTCCTTCAACCGCAAAGGGCATGACGCCGCCGTCCGCTTGTCGCTGGACGCGGGGCTCTTGACGAATCCGGTCGCCATGGAAAACGTGGTGGACGAGTCGTTTCTGAAAAAGGCGCAGGCGAAGTACCGTAAATAACCCGGTCGGCCGGGGGGAAGGGAGTCATGCGGATTGTCGCCAAGGAGAGACGTGAACTATAGCATCAAGGAACTCATCGGTTCGGGGGGGTGGAGGTTCGAGCATCATCGAGCGGTAGTCGGTCTCGACCTCGGCTCTCGCGCCTCCAAGGGGGTGCTCCTGACCTCCAGGAGGATTTACACCGCCCTTATCCCCACCGGCCTCTACATGCAGGAAACGGCGGACGAGCTTTTGAAGAAACTGCTGCGTCTTGCCCGGGTGAAACGGGCCGACCTGGGTTACATCGTCGGCACCGGCTATGGCAGGATATCGCTTAGCTTCGACGACGTCCCCTTCGAGGTGGTCACCGAGATTTCCTGCCATGCCATGGGCGCGCATGCCCTCTACCCGTCGACGCGCACCATCATCGACATCGGCGGCCAGGACTCCAAGGCCATCAAGGTGGACGTCGATACCGGCAAGGTCGTGGACTTCGTCATGAACGACAAATGCGCCGCCGGCACCGGTCAATTCCTGGAGAAGGCCGCCGTTTTGCTCGGCCTTACCCTGGACGAATTGGGCGCCTTCTCCCTGAACGCCACCGATCCCGCCCAGATCAGCAGCCAGTGCGTGGTCTTCGCCGAATCGGAGATGATCTCGCTGCGCGCCAAGGGCGCCAAGGTGAACGATAGCGGCGCGGTGGCCAATATCGCCGCCGGCATACACTACTCGGCGGCGCGGCGCGTGCGCAACCTTTTGGGGCGCGTCGGCTTGGAGCCGGGGCTGCTCTTTACCGGCGGGGTCTCCAACAATCCCGGCATGCGGCGCATACTGGAGGAGCTGATCGGCTCTCCCTTCACGGAAACGACTTTCGACATGATCCATGCGGGGGCTCTGGGCGCCGCGGTCTATGCCACGCTGCACGCCGGCCGGCAACGGGCGGCCGAAGATAACGAACACGAGTTCCGCGGCGTCGATCTTCTCCAGGTTACCGAGTTGATCGAGCGGCGGCAGGAGGCGTTCGTCGACCCGAAGAACGACGACGTCAAGGTCGGGTATCTTTGCACCTACACGCCGCTGGAACTTCTGAATGCCGCCGGCGTGAAACACGCGCGGCTTTTCAAGGCGGGAAATCCCGATACCGTCGCCGCCGGCGAGCGTTTCACCCAGAGCGTTTTTTGCGACTTCAGCAAGAGCTGCATCGGAGCCTTCCAGGAGGGGGGCGATCCCCTCTACAAGGCGATCGACAAGGTCTACAACTTCCACACCTGCGCCTCGATGAAGCGCGCCAGCGAGGTGCTCGAGCAGTTCGTGCCGGTGAAGCTTCTGAACCTTCCCAAGCTGCGCGACTCCAAGGCGTCGCGCAAATTTTTCCGGGACGAAATCGTCGCATTCCGGGACGACCTGGAGCAGCTGACCGGCCGCAAGATCTCCGAGAGCGCCCTGCGCGGGCAGATCGATCTCTACGACAAGCTGCGGCAACAGCTGAAAAAGTTCTCCGAACTGCGCCTGCGGAGCCATCCGCCGCTCTCCGGCAGCGAGTTCCTGGAACTGGCGCGGGCCTATTACTACGTGCCGGCCGAGGAACTGCTGCCGCTGTATCAGGACGTCTACCGGCAGCTAAGCGCGCTCCCCGACCGCGGCGAAAGCGGCAAACTGCGGCTGATGATCGCCGGGAGCATCGTGGCCGACGGCGACCGGCGCCTCTTGGAGATCATCGAAAAGGAGCTCGGCCTGCAGGTAGTGGTCGAGGACCATTGCACCGGGCTCAAGCCCTTCTACCACACCATGATCGACGGCTTGGATCCCTTTCAAACCCTGGCGGACGGCTATCTGGATCAGGCTCCCTGCGCGCGCATGAAGTCGCTGGCGGCGAACGTCGAGTTTTCCGGACGGCTGGCGCGGGAGTACGCGGTGGATGGCGTACTCTACGTCCATATGAAGTTCTGCTCCTGCTACGGGGTGGGGAAGAAAGGATTCCTGGATCATTTTCAGAGCCTGGAGCTGCCCGTGCTGGAGATCTCCAGCGACTATTCGGAAAGCGATCACGGCCAGTTGAAGACCAGAATCGAAGCCTTCGTCGAGGTATTGAAGGCGAAAAGGAGCAAAAACCGTGAACCGCACGCAATCGACGCCTAAGGGCGCAGTCGGGGGCGCCGGCAAGTCCGCTCCCTCGCCCGCGCTGGCGGCGCTGGAGGCCCTGACCAAATCGTACTCCTTCGACTCCATAGAGCGGCTGGTGGACCAGGGGAAAAGCGCGGTCTGGGGCGGGACCTCGTGGGAAGCCCCCCTGCTGCACGCCTGCGACGTCATACCTATCGGGATCGCCGAGCTGTGGCGCGACGAAAGCCGCGAGGCGGAAGAAGTCGCCGAAAACCACTTCCAGATTCCGGCCGAATTCTGCAGCATGATCAAGGCGATGCTCGGGCGCCTGCACCTGCGCCGCGGCGGGAAGATCAAGCGCGTGCTCTACTTCGGAGCCACCTGCGAGCCGATCAGCAACGCCCTGGAGCTGGCCGAGTCCGACGGCTACGATCTCCATTGCATCGAGAACGTCACCGCCTTCAGCGCGCAGGAAAAGCGCCCGGAGGTCGTCGGTTTCCTAGCCGGCGAGCTGCAGGAGGTCGCGCTCTGGCTCACGGGGAAGCCGGTTGACGAAGAGCGCCTTTGGGAGGAAATCCGCCGCAAGAACCGGGTCTCCGCCAAGGTGAAGCGGATACTGGAGCTGCGCCTGTCGAACCCGTTTTATCTCACCAGCCTCCCCACCTTGCAGGTGATCATGGGGTCCACCCACTATTTCGGAAACCCCGGGGAATTCGTGCGGGTGCTCGATCTGTTGATCGGGGAACTCGAACTGGCGGCGCTCACCCCCGACACCCGCGGCTACATCCCGCTGGTATTGGCCGGTGGCGCGGCGGGCGGACCCGCCATACTCAAGGTCATCGAAGAGTCGCATGCGGCCATCGTCGGCTGGTCGCTGGCCGGGACCGAAGCCTATCGCGAAGACGTCCCCGCGCTGGAATCGATGGTGCATTACGTGCTGGATGCCCAGAGCAGGGGAGAGTTGGGGGAGATGGCCGGCACCTCCGCCACCAAGCGCCGTTTCCAGATCGAAAAGCTGTACCGTGAAAGCGGGGCGCGCGGCATCGTGGCCACCAGCATCACCGGGTGTCCATTCGGCAGCGTGGTGCAGCAGACGGAGCGGGACTATTTCAAGGCGCTGAACATTCCGATCATCTCGCTGGAGAGCTCCGTCCACAAGGAGCGCCCCACCGAAGAGCAGGTCATGCGGGTGAAAACCTTCGTGGAGATGCTTTCCTAGAGTGCGTTCTCGGAGTCGGAACGCACTCCAGGAAATATCGGATGGTATCCACCAACCCGGGCGCCGCGAAGAGACTTACTTCGGCAGCTGAGCCACGCAGGCGGTCGCCGGGACGACCTCTGCCGATGGCGCCGGGGCCGATTCGTGCACCGTGGCCAGCATGAAATGCGACAGCGCGGGGATGAGGATGAGCGCGCCGATCATGTTCCAAAGGAACATGAAGGTCAAAAGTATACCCATGTCGGCCTGGAACTTGATGGGCGAGAACGCCCAGGTGACGACGCCTCCGGCCAGGGTGATCCCCACGAGCCCCACCACCTTCCCGGTGAACTGGACCGCCTTCTGGTAGGCCATGCCAAGCGGCATCCCTTGTCTCTGGTAGGTGAGCTGCATGCTCAAAAGGTACAGCGCATAGTCCACCCCGATCCCCACCCCGAGCGCTATGACGGGGAGGGTGGCGACCTTGACGCCGATTCCCAGCGCCACCATCAGCGCCTCGCACAGGATCGAGGTGAGGAGGAGCGGCAGCACCGCCACAACCACCGCCCGCCAGCTCCTGAAGGTGATGAAGCAAAGGACGATGACGGCGCCGTAGACGTAGAGGAGCATGGTCCGGTTCGACTCTTTGACGACGATGTTGGTGGCCGCCTCGATCCCCGAGTTGCCGGCGGCGAGCAGGAAGGTCCGGTCCTTGGTGCTGTGTTCCTTGACGAACCCTTCGGCGACCTTCAGCACCCGATCGAGCGTCTCGGCCTTGTGGTCGGAAAGATAGGCGATGATCGGGGCGACCGACAGGGTCGAGTTGACCAGATCCGGGGTCTCGAAGGTCGCTTGCTGCCCGGCGTAGTTGATCACCTGCTGGCTCCGGTTGAGGGTGTACCACTTGGGACTCCCCTCGTAGGTGCCCGCTGTGATCATGCGGATGGTGTCGGGGAGGGCGACGGTGGTCTGCACTCCGGGGACTTCCCTGAGCGCCTGGGCGAGCCGGTCCGCCTCGACCAGCGACTCGTATTTGATGATCGCGTCAGGCGGCGTCTTGAGGATGACGGCAAACTGATCGCTGGAGAGCGAGTAGTTGCTGGTGATGAAGGCGTTGTCCTTGTTGTAGCGCGAATTCGCCCTGAGCTCGGGCGCGCCCGGGTCCAGGTCGCCGATCTTCAGGTTGAGACTCACCATGAAGCCGCCCGCGGCCAAAACCAACGAGATCGCCACCGCCGCCGTGGCCCAGCGCCTGGTGGTGAACCGGTCCAGGAAGGCCCAAATAGCGCCGGCCCCTTTCCCCCTGCTTTCCGTGGTCTCTTCCGCGAGACTTCTGCCGGCGGCCTTGGCACTTACCCCGGTGAAGGAGAGAAAGACCGGCAGGAGCAGCAGGTTGGTGATGACCAGTCCGGCTACCCCGACGCTCGCGGTAAGGGCCAGGTCCCTGATCACCGGGATGTCGATCAGCATCAGCACGGCAAAGCCGACCGCATCGGCCAAAAGCGCGGTCATTCCGGCCAGAAACAGCCGCCGGAAGGTGTAGCGCGCGGCCACCAGCTTGTGGGTGCCGCGGCCAATGTCCTGCATGATGCCGTTCATCTTCTGCACGCCATGGGAGACCCCGATGGCGAAGACCAGGAAGGGAACCAGGATGGAATAGGGATCCAGTTCGAACCCCAGGGTGCCCACCATGCCGAGCTGCCAGATCACCGCCACGACCGAACAGAGGATGACCAGGGCGGTGCTCCGCAGGCAGCGGGTATAAAGGAAAATAATGACGGCGGCGATTAAGGCGGCGATGGCGAAATAGGTCATCACCTGCATGAGGCCGTCGATCAGGTCGCCCACCAGTTTGGCGAAGCCAACGACATGGATCTTGATCCCTCCATGCCCCAGCGCCTCGTATTTGCTCCTGACGTCGCTCTCGATCTGTTTGGAGAACTTGCTGTAGTCGAGGCGTTTTCCGGTTCCCGGGTCGTTGTCCAAAAGCGGCACGAATACCATGGCCGACTTCATGTTGGCTGCCAAAAGGCTGCCGACGATGCCGGAGCGGTCGATGTTCTGTTTCAGTTGGCCAACCTTCGCCGAGGAGCCGTCGAAGTTGTCCGGCATGACCGGTCCTCCCACGAATCCCTCTTCGGTCACCTCGGTCCAGCGGACCGCCGGGGTCCAGATCGATTTCAGCCAGGCGCGGTCCACCCCGGGGGTCATCGACAGGTCGTCGTTGACCTGGCGCAGGGTATCCAGATACTGGGGGTCGAAGATGTCCCCCCGGGTATTCTCCACCACCACCCGGACCGAATTCCCCAGCGCGGCCAGGTCCTTCCGGTTGGCGAGATAATTTTTGATGTAGGGATGCCCTTGGGGAAGCATCTTCTCGAAGCTGGCGTTGAATACCAGCTTGGTCGCCTGATAGGCGAGCAGGATGGTGATGAGGGCGCAGACGACCACCATCGCCGTCCGGTTGTTGAAGATTACCCGCTCCAAAAGGATGCCGGACTTCTGGTCGAAATCCTTAAGCTCCTTGACGACCGGCATTTGGTCTATATTTTCCGTTCCTACGGCCATGTCAGTTCTCCTGCCTCTTTACTTGATAGTCTGCAGTTGCACGCCGCGCGGACCGACCAGCGCCAGCCTGTCGCCCCATACGGCGGCGCCGGCGGCAGGCGTGGGTGGCCCGGTCATGGCCGGGGCAAAGCTTGCTCCGTCATCGCGACTTACCAGCACCTGCCCACCCGCGCTCACCAGCACGATCTTCCCGTCACCGGCTACGGCGCCGGCCATGAGTCCCATGGGGACGCCGGTCTCGACCTTGCGCCAACTCCCCCCGCCGTCGCGACTGAGATAGGCGTTGCCCCGCATGCCGAAGGCGACCATCCCTCCCGGCTTGCCGGTTACGCCGAAAAAAGTCCCCTTGTACGGGGTCTTGATGGCCTTAAACCGCCTCGCCTTTCGGTCCAGCTTGAAAAGGGTCCCCTGCTCGGAGGTGACGAAAAGCTCCGCGCCGATCGGACGAATCGCGTACAGGTGATACCCCTTGGGATTGTCGATCCGGTCGTACCAGGGGACCCACTTTTTCCCCCCGTCGGAGGTGGCGAAAATAAGGCCGAAGGCGCCGACGATGAAGCCGTCGTTCTCGTTTTCGAACCATGCGTCCAGAAACGGTTTGTCCGGCCCCTGTTCGACGAACTTGGCGATGGTTTCGCCCAGGGTGCCCGTGGCGCCGCGATAGCTCTCGGCAAGGGTCTTGGCGACGGCTCGGCCGTCCAACTGTTTGGCCCAGGTGGAGCCGCCGTCGGAGCTGTGGAGCACGACGCCGTCGTGCCCCACAGTCCAACCCTTCCGGGAAGTGGCAAAGTACACCGCCAGCAGATCGGAACTGACCGGGACGGCCGCCTGGCTCCAGGTTTTACCTTCGTCGTCGGAATGGACGATGCGCCCGAATTGCCCGACTCCGACGATTCTTTTCCCCGCAAGCGCCACTCCCTCCAAAAGGCAGCTTGCAGGACGGGCGCTCCTGGCGGCCGGGGTGTCCAGCACGTCGTGATAGCTCGGCTCGGCGAACGCCAGGGAGGCTGGCAGCAGCAGGGCCGTTATCACTACCGGTAATCTCTTGATCGCTTTCATATTTCTCTCCGGAAGGTTTCTTTATGACGGCGTCAGCGGACGCCGCCGGCGGCCAGCGAATCAGCCGTCCAGTAGGTGGACGGCCAGGGCTTGTTGAAATAGCGCAGCCCCTCGTTGACGAAGGTGGCGTTCACCACGTAGGACTTGGTGACCAGATCGTGCTCCGTGAAGCCGGTGGCATTGGGAGTGGGAACCTCATAGCTTGGGGTCTGATAAGCGAAGCCGACCCGGTAGAGCTGGCCGCGGCGGTCGTATTTGTCGGCCGTGAGCGCGGACCAGCTGTCCTCATCATGATAGAACACCTGCCTGGGGTAGAGATGGCGTTTTCCCGGCTTGAGGGTGGCCTCCACCACCCAGACCCGGTGCAGTTCCCAGCGAACCAGATCGGGATTGAGGTGGTTGGGCTTCAGCATCTCGGCCTCGTCGTGCTTTCCGTACACGAAGTTGTAGTCGTTGTACGGCACGTACAGCTCCTTCTTGCCGACGATCTTGAAGTTGTAGCGTTCCATCGAGCCGTTGAACAACTCCCAGTCGTCCCAGGTGCAGGCGCCGCCGAATCCGGAACTGGGGGTGTCGAAGGCCATGTCCGGCGCGAGTTTCACCCTGCGCTGCCCCGGCAGATACTGCCAGGCCCGCATGGAAGCGTGAAAGTAATCGATAGGGTCGATCTTCATGATCGCCTCGCCGACCCGACGGGCCGGTCCCTTGTAGAGCATCTTGAGCGCGGCGAAGTCCTTGGTGTCGGTTTTGGCCGGGTTGTAATAGAAGGATTCGATGTGGGTTTTACCCTCGGTCTGCAAGGTGAACCGGCCCGCGGAGTCGATGGTGTAGGTGCGGGAGTTGGCCTCGAGGGCCACGCCGGAAAAGCGCAGCAGATGGTTCCACATCAGCTCGTAGCCGGTCTGGGGAATCGGGAAGGGAAAGCCGGCGTGGGCGCCGGTCAGCGTCAGGCCGTCGTTTTCAGTCTTCGCCGTAGTCGCGTGCGTTATGGTGTTGTCCTGAATGTACTTGGGGAAGGCCACCGTCCGATGGGTCTTGTAGACGTCCACGCGGAAGGTCGGGTACTCCTTCAGCATCGCCTTGACCCCTTCGGAAAGCTTGTCGGCGTATTGCCCCATGTTTTTGGCGGTGATGGAAAAAAGCGGCTTCTCCGCAGCGAAGGGGTCGGGACGCCATCCCGAGCCTTTCTTGTAACTCGCCGGAGGGGTGGTGAGCCCGCCGGTATACTCGGGGATGGTCCCCTCCTTGTTACCCGCCTTCTCGGCGCCGACGGCCGTGAGATTTCGGCCCAACTGCGCGGCCTTTTCGGCGGAGACCGCCCCGAAGGCGAAGCCTTGGCAGCCAAGGAGCAGGGCGCCTGCCAGTAGACTATTCCTGATCAACATGTCGAGTTTCCTCCTTTTTTTAGAATGTGGCTTTAAACGTGAGGGAGAGCAGGTCGCGGTCCCTGATCAACCCGAAGATGTCGGACGCGCCCTGACCGGGTCCGGCATTGCCGGGCGCCATGATCTGACCGTTGGCATCCGGGTGCACCGGTCCGAAGAAGCCTGCGTAGGTCAGATCGACCTTGTATTTGGCGAAGACGTCGAAGGAAAACCCGGCGCTGTAGCTGCCGTTTTCAGCCGCGCCGCCTCCCGTCGCGGAAACTCCGTGCATGCCGGTGGCAAAGGTAAGCGGGACGGTGAGATCCACCCCGGGAAGAATCTGGAAATACTGCGGCGCGAAGGAGACTGCCACCGTGCTGTTGTCCTTGGTGGGACGATCGAAGCCCGAATAGCCGTCGCGGCCGTTGTAGAACTGGGGGTTGTCCGTGACCTTGAGCACGCGCCCGTAGGCGAACTCGACGATGGCGGTGCCGGTATCGAAGACGGGCGTCTTGGGGAGGACGCTCAGGAAATTCAACACCCCGTGCAGGGTCTCGCCGCGCGCGTAGTCGGGCGCCAGCCACTGGCTTGCCAGCGGCATGTTGCTGCGGTAGGAGAGCTCCGAGCCGACGCTCAACCCCAGGATCTGTTTCGCGAAGCTGATCCCGTAAAGTTGGATGTTGGAGCCGTAGGCGAAACGATAGTCGGAGGGCATGAACCCGGGCGACGGGACGCCCGGCGGGACCGGGATCGGAACGTAATCCGCAACGACCTGCGGCGACTTGTCGGAGAAGTTGCGGTAGTAGAGGCCGAAGGCCGCCTGCAACGCCTCGGGACTGTAGCGCGCCATGACGCCCCAGTCGCCGAGCTGCCGCGGTTTCCGGTCGCCTGCGTGCGGAAAGAGCAGAGGTCCGAAGGGCGTCGGGATGCCCGGGTTGATGAATTCGCCCGCGTTCAACATGGGATCGACCCCCGCCAGGTAACTCCCCGACTCGGGCAGACGGTTCTCCTCCCATTCCAGGAAGTACTGTCCGGCAAAGGTAAGCTCCTTCGTGGGTTGCACCGTCACCGAAACCTGGTTCAGGGGACGGAAAATCTCCTTGAGCTCGACGCCGGGCATGGCGATTGCCTTGGCTATGTCGAGCGGCGATTGGGCGTAGGAGATGCCGTTGGCGCCGGCGTACGGGAAGAAGGCTTCCCCCCAGAAGATCGCGTGACGTCCGACCCGCACGCTGACCGGAACCTCGGCCGCATCGAACTTGGCGAAGACGAAGCCGTCCAACAGTTCCCCGTCCGGTCCGGCGTACCGGCGCTTGGTGATCTGGTTCAGGCCGAGGCCCGGTTGCCCGTTCACGATATGATTGGACGTGGCGGCGGAGCCGTTGTCCAGCGAACCGTTGTAGATCGGGTCGTACCACCCGGCGCCGCTCACGTGGAAACCGTATTTTTCCTTGTAAACCACGTCCGCCTCGGAGAGGAGATCCAGCCGGCTCGAGACGAGCCCGACGTTGAAATTGCGGTCTCCGTCGTCGTTGTTGACGCTGCCGAGAATCTGCCGGTCCTGCCCCTTGAGGCGCTGCCCCAGCGTGTAGCGGAAGGTATTTTCCCAACGAATTCCCAGGTCGTCGTTCCCTGTCTTGATCTCGAAGGCCTCGCCCTTGCCGCCCGTCCCGACGACGGCCAAAGCTACGGCAAGACAGCCGCCAAGACCCACGAGCCTGCGCCCCACACCTCTTTTCCTTTTCTCAGGAATCACAATACACTCCTTCCTGACCGGTTCGACCGGTCCCATTGATTTGATGCGCCTACTGCGGACATCTGCATCGTTCCCGATTCGCTCTTCCTCGTCCCCTCCATTTCGATATGCTTCCCGATTTACCTGCGTTTTCAAACTAGGCGACCTCGAAGAGAGCCGCCGCCCCCATGCCTCCGCCGATGCACATGCTGCAGACCACGTACCTGACCCCTCGCCGTTTCCCTTCGATGAGGGCGTGCCCGACCATGCGGGCGCCGCTCATGCCGTAGGGGTGGCCGATGGAGATGGCGCCGCCGTTGACATTGAGCGACTCGTCCGGTATCTCCAGGCGGTCGCGGCAGTACAGCACCTGCACCGCGAAGGCCTCGTTAATTTCCCACAGGCCGATGTCGCCGATCTTCAGTCCGTGGCGGGCGAGGAGCTTGGGAACCGCGAACACCGGGCCGATGCCCATCTCGTCAGGCTCGCAGCCGGCGACCGCGATGCCCCGGTAGATTCCCAGCGGTTCCAGCCCCCTTTGTTCCGCGAGCCTGCGATCCATGAGCAGCGCGGCGGAGGCCCCGTCGGAGAGTTGGCTGGCGTTTCCGGCGGTGACGCACCCTCCTTCCCTGATGGACGGCAGGCTGGAAAGCCCTTCCAGGGTGGTCTCCGCCCGGTTTCCTTCGTCTTTTTCGAGCGTCACCTCGCGGAAGCTCACCTCCTTGGTCCCCTTGTCGACCACCGCCATGGAGGTTGCAAGAGGGACGATCTCCCGGTCGAACCTGCCCGCGAGCTGAGCGGCGGCGGTCCGCTGCTGGCTTTGCAGCGCGTACTCGTCCTGCCTCTCCCGGCTGATGCCGTACCGTTTGGCCACCACTTCGGCGGTGTCGATCATCTGCATGTAGGCGTTGGGGCTTAGCGACTTTACGTTCGGGTCGCCGAAACGGTAGAAGTTCGCTTTCTCGTTTTGCACCAGGCTGACCTGATCCAGTCCGGCCCCGACCGCGACGGAAACCCCCTCGTTCACGATCAGGTTCGCGGCGATGGCGATGGCGTACATCCCCGACGAGCACTGGCGATCGACGGTCATGCCGCTTACGCCGGCCGGCATCCCCGCCGCGAGCGAGGCCAGCCGCCCGATGTTCATGGCGCTCGACCCCTGGGGCATGGCGCATCCCATGATGACGTCGTCGACTTCGCCCGCCTGGACGCCGGCGCGCCGGACCGCCTCGCGGATGACGTGCCCGCCCATGGTGGGGGAGTCGGTGTTGTTGAAGGCGCCCCGATAGGCCCTGCCGATCGGGGTGCGTGCCGTGGATACGATTACCGCTTCTTTCATGAGTTCACCTTCCGTAATAAGATTTAGGGTTGTTGGCCTTTCCTGAATTGGCCGAGCTTCTTTCCTTCTTGAGCGAGCCTCTCGAGCAGCGGCGAGGGGGTGAACCACTTGGCGCCGTACTCCTCCAGCCGTTGGCGATAGCCGCGGATCCCCGCCACGATGCCGTCGATGCCGATCTCGTCGGCGTACTGCATCGGCCCGCCCCGGAAAACC
Source organism: uncultured Geobacter sp. (assembly GCA_903925075.1). Lineage (GTDB taxonomy): Bacteria > Desulfobacterota > Desulfuromonadia > Geobacterales > Geobacteraceae > Geomonas. Next base: position 13,671 of record CAIYDQ010000299.1, read on the forward strand.
GGGAAACCCATGCCGTTGCACCAGATGACGTCGAGGTCGCCGGATCGGATCGCCACCCCCTCGGCGATAACCTCGGCACCCTCGTTGATCATGACGTAGAGGCAACGCTCCAGGATCTCCACGTCGTCGATGGGGCGGCGCCGGATTCCCAACGACGCCGCCAGTTCCTCGGCCAGCGCGTTCACCTCCGGGTCGACGATCCGGTTGCGCCCCTGGTAGCCGTAGAAACCTCGGCCGCTCTTCTGGCCGAAGCGCCCCATCCGGTACAGCCGGTCCGAGATCAGGAAGAAGCTCGGGTCGTGGCGGTACTGGTCGGGACGCGACTGCCGGATCTGGACCCCCACGTCGTTGCCGGCCATATCGGCCATGGAAAAAACCCCCATGGCCATGCCGAAATCGGTGAGGACCCGGTCCACCCGCTCCGGCGAGGCCCCCTCGAGCACCAGGCGGTTGGCCTCCCGCATGTACGGCTCCAGCATCCGGTTGCCGGCGAATCCGAAACAGACGCCGACCACCACACCCACCTTTTTGATCTTCTTGGCCATCTCCAGGGCGGTAACGACCACCTCGGGGGCGGTCCTGGAACCGTGGACGATCTCGACCAGTCTCATGATGCGGGCGGGACTGAAGAAGTGGAGGCCGATCACGTCCTGGGGACGGGCGGTTGCGGCGGCAATTTCGTCCACGCTGAGCGTGGAGGTGTTGGTGGCGAGGATCGCTCCGGGTTTGCAGATCCATTCGAGGGTGGCGAAGATCTCCTTCTTGACCGCCATGTTCTCGTAGGCGGCCTCGATGACGAGATCCGCGTCGCCCAGTTCGTCGAAGAAAAGGGTTCCCTGCAAAAGGGCCATCCTCGCCTCGACCTGCTCGCAGGTGAGCCTCCCCCGCAGCACGCTGTTGTGGTAGTTGTCGCGGATGACGTTCATTCCCCGCTCCAGGGATTCCTTGTCCTTGTCCAGCAGGCGGACGGGGATGCCGGCATCGACGAAGGCCATGGCGATCCCGCCCCCCATGGTGCCGGCTCCGACGATCCCGACCAGCTTCAACACGCGCGGCCTGGTCTTCTTGGAGAGATCGGGGATGGTGGCGCACTCGCGCTCGGCGAAAAAGAGATGCTGCTGGGCGCGCGCCTGGGGGGTATGGAGGCATTCCAGAAAAAGCTCCGCCTCACGCTTCAGCCCTTCCCGAAACGGCAGGGTGCAGGCCGCCTCGACCGCCTGGACGCAGCGCAGCGGGGCATAGAAACCCTTGCTCCGCAAGGCGACCTCGTCCCGGAATTGCCGCAGGTACCCATCCGGGAGCTTGGTCAGGTCCACCGAAAGCCGCCGGCAGCTCCTGAGCGGGGCACCCTCCTTCAGGAGCAGTCTGGTGAAACCCACCGCCGAGGAGACGAACTCCTCTTCGCCGGAATGCAGTTCGTCCACGAGCCCGCTCTTGCGGGCGGCATAGGCGGAAACGGGCCTGCCCGAAGTGATCATCTCCAGCGCCGTCTGCGCCCCCACGAGCCTGGGGAGCCGCTGGGTCCCGCCGGCGCCGGGAAGGATCCCCAGACTCACCTCGGGAAACCCCAGCTGCGCCTCGGGTACGACGTAACGGTAGTGGCAGGCCAGGGCGAGTTCCAGACCTCCTCCGAAAGCCCCTCCGTTAAGCGCCGCCACCACGAGCTTGGGGCTTGCCTCGATCTGGTCGAAAAGCCCGGGGAGTGAGGGTTCGGCCGTAAATACACCGGCGGCGAACTCGCCGATGTCGGCACCGGCCGAGAACAGCTTGCCGCAGGAGGTGAGCACGATGGCCTCGACGCTATCGTCGGCGAGCGCCGTTTCCAGGTGAGTTTTAAGAGCCCGACGCAGCGTCTGGCCCATGGCGTTGACCGGCGGACTGTTCAAGGTCAAAACCGCAACGGAATTTCTCACGCCGTAGCTGACTGATTCTCTCATGCCGTTTTCCCCTTCCGTAAAGCCTATTGGCCCTTACCTGCCGCCCAGAATGGTCACGCAGGCGCAGGCTTCCTCGATGCCGTAGAGACCGCCGCCGTTTTCCGCGATGGCAAAGCGCGCGCCCGGCACCTGGCGCTTGCCCGCCTCGCCGCGCAACTGCGTGGTCAGTTCGTAAAGCTGGGCAAGCCCCGTCGCTCCGATGGGATGTCCCTTGGATTCCAACCCCCCCGAGGGATTCACGGGTATCCTCCCCCCCAAGCGGGTGGCGCCGCTTTCGACGAGTGCCCCCCCGCAGCCGAGTTTGCAGAAACCGAGATTTTCGGTCTGCACGAGCTCGCCTACGGCGCTGGCGTCGTGAACTTCGGCGACCGACATCTCCTCGGGACCGACCCCCGCCTTATCGTAGGCCTCCAGGGCCGCCCGTCTGGTGATATGGGCACCCCAGTCGTCGGCGTCCCGGTCGCTGCCGGTGACCAGCACGCTTGCCATGACCCGGACCGCCCGCTGCGAACTTAGTCTCTTAAGCCCCTCCCGGTTGCACAGAACGACCGCCGCTCCGCCGTCGCTCAAGGGAGAGCACATCGGCACGGTAAGCGGATAGCCGAGGGGACGGCCCGCCAATACTTCCTCCACCGTCATGTCCTTCTGATAGTGGCATTTGGGGTTGAGCGTGGAGTGGTAATGGTTTTTTGCGGCCACCATGGCTATCTGCCGCTGCGTCGTGCCGTAGGCCTTCATGTGGCTCCGGGCGAAAAAGGCGTAGATGTCCATGAAAACGGTGCGGTGCCCGTTTTCCTCGGGGCCTTCGACCCCCTCCGCCAGTTTCTTGAGCCTCAGGAAGGTCTCCTCGAAGTTGTGCACGTCGACCCCGCCGGTGAAAAGCTGCATCACCTTCGCCTTGTTCTCGATCACCATCTTCTCCGCCCCGACCGCGAGGGCTATGTCCGCCATGCCGGCCTTCAGGTAGGCGACGGCCAGGTGCAGGGCCGAGGAACCGCTGGCGCAGGCGTTCTCCACGTTCACCATGGGGATCTTGCTGAACCCCATGGAGCGCAGCGCGATCTCACCCGGGACCGCGTGTTGCCCCTCCAGGTGCGACTGGGTCGCCGAGGTGAAAAAGGCGGCGCCTATGTCGGACAACTGCGCCCCGGCGTCGGTAAGCGCCTCCCGGACCGCCTCCCGGGTCAGATCCTTCACACTCATGGTCGGGTTGGGGCCGAACTTGGTCATCCCGACTCCCACGATAAAAATCTCGCTCACTTACTTCCTCCTGATTGGCGCTGCTCGCGCGCCGCTAGAATCCGCTTGGGTCCCGTCCTCACAGCTTGTTCAACCTCGGATAGGTGTCCATAAGGTAATACCCCCCCTTCTTTGCCAGGGTCTCGGTCGTGCCGTCCTCGATGAGGGCTGCACGTGCATCCCGGAAGAGTTTCTCGGAGAGATATTCCCTGGTGAGACCGTAGCCTCCGTGGATCTGGATGGCATCGTGGGCGTTCTGATAGCAGAGTTCGGTTGCGGTGATCTTGGCGGCGATGGAGTACTCGGTCGCCGGGGCCGGATTGTCGAAATTGAAATTGGCGACGGAGCGGGAAAGCGCGCGGCAGGTTTCCACCCTGGCGAACATGGTGAAGAGGCGCTGCTTCATGCTGTCGTGCTCGATCAGGACCTTCCCCCCCTGGACCCGCCCCTTTGCCCACTTGAAGGACTCGTCGAAGGCGGCCCGGGCAAGGCCGGTCGAGCTGATCGCCATGTTCAGATTCGCGTGCGCGAGCACCATGGATATCGCCATCTTGTACATGTCGGGTCCCAAAAGGAGCCAGCTCATGGGGATCCGGACATCGTCGAAGAAGAGCTCCCCCTGGTTCAGGTCGCGCTGCCCGAGCTTTTCCAGCGGTGCGCCCTTGGAGATCCCCGGCAGGTTGAGCGGCATGAACGCTATCCCGCTTCCCGCAAGGCCCATGGAATCGTCGACCTGCAGGTGAATGATGGCGTGCGTGGCGACGGTGGCTCCGGAAACCCAGGCGGATTTCTGGCCGTTGATCACCAGGTAGTCGCCGTCGATCCTTCCCCTGACGTCCCCTTTCACCCCAGGCTGGCTCAGCAGCGGATCCTCGACGTGGGCGGCGTCGGTGCCGTGGTTCGGCTCCGTTATCCCCCAGCAGCCGCGGATGCTGCCGTCGGTGCAGTTCAGGAAGGGAACCACGAACTCTTCGATGAGTTCCTGTTTCCCGGTGCCCAACAGGAAATAGAAGGGCATGGGCGCGACGCCTAGCCCCACGCTGAAGCCGAAACTTCCCCAGGCCATCTCCTCGATGAAGATCGCCTTCTGCAAGGGGGTGAAGCCGGGGCCGCCGAGGCTCTCGGGAAACAGCATTTTGTGATAGCCGAGCTGGTACGACTTGGCATATAAATCGTAAAGGGGTGAGCCCGATGCGATCATCTGTTGCGCGGTCATCCGATCCAATTCCCTGGTAACGGGGCGAACAACCTCTTTGGCGAATTGATAGACCGTATCGCGAACGGTAGCGTCTTCCCAGGTCAAGCCGGTGTTCAGATCGAAATAGGACATGGTCCCCTCCTTATTTGTGGTGTCTAGCGAATGTGGAAGATGGTTGGCAGGGTAAAAGAAGAGACAGCGTTTTACATCGTCCGGGCGGACCATTTTCGCGGTTATGGACTACGTCCAAAGAGACGGGTGGGGTTCCCGTCGCGCCGCACCCGCAATAATCACGACCAAGCCCCCATGTCGCCTGGCAAGTTGGCGGCGCGGCGCCTTGCCGCCGAAAACCGCCCTTGACAGTGACTCGAAAAACAAAGTATGGTGCCCCCATGACGTAGAACGCGGTTATCCGCCACTCACGAATTTCACGCAGCAAGGTGCCATGATCGAGACAAGCGCAAGAAACCATCTCCCCATAATCCGCTCGAAACTGAACCCGCCCCTGGGGGGACGGTATCTGGTGGGACGCGACCGCCTCAACGGCTGGCTGGAAACGGACGACCTGCCGCGGCTCATTCTCGCCAGGGCGCCGGCCGGTTTCGGGAAGACGACCCTCATGGTGCAGTGGTACCGCATACTGCTGCAGCGCGGGGCCCCGGTCGCCTGGATCTCGCTCGAGGAGCCGGAAAACGACCCGGGGCAGTTCCTCGCCTATCTGGTTGCGGCCTTGCAGGCGGGAATCGCCGGGCTGGGGCTGGCGGCGTCGGTAAACGAGCCGGTGAATTCAGGCGGCGGAACGCAGGGCACCATCCTGTATCTGGTGGAGAAGCTTGCCGAGGCGCCCGGTCCGTTCACGCTGTTTCTGGACGACTTCGACGTCATTTGCAACGACACGGTCCTCAAGCTGGTGCAGCAACTGATCAACTATTTCCCGCCGGGAAAACGACTGGTGATCGGCCTGAGGCAGAGCCCGGCGTTGAGCCTGGTGAAGATGCAGGCGACGGGAGAGCTTTTGGAGATCGGCATCGACGATCTGCGCTTCACCAGGGAGGAGTCCGGCATTTTCCTGCGCCAGGTTCCGGGACTCGACCTCGACGAACAGGACGTCGACAATCTCCAAAGCTCGATGGAGGGATGGATAGCGGGGCTGCAGCTGACGACGATTTCGCCGTTGCGCCAGACCCCCGCCAACCTGGTGCGCAAGGACATCGGCGCCTTCAGCAAGATTTCCCTTTACCTGGCCGAGGACGTCTTGAACCGGCAACCGGCGGAGGTGGAATCTTTCCTGCTGCAGACCAGCGTGCTGAACAGGCTCTGCGGGCCTCTTTGCAACGCCATCACCGGCCGCGGCGACAGCTACGCGATGCTCGACCATCTGGAGCGGGCGAACCTGTTCATCGTTCCGCTGGACGAGGAGCGGCGCTGGTACCGCTACCATGCCCTCTTCGCCAAGTTCCTCCGCAACCGGCTGGAGAGGACGGGGGAGGAGCAGATACGGAAACTGCATGCCCTGGCCGCAAAGTGGTACCTGCAGGAGGGGAACTTTCAGGAGGCGGCGCGGCACGCCCTGGAGGCCTCCGACTTCGAGGCGGCGGCGGAGATGATGGACAGCTGCGCCTCCAGCATGATGGAGAACGGTTTCGCGGCCACCCTCATCAAATGGGGCAGGACCATGCCCTGGCAGGTTTTGGCCCGCTACCTCGAACTGTCGACCGCCTACATCTACGCCCTCATCTTCGAATACCAGTACGAGCAGGCGACCGCGGTGATCGACTGGGTCGTCGATATCTGGAGCAAGACCCCGGGCAAGGAGGGGTTCGTAGAAAGCCTGCGCCCGATGCGGGCGCAGATCCTCATCTTTACCGATCAGGTGGAGGAGTGCGAGCGGGTGGTGGACGGCGACCTGTGGCAAGGCGATGACTTGGCGGCCGAGGACCGCGTCACCCTCTTAACGAGAGGCGCGGTGTTCAACATAGGCTGCGTGGTGAAAACCGCTGCGGGCAAGTTCGAGGAGGCGTTGAGCTACTACCGCCGCGGGGCGGCCATCGGCAGGCGTACCGAGATGCTGCAGCCCGAGCCGTTCATCCATAATGCCTACAACAAATGGGCCTTGGCAAACCTGGAGTTTACCCAGGGGAGACTTGGGGAGGCTTTGGATATCCTGCAGGCGATTCAGGAAAAGATCGAAAACGGCCCGGCCCGCTACTCGATCGCAGGGGCCGCCATTTCGGTGACTAAGGCCGAAATACTCTACGAGTTCGATGAGATGGATGCGGCGGAAAAACTCCTGCACTCGTTCAGCTCGGTGCTGGAGGTAACCAGTCCGCCGGACGGAATGATCGTCGCCCTGCGCACACTGGCCAGGATTCATGCCTCTCGCGGAGAATGGAACCGCGCGCTGAACTATCTGACCGACATGGAGCGCCTCGGCGTGGAGCTGGATCTGGAACGATGCGGCGCGGCCGCGCGCCTGGAAAGGTGTCGGATGGCGCTTGTGCGCGGCAACCTGGAAGAGGCGCTCCAGATCAGCCGCAATTACGACGACGGGGGCGTTTGGCGCCGGTTTGGCAACTGGTGCATGCGTGCCAACGATCCCGAGACGCCGGAGCTTTGCTCCCTGCGTCTGCTGATCGCAAAAGGGCAAGCCCGGGATGGGATCGACCCCTTGAAAACGGCGATCAAACAGGCCGAAGCCTCCGGCCGCATGCGTCAGGCGATCCTCGCCCGTCTGCTGTTGGTGGAGGCCTATGAGAGCTGCGGAGAGCGGCGGAGTGCGCTGCGGGCCCTGAAGGAGGCGGTTGCCGCCGCGCAAGGGAGCGGTTTTATTCGCAGCTTCGTCGACGAGGGAGAGCCGATCCGGACGCTTTTGCGCGAACTCCAGGCCAGCGCGCTCTCATCCGGGCACGGCGACCAGGACGCAATCCCGCTTGAGTATATACAACGCATTCTGCAGGGGTTCGGAGGGGCGCAACCCGCGTCCAATGCTTCGACCACGCTTCCTCCCCTCCAGGACGTCCTTACCGACCGCGAAATCGCGATCATCGAGCAACTTGCCAAGGGTCTTTCCAACGAAGTTATAGCCGACAAGCTCTTCATCTCGGTGCACACGGTCCGATCTCACCTGCGCAACATCCACGCCAAGCTGGGGGCGACCAACCGGACCCAGGCGGTTGCCCTCGCCAGGCGTTACGGGCTGATAAAATAGGCGAATCCCCCCATCCTTTAGCCCCTCACTGCTTTCCACTGCCAAGATGGGTTGCGTTGAACTGTTTTCGTGAAACGCAACGTGACCGTCAATGGGAATGTCTCGTTTCGTTCCTCAACGCGACCCACGGTCTACCGTCTCAGATACCGACGAAGCCTCCATGGATACCGACGAAGCCTCCATAGATACCGACGAAGCCTCCATCCGATACCGACGAAGCCTCCATCCGATACCGACCAAGCTCCCATCCGATGCCAACGAAGCCTCCGCAGATACCGACCAAGCCTCCATCCGGTATCGACGAAGCCTCCGCAGATACCGACCAAGTCTACCTCCGGTATCGACGAAGCCTCCGCAGATACCGACCAAATCTCCCTCCGGTATCGACCAAACCTCCATCCGATATCGACCAAGCCCCCAGCCGATACCGACCAAACCTCCATACGATGCCAACGAGGCCCTCTGTCGGTTCCGACCAAGGGTTAGTCGATAGAAACCAAGCTTCGGACAATACCGGGAGCCCGCCGGATTCAATTTGTTCTCGAACCTCTTTAATCATTGGCTCCGCGAAAGAAGAGGGTGAAGCTTCATCTCGATTGATGATCAGTTGAGGTAGGCACGTACCGCTGTTTAGTTCCACCTACCGTCCTTTTGGACGAGACGAAAAAACCTCAAAAATGGTCCGCATAGACGGCGCAAAACGCCGTCTTTTTTTTTATCTTTACGCTGCCTGACGGTGAGAGCGTCGGGGGGAAGAGAAGGGCGGTACGATACCCGCGAGGAGCACCACAACATGTCAACATTCACGCCGAACGGACGGAAACAGTTTATCACGGAGTTCTGCCTCAAGCCAGCCTTCGTCAACCTCGTATTGAGCGCCGCCGCGGGGTGGATGGTCTACCGCTCGACAGCTGTCGTCCCCTTTTGGGGAGAGCAAGGGATCGCGGCCGACCTCGTCATCACGACGTTCATCGTAGCCGTCTTGACCTATCCCATCACCCGGGGGCTGGTCCGAGCCCAACTAAGGACAGGGCGCCTGCGGCCCTTCACTCGGAGCGAGCTGCGGGACCCGCTTCGCCTGTTCCCTAAGCACGTTCTCTTTCGCTCCCTCTTCCTGGCTCTGGGGAGCGTGCTGTTTCTGGCGGCGCCGGTCGTGCTGGCCGGTTCGCTGCTACGGATCGAAGCAGCGGGGTTCATCCCCTTCCTCCCTTTGAAGGCGGCGTTCGCGGCCGCCGTGGCCGCGATCACGGGCCCGCTCTCCGCGGTTTCCGCACTGGTGGACGCCACAGCCGAAGGTCAACAGGCGCCCATCTGACGTTGAAGGCAAAAACCAACAACTTCCCGATTGCGCTCGGTTGGATGAGCAACGTCGGGAAACCTGACCGTAAAAGGAGGAACATACATGGCTGGAGCATTATCGGGAAAAAGCGCGCTCGTCACGGGCGCCGGGATGGGGATCGGCAGGGCAGTCGCCCTCGCGTTCGCACGCGAGGGAGTGGGCGTCCTCGTGGCCGACGTCAACCTTGCGGCCGGTGAAGAGACGGTCGGGTTGATCACGCAGGCCGGCGGCGAAGCCGTATTCGTCCGGTGTGACGTCACGAACAAAGAAGACGTGCAGAGGATGGTCGGGACTGCGGTAAGCCGCTTCGGGCGGCTCGACTACGCCTGCAACAATGCCGGCATCCACACTCCGGCTCCGGTGCCTTTCCCGGATTTGGACGACGCCACCTGGGACAGCCTCATGAACGTGAACCTCAAGGGAGTCTTCCTCTGTCTGAAGGAGGAACTCCGCCAGATGGAAAAACAGGGCGCCGGGGCGATCGTCAATGTCGCCTCGCTTGCCGGTATTTCCGTGGACCCGATGGACACCATCTACACCGCGTCCAAACACGGCGTGATGGGTCTGACCAAGGCGGCTGCCTTCGAGTACGTGAAGAAGGGGGTACGCATCAACGCCGTTTGCCCGGCGCCGGTAAACACGCCGATGCTTCGGTCCGCACCGATGGAACTGCAGAACCTGCTGATATCCATGCTTCCCATGGGCCGGCCCGCCACTTCGGAAGAGGTCGCCGGTGCGGTCATCTATCTCTGTTCGGATGTGGCCTCCTACGTGACCGGCACGGGGATGGTCATGGACGGCGGGGTAAGCCTGGTCTAGGGAGCAACCTGAAAATGAGAAGAGAAAGGAGACTACCTTGAGTACTGACTATCCTGTTGTCATCTATGGCGCAAGTGGTTACACCGGCCGGCTGGTGGCCGAACACCTGCGCGACCTGGGCGTCCCCTTCGTGGCCGCCGGCCGCAACCGCAAGCGGATCGAAGAGGCGCTGCAACTCGTGCCGGGGATCGAAAACGCCCGTTACGAGATCGTGGAGGTCGAGCATACCGTGGAAGCACTCACCAAGCTCTTGACCGGGCGCAAGGTCGTGTGCAACACCGTCGGCCCCTTCATGCGCTACAACCTGGAAGTGGCCGAGGCCTGCCTGCGCGCCGGGGTGCACTACCTCGACACCACCGGAGAGCAGTCCGCCATCCTCCAGCTCGACGAGCATTTCGGTCGCGACTTCGCCAAGGCCGGCCTGGCGATGGTCCCTTCGACCGCCTACATGTACGGGGTAAGCGAGATCGGCGCGCGCTACTGTCTGGAAACTCCCGGAGTCGATTCCCTGCGCCTGCACGGCATAGGGAACGCCGTACCGACCATCGCCTCGACGCAGACGATTCTCGATGCCGTGCGCCACCCCTGCTATTACCTCAAGGACGGGGAAATGGTGCGCTACGGTGGAATAGAGAATGGCCGGGTCTGCACCCCATCGGGGGAGGTGCTGGTCACCTCGAACTGGGGAGGCTCGTCCAACCCGATCTGGTTTAGCCGCGACGGACGTGTGCGCAACTGCAAGATGGACGTCGCCATCTGGAACCAGGAGCTCTACAAGAAGGAACTCGAACTGGAGCGCGCCTACAAGGTCCAACTCCAGTGGATTCCCGAAGAACAGTTGCGCATGGTGCTCGATCACATGGCCCACGGCATCACTCCGAACTCTCCGCCGCGGGAGTCGCGTCAGGTCCATCGCTCCATGGACATCTGTCTGGCCACGGGCAACAACGTCGCGATGAAGAGCACTCTTTTCAGTACCGGCGGCTACTTCACCACCGGACTGCTGCAGGCGTACGCCGCCCGTCGCCTGTCGGTGGAGACGCCGCGCGTAGTCGGACTGCGCTCGCCGAGCGAGGTCTTCGGGCACCGGGAACTGATGGGCGCCCTGCAAAGTTACGGCTATGCCTCGATCAAGGTCGAGCGGGTTGTTTGAGCCCCGTCGCGCACCCAACCCTGTCCAGGAGGACCGATACTATGAGCTTTTCCACCTTTTCCTTGAAACAGGAGGGCGCCGTGTTACGGGTGACTCTCTCCAACCCACCGATCAACCTGATTAATATCAAGATGACCGAGGAGCTGTTCCAGCTTGGCGGTCGACTGTTCGCCGATCCCGGGGTCAAGGTCGTCATCCTCGACAGCGCGGATCCGGATTTTTTCATCGCGCACTTCGACCTGGAAGACCTGGTCAAGTCGGCCGCCGATCCCTCCAAGGCTAGCAAGTACCCCGACATCAACGTGCTGCAGTCACTGGCGCTTTCCTGGCAGGCCCTTCCGCAGGTGACCATCGCCAAGGTGGCAGGGCGCTGCCGAGGCGGGGGCCTTGAGTTCATCCTCGGCCTTTCCATGCGCTTTGCCAGCGTGGACGCGCAATTCTGCTCTCCCGAAGCGGCCGCGGGCTTCCTGGCGGCAGGCGGCGGCACCACGCGTGTCGCCATGGCTGCGGGTCCGGCGCGGGCACTGGAGTTCCTGTTGAGCGCACGCGATTTTAGCGGCGTCGAGGCGGAACGCTACGGCCTGGTCAACCGCGCCCTCCCTCCCGACCAATTGGACGCCTACGTGGACGACCTCGCGGCGCGGATCGCGCGCCGTTCCGCGCCGGTAATTGCGATGCACCGCGAAACGTTCAAGCAGGCCTACGCACCGATGGTCGACCCCATGTTCGCAGCCCTTGCCGCCGAGAACGAAGGCTTCCGCTCGGTCATAGGAGGCGCCGAGTTCGCGTCGGGCGTGGAGGCGATGTTGGCGCTCAGGCAGGCACGCGAACATGAGCTGGACCTGCCCGCGACCATGGCACGCATCCTCACGCCACAACCATGAAAGAAGGAGATGGCGACATGTCCAAGCAACCCGTGAATCGTCAGTGGCTCCTGGCACGCCGCCCCGAAGGGGCAGTTAAACCCTGCGATTTCCGCTACCGCGAAGGGGCGATCCCCACCCCGAGCGAGGGGGACGTCCTGCTGCGTACCCTTTACTTCGGCTACGACGCGAGCCAGCGCATCTGGCTCACCGAGGACGGAGGCTACATGCCTCCCATCCGGATCGGCGAACCGATGCGCGCCATGGGGATCGGGCAGGTGGTCGAGTCCCATGATCCTGCGTATGCGGCCGGCGATCTCGTCGAGGGCTTCATGAGCTGGCAGGATTACGCGATCGTCCGCTCCGACGGACCGATGCCTCTGCGCCTGCTCCCCAAGGCCGATTACCCACTCTCCTGGAATCTAGGCGTGTTCGGCGTCGGCGGACTCACCGCGTACTTCGGCGTGACCGACGGGCTCAAGGTAAAGCCCGGCGACACCGTGGTGGTATCGGCCGCCACGGGCGCCACCGGCTCGCTGGCGGGCGGCATCGCCAAGGCGCTCGGCGCGAAGAAGGTGATCGGCATCGCCGGCGGCCCGGAGAAGTGCCGCTGGATCGTGGAAAAAGCCGGCTACGATGCCGCCATCGACTATCAGAACGAGAACCTCGACGCGCGGCTGGCCGAACTCTGTCCGGAAGGGGTCGACGCCTACTTCGACAACGTCGGCGGCGACATGCTCGACACGCTGCTTTTGCGCATGGCCCCGCGCGGACGCGTCCTCATCTGCGGCGCCATGTCTTCGGGCTACACCGACGTAAAGCTGAAGGGGCCGAGCAACTACATGCGCATCTGCACCCACATGCTCACGATGCAGGGCATTCTTCTGTTTTTCTACCGCGACCAACTGGCCGAAGGCGCGCAACAGCTGGGGCGCTGGGTGGCGCAGGGGAAGCTGCACGTCGAGGAGAACCTCTTCGAAGGCTTCGAGAAGGCTCCCGAACTGCTGCCCACCATGTTCTCGGGTAAAAAGCCGGGAAAACTGCTGCTCAAGGTCGCCGACCCGACCTGACCTTGTCCCTTAAGGACGGGAGCCGGAGCATGACCTGGCGATGGCGCCTGGACAGCGAACCGGATCTCCCCCTAGAACCATGACCTGGAGCCTTTTATGAGTATCACCGACTTTTTCGATCGCGGCCGCAGCCTCAACGGCCAAGCCGACGCATTTGTGATGGACGGCCACCGCTGGAGTTTTGACGAGGCGTACGGCATTACCTCTCGGGTCGCGCACGCACTCGCCTCCCTGGGGCTTCCCAAAGAAACCAAGGCGGCGGTGCTGTCGGACAACCATCCGGTGTCCTGGATGTGCGTGCTCGGATTGTGGCGCGCCGGCTTTACCTGGGTGCCTTTGAATCCCCGCAGCAGCCTAACGGAGCAGCAGCAACTGCTGCACGGCTTCGACGTCGAGGTGCTTTTCTTCCAGAAGTCATTCGCGCCGTTGGTCGAGCAACTGCGCGAACAGTGTGCGCAGTTGCGACAGCTGATCTGCATCGACGGCAGCATGGAGGGGTGCGAAGCGATGCCGCAGTGGATCGCGAATCGCCCCGCGACGCCCCCCGCGATCCACTGCGATCCCGACGACCTGGCCGCGATCATGCCCACCGGCGGCACCACCGGCCTTCCCAAAGGGGTGATGCTGAGCCACCGCAACCTCGGCGTGTCGGTCGCCTTCTCCCTCATCAACACCCCTTACGCCCCCGGCGAGCCTATCGTCAACCTCTCGGCGGCGCCGATGACGCACTCGGCCGGCTTCCTGTCGCTTCCCGCGAGCGCGCGCGGTGGAACGGTCGTGGTGCTCACCAAACCCGATCCGGCCGCCCTGCTCGACGCCATCGAAAGGGAGCGCGTCACCGAGTTTTTCCTGCCGCCGACCGTGATCTACCGGCTGCTCGAAATGCCGGGCATCAGGCAGCGCGACTTTGCCTCGCTTCGTTACTTCATGTACGGCGCCGCGCCGATGTCGGTCGAAAAACTCAAGGAGGCGCTTTCCGTGTTCGGTCCCGTCATGCATCAAGGCTACGGCCAGACGGAGGCCCCCGGCGGGATCGCGGCACTTCGTCCCGGCGAGCATTTCGTGGCCGGGAAGGTTGCCCCCGACGAGCGTCTTACCGCCTGCGGCCGTCCGTCCGTGCTCAACGCCCTGGCCATCATGGACGATCAGGGTCTGCTCCTGCCTCAGGGAGATACGGGCGAGATCTGCCTGCGTGGCGACATCGTCATGAAGGGCTACTACAAGCAGCCGGACAAGACGGCAGAGACGGTCATCGACGGTTGGCTGCACACCGGGGACGTCGGGCACCTGGACTTGGAAGGCTTTCTGCACATAACCGACCGAAAGCGAGACGTCATCATCAGCGGCGGCTTCAACGTCTATCCCAGCGAAGTGGAACAGGTGCTCTGGACGCATCCCGCCGTGCTCGACTGCGCCGTCATCGGGGTCCCCGACGATCAATGGGGCGAGGCGGTGAAAGCCGTCATCGAATTAAAGGCCGGGGCCGATGTCGGCGCCGAAGAACTCATCGCCCTATGCAAGGCAACGCTCGGTTCCGTAAAGGCGCCCAAGACCATCGACTTCATTGCCACCCTTCCGCGTAGCCCCGTCGGCAAGGTGCTGAAGAAGAAGATTCGCGATCCTTACTGGAGCGCTTCGCAGCGCCGCATCTGATGCCGAAATTACGGAGACCAACCATGCAAACAACCGTGCGACCCAACGTTTTAATTACCGGGGTATCGACCGGCATCGGCTTCGATGCGGCCCGTTTCCTGATCGACCGCGGCTACCGTGTCTTCGGCAGCGTGCGCACACAGGGCGACGCGGATCGGGTGACGGCCGACCTGGGCTCGGCGTTAACTCCCCTGATTTTCGACATCACCGATTCCGCCGCGATAGCCCTCGCCGTTGACGCGGTCCGGCAGGAGACCTGCGGTCGTGGCCTGTGCGCGCTGGTGAACAATGCCGGGATTTCGACAACCGGCCCTTTGATGCATATGCCGATGGACGAGGTCAGGCAGATGTTCGAGGTCAACGTTTTCGGCTTGTTGGCCGTGACCCAGGCTTTCCTGCCACTTCTCGGCGCGCGCCGGGACTGCACGCATCCTCCGGGGCGCATTGTCAATATCAGCTCCATCAGCGGCGGGCTCGTCTTTCCCCTGGTCGGCAGCTACGGCGCCAGCAAACATGCGGTCGAGGCGCTGACCGACGGATTGAGAAGGGAATTGGACATCTATGGAATAAAAGTAATCGCCATTGAGCCTGGCAACATCAGCACGCCGATGTGGAATAAAAATTCCGGCCCTGACCCCCGTTACGCCGGGACAGGGTACGCATCCGCCATGACTGAGATGAGGGCCAAGTTGCCCGAAACGGGGCGCAAGGGGGCGCCGGTGGAACTGGTCAGCCGCGCCATATTCAAAGCCATCGTTTCCCAGCGGCCGAAGACCCGCTACCCACTAACCCCGTTGTGGCGCGCGTCTCGCATGTTAAGCGACGGGATGCTGGATCGTCTGGCGAAAGCGGCGGTCCGAATTCAACCATGAGCGAGCGGGCAGAAGGCATGGAAGGGACAACTGTTGTTGGTAAAAGCGAGGTAAAAATGGCAGCGAAACTATTTAAGGGCGCGCAATATCTGGTAACCGAAGCGTCAGCCACCGATGTTTTCACTCCGGAGCAATTCACCGACGAGCAGCGACAGATCGGGGATACCATCGATCAATTCGTGCGCAACGAGATAATTCCCAACCGCGACGAAATCGAAAACCAGAATTTTGCGGTTATCGTCGATCTGTTAAGAAAAAGCGGCGACCTGGGGTTGTTGATGATCGACGTCCCCGCCGAATACGGCGGCCTTGAACTCGACAAGGTAACGAGTTTTCACGCCTCGGAAAAGATGTCCCCTACCGGATCCTTTTTCGTTACCTGGGGGGTGAATTGCAGTCTCGGCTGTCTTCCCCTGGTGTACTACGGGACCCATGAGCAAAAAGAGCGCTATCTGCCAAAGATAGCGGCCGGCTCCCTGATCGGCGCCTACTGCCTGACCGAGCCGGACGCGGGAAGCGATGCCCTGGGGGTAAAGAGCACGGCAGTCCTCTCGGAAGACGGGAAGCATTACCTTCTCAACGGCACCAAGCAGTTCATCTCCAACGGCAGTATCGCCGATCTCTTCACCGTCTTCGCGAAAGTCGACAAGAAGCAGTTCACCGCCTTCCTGGTGGAGAGGAACTCACCTGGGCTTTCCGTCGGCGCCGAAGAGAAAAAGCTCGGTATCAAGGGGTCTTCCACGACGCAGGTGGTGTTCGAAGACGTCAGGGTGCCGGTCGAAAGCGTGCTTGGAGAAATAGGCAAGGGGCACAAGATAGCCTTCAACATACTGAACCTGGGACGCATGAAGGTATCGGTGGGGGCTATCGGGACCGCGAAGAGCGCCTTTGCCGAAGGGGTCGCCTACGCCAACATGCGCAAGCAGTTCGGCTCTCCCATCAGCAGCTTCGGGGCGATTCAGGAGAAGATCGCCGACATGGCGGCGGCGATCTTTGCCTCGGAATCCCTGCTCTACCGTCTGGCAGGACAGATCGATGCCCGGTTGGCGACCGTTCCCAAGGAGAGCGCCAACTATTACGAACTGTATCAGCGCTGCATCGAGGAGTACGCGATGGAATGCTCCGTGGCCAAGGTGTTCTGCACCGAGATGCTGGCAAAGGTAACCGACGAAGTGGTCCAGATCCATGGCGGCTACGGCTTCATTCAGGAGTATGGCGCGGAACGATATTACCGCGACGAGAGGATCAACCGCATTTTCGAAGGGACCAACGAAATCAACAGGATCTTCGTCACCACCATGCTGCTCAGGCGCATCCACGCCGGAGAAATCGCCCCGGAAACGGAGGCCGCGAAGACTTTGGAACCGTTGACGCCGGCAGAGCCCGACAAGGGCGGCGAGGCGCCTTTCGCCGCCGAAAAACGACTGCTGGCCAACCTCAAGCGGGTGTACATGGGGCTTGTCGATAGGGGAGTAAAAAAACATCGGGATCAGCTTAAAAACGAACAGGAAATTCTCATGGCGCTCGCCGACATCGCCATCAACATCTTCGCCATGGAAAGCGCCACCCTGCGCGCAGAGCAGATAGCCGAGCGGCTAAGCCCCGCCAAAAAGGAAATTTTAACGGACGTTGTCCAGGTTTTCCTTGCCAACGGTGCCGAGAAGTGCGGAGCATCGATCAGAAAGGGAGCCAATTACCTCGCCGATACGGATGGCGTTTTCCCTATCGGCTCCGATACGCACAGGTTTACCGATTACCAGCCTCCCGGGCTCCTGCAGGCAAAACGTCGAGTGGCCGCCGCCGCCATTGAGATGGAGAAATACCTGTTTTGCTGAGAGAGTAAAGGAGTCCATTCATGAAGATCAGGAGCAAGCTGGTTCTCAACTCGGTGGCGATTCTGCTGTTGATGGCGGCGATAGCCGCAGCCGCCGTCGTCGGTATTCGCCTTATCGAGTTCAATATTTTCAAGCTGACCCAGAAGTCGACTCCTTACCAGATCAAGACGTTCAATCACCAGCGTACGCTGCAGACCCATGCGGCGAACCTGATGAAACTCGCGGTCTCCGATGCCGTCGCCGATTTCAAGACCAACTCAGCCAAGAGCACGGAATCGCTTGAGGAAGAGATCAAGGCTGCGGAGGAATTGACAAACCTGGGATCGACCAGGGAGTACGAACACGACAAGTTCACCAGGGTCACGAAGTCCATCGAGGCCATGACCTTGAAGAGACTGTCATTGCAGCAGGAAACGCTTGCCGCCGTGTCCGCCATGAAGGGGAACCTGTCGAACTCCTCCGGGAAACTGCAGGGGCTCGACGCCTCGATCAGGAAACTGCAACACGGCGCGACCGAAGAAATGGTCACCAACATCTACAACAACACCGACGGCAACGAACAGGTTTCGTTCATCGCCGAAGTCACCGATGCGCTGAATAACGTTGGCAGCTACTGCACCCTCGTCTTGAACGGTGCGGACCGAGAAACCGTTGAGCACGCGGATCTCTCCGTGCCCCTGAATAAGTTGCAGTGGCTGAGAAGGATACACTGGACGGAGAAAAGATCCCGGGAAGATTTCGGAAAACGATTGGATAATCTGATCGACAAACTTGCCGATTCCAAAGATCAATACCTCAAATTCCTTTCGTCGAAAGATGCGGCTATGCACACTACCGCACTTCAATCCACAAAAGAAGCCGAAAAGGAAATATCCTATCTGCTCGACTGCACCAAAGCGGAGGCAACAAAGTCGACGGCGGTTCAGATAAGCCGTTCCGACCATATGTCCTCCAGCGCCGGAAGCTTTTCCGCCACCAACGCGATCTTGATACTGTCGTCGGGGACGATACTTTCCAGCGCAGCGATAGAGTCTCTCATCAATTACAGCCTGTCGGTGAAAAACCTCGCCGAGTTCGATAAGATCGTCGCCACGATACGCAGCGAATTCAACAAGGTCGATACCAGCGCGAATAAACTCAAGGGGCAGTTGCACAAGGGAGGCTTCAAGACGGAGAGCAGGCTTTTGGGCGATTCCCTGGCGGCGCTGAACGCGGTAAAGGCGAGTTTCCTGGATAAGAACGGCGTAGCCGACAAGATACGCGCCTCTTTGATCAACGTGGAAGAGGTCGCGAAGCTCAATCAAGAGATGAGGGAGATGGTCGGCAAGCAGATCGAACTCAGCGGCCGTGATGTCGCCGTGGCCAAGCTTAGCCAGGAAGGGACCGTTCAATCGGTAAGATCGGCGGTAAAAACCACTACGACATTGATCATAGCCATCGCATTTTTGGCCGTGCTCGTTTCCATATTCCTGGGAAGATGGGTAGCGCTGTCGATAACGAAGCCGATCGACGAGCTTTCCAGGGTAGCCGCCGGCTTCGGTTCCGGCGATTTCAGCATCCGCATGGATGAGGGAAGGAAGGACGAATTCGGAATAGTGGCAGTCCATTTCAACCAGGCAACGACGAAACTTTTGGAGATAGCGAAGCTACTCAAAGATTCCATCGGCCAACTTTCCGCAGGCTCGGTGAGGCTGAAAAACACCGCCGATTGTCTCTACCAGGGAGCCCAGGAACAAGTCAGCCAAACGGCGCAATCGTCGGTGGCTATGACCGAGATCAGCGCCACCGTGCAGACCGTTGCCGGGCACGCACACGATTCCGCCTCCTCCTCCAAAAAGGCGCACCTGATGGCCACGACCGGCAAGGGGGTGGTGGCCGAGTCGGTCCGGGGGATGCAGGAGATCTCAGAGGCGGTGATGGCGGCGGCCGGCAGCATCGCCAAGCTCAACGACAACTCGAAGACCATCGGTTCGATCCTCAACGTCATCGACGACATCGCCGATCAAACGAACCTGCTCGCGCTCAATGCGGCCATCGAAGCGGCCAGGGCGGGAGAGCAGGGGATGGGGTTCGCCGTGGTTGCGGACGAGGTGCGCAAGCTCGCCCAGCGCACGGCCGAGGCGACCCATGAGATCGCCGGTATCATTCACATGATCCGATCCGACACCGAAAGCTCGGTCTTCGCCATGAACGCCGGCAAAAGCAAGGTGGAGCAGGGGATGAAGCTTTCCGGCGAGGCCAGCAAATCCCTCGATGCCATCGTCGGCGTCTCGGAGCATGGGGTGGAGATGGCCCAGATGATCGCCACCGCGACCGACGATCAATCGAAGGCATCGAGAGAGGTATCGGAGAGCATGGAAAAGATCGCCGCCATTTCCGGCTCGCTCAAGGATTCCACCGCCGAGGTCAGGGAGGCCTCGGAGCAGTTGTCGGGCGTAGCCGGCGAACTGAATCGGATGATTTCCTGGTTCAAGGTAGCCGCCTGTTAGCAGGCGGGGCGAACAGACGCTTTGCGCGCTGCTAGCCGCGACTATGCTGGAAGGGTGGTCGGTTTAGGAAATGGAAAGTGAGGCTCAATGCCAAAACAAATAGTTGCGAACGGTGCAATAGTGAAAAGAGGAAATAAGCGGGCCGTTATTATGAAAGCCGCATTGGAATTGGTGGCTGAACATGGATTCCACGGAGCACCAATGGCTACGGTTGCGGAGATGGCAGGCGTGGGCGCCGGTACTATTTATATCTATTTCGAGACCAAAGACGCTCTCATAGTGGAAATACATTCAGACTTGAAAAAACGGATATTCGACGCTATCAATGACCAATATCCGGAGAGCAGCTCCATCCGAGAGAGGTTCCTCCATATAGCAAAAACTCTTCTCGGCTACTGCATATCCTCCCCCATGGAGTTCAAATTCCTGGAACAGTTTCACCATTCTCCTTATGGCGTTGCCCACAGGCGCGAAAAACTTTTCGGCAAGAAAGAAAGGGACATCACTACCGATTTGTTCTACGAAGCGCTGGAAAAACAGATAGTGAAAGATTTACCGCTGGCGATTCTTTTTGAGCTGGGTTTCGGCCCATTGCTCGCCATAGCCCGCAACCACGCCCTTGGATTCATTCAGTTGGATGATGGCATGATCGAACGTGCCGTAGAAGGATGTTGGCATGCTATCAGGCGCTGAAGGCGAAGTCCTCGATTCAACGTTCCGTCTCTGCTGCCTGGCGAATTTCTACGTTTTTTCCCCAGGCACAAAAGGGATCAG
The DNA here is from genome assembly GCA_903925075.1 of uncultured Geobacter sp. Classification (GTDB taxonomy): domain Bacteria; phylum Desulfobacterota; class Desulfuromonadia; order Geobacterales; family Geobacteraceae; genus Geomonas. Next base: position 34,120 of record CAIYDQ010000299.1, read on the forward strand.
CCCCTTCCTGAACGCCTGTTCCTGAATCTCCAACGGCGCAGTGCGGATGTCGACGGCAAATCCGTTCACGGTGAGCATCCAGACGAACGGGTTGTCCATGAGTTTGCTCGGCAGGGTCCAACGGGGATCGAGTGGGCTGATGCCCATCAGCCGTTCGATGCCGCGCGCCTTGGCGGTCGCGGTGCTTTTGCCGATGCCGAACAATTCGCAAACCCTTCCCAGCGGCAGATGGGGAGTCTGGGTCTTGTCGTGCAGGAAATTTGTGCTGCCGATGACGTAGACGCAGGCGCAGGCCCACTGCTCCGGCTTGCCCTTCTCCAGCGGCGAGGGGCGCTTGCGGCAGAGGGCAGCGGCCAGTTCTTGCGAGACCCGCGAGTACTCGTCGTTCAGATGTTGTCGGCAGAATTCGTCGATGATCCCGGCAACGACATCGAATATCGGCTGCATGGCTTTGGGCACCTTCAATTTGTCTGTCAAACTCGACTCCTTTCCTACATTCCCGATCACTGCAATCCCGGTCGGAATTATTTGATGAGGCCAAAGCGGCGGGCCAGGGCAACTGCATGGACGCGATTATTGGTGCCCAACTTCGAGTAGACATTGCGCAGGTGATAACTGATGGTGTTGACGGAAATATATAAACTATCGGCTAATTCCTTGCTGGATAAGCCCATTGCCAATTTCTCCAAAATATCCTGTTCGCGCGCGGTAAGCGTCTCAAGGAGGGGCGCAACCGGTTCCGGACTCACCCCGGATGGGCGTGGAGCGACTGCGGGGATTGCGCCCATGGCGTACTGAATCCGCTCCAGATATTCGACGCAAAGGCTCCCTTCCCCGTTTTTTTCTTCCGCGAGGGCGACCTTGTGTATTTCATGGATCAACTTGGAAATCGAGTCGCCCTCGTCGACGAAACACCGAACGAACCCTTCTCCTTGCGCCACAGTGAGAGCATCCTTTAAAAATTCGACGGCGCGTCTTCTTTCTCCGCATGACTCGCAGGCTTTGGCCGAGAGGATG
>CAIYDQ010000300.1 GCA_903925075.1 uncultured Geobacter sp.
AAATGCCGCGGGATAGGTGGCAAAGGGCTTCATGAAGCGTTAAGTCTCGGGTGTTGGCGAAACTGTCATCAACCTAGAGCGCAACAACCCATAGGCTGGAGCGTGCGGACCTTGGCTAGCGCTATCATGCGTCAGCGATGCCTTCCCGCCCCTCTCCTTGCCTTTTTTCCCCGTTCATGCTAATAACCGGGGGCAACTATTAATTTATCAGGGCGTGCCCGCACGCACCTTGGAGCAGGCATGAAGATCACGAGAGCTGAGGTCGAGCATGTGGCAAGGCTCGCCCGGCTGGAGCTTTCCGAGCCGGAGCTGGACACCTTCACCGCGCAGATGGACTCGATCCTCTCCTACGTGGAGAAGCTCAACGCGCTCAATACCGACGGCATCACCCCGACCTCCCACGCGGTGCCGATGGAGAACGCCTTCCGGCCGGACCGGCTCGCCCCGGTCCTGGGACTGGACGGCGCCCTCGCCAACGCCCCCCGACACGCGGAAAGCTTCTTCGTGGTGCCCAAGGTGATTGAGTAGCCGTTCTACGTTCTACGTTCGGGCGTCTAGGGGGACAGGCACCGCGTTCCGAGGGGCCAGTCCCCGGGCGTTCGGCGCGCTCTCCATTTCTCATAGATTCTAGTAGCGGCCCGGACGCGGGCCTTGCATTCAAGCTTTTCCGGAGCGCAATTAATGGAAATTTTTGACCTCACCATACACGAAATGCACGAGAAACTGCTGGCGAAAGAGCTCTCCTCGGTGGAGGCGACCCGCGCCCTGCTGGCCCGCATCGAATCGGTGGACGACCGGGTGAACGCCTACATCACGGTCACCCCCGAAACGGCGCTGGCCGAGGCGGAGGCCGCCGACCGGCGCATCGCCGCGGGCGACGCGGCTCTTCTGACCGGCATCCCGGTCGGCCTCAAGGACATCTTCGTCACCAAGGGGATCCGCACCACCTGCGGCTCCAAGATGCTGGAGAATTTCGTCCCTCCCTACGACGGCACGGCCGTGGCCAGGCTGAAGGCGCAGGGCGCGGTAATCGTCGGCAAACTGAACCAGGACGAGTTCGCCATGGGCTCCTCGACGGAGTCGAGCTACTTCGGCGCCACCAAGAACCCCTGGAACCTGGAGGTCACGCCCGGCGGCTCCTCCGGCGGCTCGGCGGCGGCCATCGCCGCGCGCGAGGCGACCGCGACCCTGGGCACGGACACCGGCGGCTCCATCCGCCAGCCCGCCTCGCACTGCGGCTGCGTCGGCCTCAAGCCCACTTACGGCCGGGTCTCCCGCTACGGCGTCATCGCCTACGCCTCGTCGCTCGACCAGGTCGGCCCGGTGACCCGCGACGTCGCCGACGCGGCCATCATGCTGGGCGCCGTCGCCGGCTACGACCCGCTCGACTCCACCTCGGTCGACACCCCGGTCCCCGACTACCTGGCCGGCCTTGGCGCCGGCGTCAAGGGACTGAAGATCGGCCTCCCCGAGCAGTACTTCATCGAAGGGCTCGACCCGGACGTGAAACGCTCCATGGACGAGGCGATCGCGCTCTACAAAAGCCTCGGCGCGGAAATCCGCGCAGTGAGCCTGCCGCACACCGAGTACGCGGTGGCCACCTACTACCTGATCGCCACCGCGGAGGCCAGCTCCAACCTGGCCCGCTACGACGGCGTCCGCTTCGGGCACCGCAGCGAGGCGGCCAAGGGGCTGGCCGAGATGTACGCCAAAAGCCGCGCCGAGGGGTTCGGCCCCGAGGTCAAGCGCCGCATCATGCTCGGCACCTACGCCCTCTCCTCCGGCTACTACGACGCCTACTATCTGAAGGCGCAGAAGGTGCGCACCCTGATCCAGCAGGATTTCCTGAACGCCTTCCGGGAGGTCGATCTGCTGCTCACCCCGGTCGCCCCGACCCCCCCCTTCCGCATCGGGGAAAAGCTGGCCGATCCGCTGCAGATGTACCTCTCCGACATCTTCACCATACCGGTGAACCTGGCCGGCACCTGCGCCATGTCGCTGCCCGCCGGCTTTTGCAAGGACGGTCTTCCCATCGGGCTGCAGTTGATCGGCAAGCCTTTCGGCGAGGAAGCCATCCTGAGCGCCGCCTACGCCTTCGAAAGGGAGACGGAGTGGCACAAAAGAAACGCGGCGCTTTAAAGGCAAAGGCATTGGCCACGGAGAAAATCCGAGGAAATCCGAGCAAGGCTCAGACAAGGCCGGGTTAAACCAACTACTGTTAAACACGAATACGGAGAAACCAGTTCTGAAACAACTCGAGACTAGAAGAGGTTTGGTCTTACCCCTAAGCTTTTTGTTTCTCGGATTTTCTCAGATTTTCTCCGTGGCTAACTGGTTTTGATTTTTTGGAGTTCATCTATGAAATACCAGGTCGTCATCGGGCTTGAGGTGCACACCCAGCTCACCACCGACACGAAGATATTCTGCGGCTGCCCGACCCGCTTCGGCGCCCAGCCCAATTCCCAGACCTGCCCGGTCTGCCTCGGCTTCCCGGGCGCGCTGCCGGTGCTGAACCAACAGGTGGTCGAATTCGCCATCAAGGCGGGGCTCGCCACCGACTGCTCCATCGCCCCGCGCTCGGTCTTCGCCCGCAAGAACTATTTCTATCCCGACCTCCCCAAGGGTTACCAGATCAGCCAGTTCGACCTTCCCATCTGCCTGAACGGCCATCTTGACATCGAGGTGGAAGGGGAAAAGAAGCGGATCGGCATCACCCGCATCCACATGGAGGAGGACGCCGGCAAGCTGGTGCACGCCGACATCCCCGGAGTCGGCGACAATTCTTGCGTCGACCTGAACCGCGCCTGCACCCCGCTTCTGGAGGTGGTCTCGGAGCCGGACATGCGCTCCCCCGACGAGGCCATCGCCTACCTGAAGAAACTGCATCAGATCGTGGTCTACCTCGGCATCTGCGACGGCAACCTGGAGGAGGGGAGCTTTCGCTGCGACGCAAACGTCTCGCTCATGCCGGTCGGCTCCAAGGTCTTCGGCACCCGCGCCGAGCTGAAGAACATCAACTCCTTCCGCTTCATCAAGCAGGCGATCGAATACGAGATGGAGCGTCAAGCGGAGATCCTCGACGAAGGGGGACGCATCATCCAGGAGACCCGCCTGTTCGACCCGAATACCGGCACCACCCGCTCCATGCGCGGCAAGGAGGAGGCGCACGACTACCGCTACTTCCCCGATCCCGACCTGGTGCCGGTGATCATCGACGACGCCTGGATCGACCGGGTGCGCGCTACCCTTCCCGAGCTCCCCGAAGCCAAGAGGGCGCGCTTCCAGAGCGAACTGGGGCTTTCCGAATACGACGCCGAGGTGCTCGCCGCCAGCCGCGAGCTGGCCCACTATTTCGAGGAGGCGCTCGCCCTGTTCGGCCAACCCAAGGCGGTGGCCAACTGGGTCATGGGCGAAATGACCCGCGCCTTGAACGAGGACGGCAAGGGGATCGCCGAATGCCCGGTCACCCCGGCGCTGCTCGCCCAACTGCTGCAGTTGATCGACAAGGGGACCATCTCGGTGAAGATCGCCAAGACCGTCTTCGACGAGATGTATAAAACCGGCAAGGAACCGGCCGGCATCGTGCAGGAGAAGGGCCTGCTTCAGGTTTCCGACTCGGGCGCCATTGAGGCGATCATCGACGAGGTGCTGCAAAAGGAAGCCGGCCAGTTGGCCGAGTACCGAAGCGGCAAGGACCAGCTGTTCGGCTTTTTCGTAGGCCAGGTGATGCGCGCCTCCAAGGGCAAAGCCAACCCGGCCCTGGTGAATGAATTGTTGGAAAAGAAATTGAAGGGGTAAAGAGTCGGGCGAAGGGCGAAGGGCTAAAGGCTAAGGGCTAATGGAAGGCAAGCCGAACCCAAGCGCCGCCTTAACTGTCACCGGAATGACTGTACTGACGCGCAGGGCGAACACGAGGTTCGCCCCTACCAAAGCGCGTACTACGTAGGGGCGAACCTTGTGTTCGCCCGCCTTTCTTTCGGGGCTGCCGAACTGCCCAACCTTTCGCACCCGGCCTTAAGCCGTCACCCTTAGCCCTTAGCCCTTCCCTTTGCCCTTTGCCCGATGTTATCCCTTAGCCCGAGGTTTTTATGTCCTTTCGAACCATAGAGTGGCGCGACAACAAGGTGATCATGATCGACCAAACCAGGCTCCCCGCCGAGGAGGTCTATCGCGAATACACGGACTTCTCCGGGGTCGCCGAGGCGATCCGCGGCATGGTGGTCCGGGGGGCGCCGGCGATCGGCATCGCCGCAGCCATGGGGGTGGCGCTGGGCGCCCGCGAGATCATCGCCGACACCTTCGAGTCCTTCTTCCGGCAACTGGAAAACGTCTGCGAGGTGCTGGCCCGCACCAGGCCCACCGCCGTCAACCTGGTCTGGGGGCTGGAGCGCATGAAACGGGTGGCGCTCGCCCACCGCGAGCTGGACCTGAAATCGATCAGGGAGCTGCTCAAAGCCGAGGCGATCAGCATCGAGCAGGAAGACCTGCAGATCTGCCGGGCGATCGGCAAGCATGGCGCGGCGCTGGTCAAGGAGGGGGCTTCCATCCTCACCCACTGCAACGCCGGCGGCTTGGCCACGGCCGGCTACGGCACGGCGCTCGGGGTGATCCGCGCGGCCCACGAGGCGGGCAAGAGTATCCGCGTATTCGCCGATGAGACCCGCCCCTGGCTGCAGGGCGCCCGGCTCACCGCCTGGGAGCTTATGAAGGACGCCATTCCGGTCACGCTGATCACCGACAACATGGCCGGCTGGCTGATGAAGTGCGGCGAGATCGATTTCTGCGTGGTCGGCGCCGACCGCATCGCCGCCAACGGCGACACCGCCAACAAGATCGGCACCTACTCGGTCGCGGTGCTCGCCAAGGAGAACAGGATCCCCTTCTACGTGGCGGCCCCCCTCTCCACCCTCGACCTGAAACTGTCCGGCGGCGACGAGATTCCCATCGAGGAGCGCGCCGCCGAAGAGGTCACCCGGGTCCAGGGGGTGAGCACGGCGCCGGAAGGGGTGAAGGTGAGAAATCCGGCCTTCGACGTCACCCCCGCCCGCTACATCACCGGCATCATCACCGAGAAGGGGGTGGTGAGGGGCGACTACCAACGGGAGTTGAAGGCGCTGGTCGGGCAATGAGCCGTCTTTCCGAGTTGACCGAGCTGATTCCCCGCGTGCTCGCGGGCGAAGCCGCCAAAGAGCTGGCGGCGCTGCTTGAGGAGTCGGGCTTCAGTTACGGCGCCCGCTCCGCCGAGAACTTGCGCCTTTTGGGCGAGGCGCTGCCGGCGCCATGGCTCCCTGAAATCGCCGTCGCCGCCCTGGCCACGCCGCTTCCCGACATGGCGCTCAACGGGGTGGAGCGCATCGGCACCATCGTCGGCCGGGATGCGCTTCGGGAGCTCTGCTCCCGCCGCTCGCTGCTCGCCCAGTTGATGAACATCTGCGGCTCATCTCCCTTCCTCACCAACATCATCTGCAAGGACCCCTCCTACTTTCAGCGGCTCTTCCTGGAGCGCGAGATCATGCGCCGGCGCACCGAGCCCGAGATGCTCGCCGCCCTCAGGAGCCGGCTGCCGGAGGCGGTCTCCTACCAGGAGGCGTTCGCCCATCTGCGCCGCTTCAAGTACGCCGAGATGCTGCGCATCGCCGCCCGCGACCTGAACGGCCTGGCGCCCCTGGAAGAGGTGACCGCGGAGCTCGCCTCGCTGGCCGCCGCGACCCTGCAGATCGCCTACGAGGCGGCCCTGCGCGAGCTGGTGCGCGAGCACGGCACGCCGATGGCCCTCACCCCCGCCGGCCCGGTCGAGGCCGAGTTCACCATCATCGGCATGGGCAAGCTGGGGGGACGAGAGTTGAACTTCTCCTCGGACATCGACCTCATCTACTTCTTCTCCTCGGACCGGGGAGAGTCGGCCGGCGTCCCCGACGGCCGAGACGGCCTCAAGGGAAAGATCTCGCTGCACGCCTTTTTCGCGAAGCTTGCCGAGATGGTGAGCCGCGCCATCTCCCAGGTGACCGGCGACGGTTTCGTCTTCCGGGTGGACATGGGACTGAGGCCGGACGGCAAGGCGGGCGACCTCGCCACCTCGATGCGCTCGGCCGAGGTCTACTACGAATCGTACGGGCAGTCCTGGGAGCGCGCCGCCATGATGAAGGCGAGGCCCGTGGCGGGTTCGCTGGAGTTGGGCGAGCAGATCCTGGCGTCGCTCGACCCCTTCATCTACCGCCGCTACCTGGACTACAACCTGATCGAGGACATGATGTCGATGAAGAAGCGCATCGACGCCTCGCTGGCCAGGTCGCAGGAGGGCGAGGTCAACATCAAGCTCGGGCGCGGCGGCATCCGGGAGATAGAATTCTTCATCCAGGCGCTGCAACTGGTCTACGCCGGCAAGAACCCCAAGCTCAGGGAGCGCAACTCCCTGCGGGCGCTGCAGACCCTGAGGAGTTCCCGCATCATCAAGGAGGCGGACTGCGTCGCCCTCACCGAGGCCTACCGCTTCCTGCGCACGGTGGAGCACCGGATCCATGTGGTGCAGGAGCGCCAGACCCACGCGCTGCCGCGCAAAGAGGACGAGATGCTAGCGCTGGCTAGGCGTTGCGGCTACCTGCGAAAGGACGGCGCCGAGCGTTTCCGGGAGGCCCTGGAAGGGCACCGCAAGGGGGTGTCGGCGATCTACGGCGATCTGTTCCTGTCGCGCGACCGGCGCATTCAGGAGGAGGTGCTCCCCGAGGTCTACTTCTTCTTCGATCCCAAGGCCGACCCGGAACTGATCAAGGACATGCTGGCCGAGCGCCGCTTCGAGCAGCAGGACGCGGCCTACGACAACCTGCTGGTGCTGCGCGACGGCCCTCCCAAGCTGAACCTCACCGAGCGCGGCAGCCGCATCCTGGAGAAAATCGCGCCGCTGCTGCTGCAAGAGGTGTTCGCCTCCCCCGACCCGGACATGGCGCTGGCCAATCTGGAGCGCTTCCTTTGCAGCATCAGGGCCCGCTCCTCCTTCTATGCGCTGCTCGCCGAGAACCGCGACATCCTGAAGCTGCTCACCTCCATGTTCGGCATGTCCGAGTTCCTCTCCAAGATCTTCATCGGCCATCCGGAGCTGCTGGACAGCATGATCACCCGCGGCTACGCCTATCTGCTGAAGGAGCGCGAGGCCATGGCGGCGGAACTCGACGCGCTCTTGTCGGTGGCGGACGGCTTCGAGGAGCAGTTGAACGCCATGCGCCGCTACCGGCACGAGGAGTTCCTGCGCATCGGCATCAACGACATCTACGGCAAGATGAAGCAGCCCGAGGTCGCCCTGCAGCTCACCAACCTGGCCGAGGTCTGCCTGGCCGCGGCCCACCGCCTGGCGGTCGGCGAGCTTTCCCGCTTCGGTCGGCCGCTTGTTTCGGAAGACGGGGCGGCGCCCCGCGAGGCCTCCTTCGCCGTCGTCGCCATGGGGAAACTGGGCGGCTTCGAGCTGAACTACCACTCCGACCTGGACATCATCTACATCTACGACGGCCAAGGGATGACGGACGGCGAGAAGAGCATCAGCAACCGCGAGTACTTCGCCAAGCTCGGCCAGAAGATCATCCTGGTGCTCACCACCCAGACCCGCGAGGGGTACGCCTACAAGATCGACACGCGGCTGCGCCCCTCCGGCAACGCCGGGCCGCTGGTGACCTCTCTGGAATCGTTCCAGAACTACCACGACGGCGAGTCCCAGATCTGGGAGCGTCAGGCGCTCACCAAGGCGCGCGTCACCCTCGGGCCGCCGCCGCTGCAGCAGGCGATCGAACGGGTGATCGAGCGCACCGTCTACGGCGCCGGAGCCGAGGACCTGGTAAGAAGCGAGATCCATCGTCTGCGCATGCGCATGGAGGTGGAGCTCGCCAAGGAGACCCTCGGCAGCTACAACATCAAGACCGGCCGAGGCGGCATGGTCGACGTCGAGTTCATCGTCCAGTTCCTGCAACTCGCCCACGGCTGCCAGCACCCGGAGATCCGCAGCTGCAACACGCTGCTCGCCATGGAGGCCATGCGGCAGCTGGCCCTTTTGTCCGAGCCGGACTACCAGGCGCTTTCCGACGGATACCGGTTCCTGCGCCGGTTGGAGAACCGCTTGCGGATCATCCACGACTACTCGATGAACGACCTGGGCGGGCCGCGCAAGTACCTGAACAAACTCGCCCGCAGGCTCGGTTACGACAGCATGTTGAAGAACCCGGGCGACTCCCTGATGTCCGATTACGAGCAGACCACCGGGGCGGTGCGGGCGGTGTACGAGAGGATACTGGGATTGGGACCGGATCGGGTGCAGGAGGCGGAGTGAGGATCAGGATGCGGGACTCGATCACTCACCGCAGAGGCGCGAAGAGCGCGAAGAAACAACGTCGATTTGGCGCGGAGAGGCCTGCATGGAAGTAAGGATTTACTACGAAGACACGGACGCCGGCGGGGTGGTGTACCACGCCAATTACATCTGTTACATGGAGCGGGCCAGGACGGAGTTCCTGAGGGAGCGGGGGCATTCGGTAAAGGATCTGCACGAGATGGGGGTGATCTTTCCGGTGGTGGCGCTGGAGGTGAACTACCGCGCACCGGCGCGACTGGACGATCTGCTGGAGGTCGAGACGCAGATCGCGGCGGTAAGGAACAGCTCCTTCGTCGCGGCGCAGCAGGTGAAAAGGAAGCAGGACGGCAAGCTGCTGGTGGAGGCGCGGGTGACGCTTGCCTGCGTGGGACCCGGCATGCGGGCGCGCCGCCTGCCGCCGGAACTAAAGGAATTCTTCGACTCGCTGCTGTAGGACCCGGAAGAAAATCGCCATCACCATTATCGCCCGTCATGCAGCACTCATAGGTCGCGTTGAGGCACGAAACGCGACGTTCCCATGCCGGCGCCAGTCGCCATGCAGCCGGCAGCGCCATGTTGCGTTTCAAGATGAACCCTTTCAACGCAACCTACCTTTCCTGGCGTTTTCACCCTCCCGTTATCAGAGGGGGAGGGACCGCTATGGAGAGACATCGAGGGGGAGGGGCTTTTGACCCAGGTCTATCCCTATTTCCCCCGGCGCTCCTCCAGATACATGTCGATCCCCAGCAGGAAGACCCCGACGCAGATGGCGGAATCGGCGACGTTGAAGGCCGGCCAGTAATGCTCGTACCAGTGGAAGTAGAGAAAATCGATCACCTCGCCGAGCCTGACCCGGTCGATCATGTTCCCCAGCGCGCCGGAAAAGATCAGCGACAGCGAAAGCGCGGCCAGCTTCTGCTCTTCCTTGAGCCGGCTGATCACCACGCCGATCACGCAGACCGCCACCGCCGAGATCAGCAGGAAGAAGGGTAGCCGATAGCTGGAGTTGGCCAGGATGCCGAAGGCCGCCCCCTTGTTGCGCAGGTAGGTGATGTTGAAAAAGTCCCTGATGACGGTGATGGAGCTGTGCAGCGCCATGCTCCGGTCGATGTAGAGCTTGGTCGCCTGGTCCAGGACCAGCACCAGCGCCGACACCGCCAACAGGATGATGTATCTCAGTTTCATGGCAAGTATCCCGGTCCAGGTAAGGTCATTTCACCGCCGTCAGGCATTTCGGGCAGAGGCTCGGGTGCTCGGCGTCCCGGCCGATCTCTTCGTCGTAGCACCAGCAGCGCTCGCACTTCTCGCCCGGGGCCGCGCTCACCGCGATCTCCAGCGCCTCGCCCCCTTCCGCTTGGTAGACTTCGCCCGTCAACTCCTTTTCCACGCTCGCCTTGGAGACGATGAAGATCGCCGCCAATTCTCCCTGGAATTCCCGCAGCAGCTCGGCGGTGTCGCCCGTGGCCTTGATGGCGACCGCCGCGTCCAGGGAGTGGCCGATCACCTTCTTCACCCGGGCCAGCTCCAGCGCCTTGGAAACCTCGGAGCGCACCTTCATCACCTTCTCCCAGCGCTGCGACAGCGCCTCGTCCTTGACGCCGGGGTCGAGCGCCGGGAACAGCGCCAGGTGCACGCTCGCCTCGCGGTTACCCGGCATCGCCGCCCAAACCTCTTCGGCGGTGAAGGAGAGCACCGGCGCCAGCATGCGCACCAGGGCGCCCAGGATGGCGTACATCACGGTCTGGGCGCTTCTCCTGGCGAGCGAGGAATCCTTGCTGGTGTAGACCCGGTCCTTCAGGATGTCCAGGTAGAAGGCGCTCATCTCCACCGTGCAAAAGCCGTTCACCGCGTGGTACAGGATGTGGAATTCGCAGTCCGAGTAGGAGGCGAGCACCTTTTCCTTCAAAAGCTCCAGCTGGTGCATGGCCCAGCGGTCGATCTCGGGCATCTGCGCGTAGGGCACCGTCTGGGTTTCCGGCTGGAAGTCGTGGATGTTGCCCAGGATGTAGCGACAGGTGTTCCTGATGCGGCGGTAGCTTTCCGAGAGCCTGGTCAGGATCTCCTGGGAGATGCGCAGGTCTTCGCGGTAGTCCTGAGCGGCAACCCAGAGCCTCAGCACGTCGGCGCCGAACTTCTTGATCACGTCCTCGGGCGCCACCACGTTGCCCACCGATTTGCTCATCTTGCGGCCGGAGCCGTCCATGACGAAGCCGTGGGTGAGCACGTTCCTGTAGGGGGCGCGGCCGCGGGTGCCGACGCTCGCCAGGAGCGAGGAGTGGAACCAGCCGCGATGCTGGTCGCTTCCCTCCAGGTACATGTCCGCCGGCGACCCCAGGTTGGGGCGCAGTTCCAGCACCGCCGCGTGCGAGACCCCGGAGTCGAACCAGACGTCCAGGATGTCGGTTTCCTTGTCGAAGTCGGTCTTGCCGCAGGACGGGCAGGCGGTCCCCTCGGGCAGAAAGGCCGCCGCCTCCCAGTCGTACCAGATGTCGGAGCCATGCTCGGTGAACAAGTCGGCGACATGGTGCATGATGCGGCCGTCCGCCAGCACTTCGCCGCAGCTCTTGCAATAGAACGCGGTGATCGGCACTCCCCAGGAGCGTTGCCGGGAGACGCACCAGTCCGGCCGGTTCTCGATCATGCCGTAGATGCGCTCGCGGCCCCACTTGGGGATCCAGTTCACGTTGTTGATCTCGGCCAGCGCCTTTTCCCGCAGACCGTTTCTCTCCATGGAGATGAACCACTGTTCGGTGGCCCGGAAGATGATCGGCTTCTTGCAGCGCCAGCAGTGCGGATAGGAGTGGGAGATTTCCTTTTGCGCCAACAGCGCGCCGGTCTCGATCAGTTTCTCGATCACGCTCTTGTTGGCGTCGAAAACGAACTGGCCGGCGAAAAACTCGATGTTCTCGTAGAAGCGCCCCCGGTTGTCGACCGGGTTGTAGATCTCCAGCCCTTCCTTGAGGCCCAGCTCGTAGTCCTCCTGGCCGTGGCCGGGTGCGGTGTGCACGCAGCCGGTGCCCGCCTCCAGCGTCACGTGCTCGCCCAGGAGAATCACCGAATCCTGCTGGTAGAACGGGTGACGGCAGAGCTTTTTCTCCAGAAGCTTGGAGGGGAAGGTGGCGATCACCTCCCCTTCGGCCCCGATCTCTTTCAGGAAGCTCTCCTTCAGGCCGTCGGCGACGATCAGCGTTTCGCCGTTCACCAGGAGCGCCGTGTAGTCGAGTTCGGGGTGGATGGCGACGGCGAGGTTCGCCGGCAGCGTCCAGGGGGTGGTGGTCCAGATCACCATGGACGCGTTCCTGCCGGCAAGCTCCGGCAGCGCCTCCCCGAGATCCTCCTTGAGCGGGAACTTGACGAACACCGACGGGGACTTGTGGTCGGCGTACTCGACCTCGGCCTCGGCCAGCGCCGTGCCGCAGGAAGAACACCAGTGCACCGGCTTTTTCCCCTTGTAGAGGCCGCCGTTCTCGGCGAAGCGGGCCAGTTCGCGGGCGATGGCCCCTTCGTAGCTGTGGTGCAGGGTGAGATAGGGGGTCTCCCACTCGCCGAAGATCCCCAGCCGCTCGAACTCGGCGCGCTGGATGGCCACGAACTTGGCGGCGTATTCCCGGCAGAGCTTGCGCATCTCCAGCTTGGAGATCTCGTGCTTCTTGGAGCCGAGGTTCTTTTCCACCTGCAGCTCGATGGGGAGGCCGTGGCAGTCCCACCCCGGCACGTAGGGGGCGTCGAAGCCGGTCATCCTTTTGCTCTTCAGCACGATGTCTTTCAGTATCTTGTTGAGCGCGTGGCCGATATGGATATGCCCGTTGGCGTAGGGGGGGCCGTCGTGCAGCACGTAGCGCGGCCGCTTGGCGCCGGCCTCTTGCACCTGCTTATAGAGATCGACCTGCTCCCACTGCTTCAGCATCTCGGGTTCGCGCTGGGGGAGATTTCCCTTCATCGGGAAGTTGGTGAGGGGCAGGTTCAGTGTGTCTTTGTAATCCATGTAAACGGCCTCCGCGCTGTGGTTCCAGCCTTTTAGAGAAACGAGTTAAACTACAAGCAATGCCCGGCAAAGTCAAGGGCAAACGGGGATTTCTGTTGTATTGGGGAGGGCTCTAGTGCTATAAGTGCGCAGTTAATCCAAAGCACAAAGGACCGCCAGCGCATGCACAAGCACGAAGAGTCTTTCTGGGGCGGCATCGTCAAGTCGATGGGCCTGGTATTCGGCGACATCGGCACCAGCCCGATTTATACACTCACCGTCATCTTCGCCCTCACCAAGCCGACCGAAGCCAACATCCTCGGCATCCTGTCGCTGATCGTCTGGACCCTGGTGATCCTGGTCAGCGTCGAGTACGCCTGGCTCGCCATGAGCCTGGGCAGAAAGGGGGAAGGGGGCACCATCGTGCTCAAGGAGATCCTGGTCCGGCTTTTGAAGGGGGGACGCTACCTGGGGCTGGTGAGTTTCCTCTCCTTCGTCGGGGTCTCGCTGCTCCTGGGCGACGGGGTGATCACCCCCGCCATCAGTATCCTCTCCGCCGTCGAGGGTCTGGTGCTGATACCGGCCTGCGCCAACCTCTCGCAGGGGACGCTGATCTTCTTCGCCGCCTGCATCGCCGTCACCCTGTTCGTCTTCCAGTTCAAGGGGACCGACAAGGTGGCCCGCGCCTTCGGCCCGCTGATGGTGCTCTGGTTCGCCGCCCTCACCGTTTCCGGCTTGATCGCCATCTCCGGGCATCCGAGCATCGTCAAGGCCGCCTCCCCCTGGTACGCCGTCAAGTTTTTCATGGAGAACGGCCTCTCCGGCTTCTTCGTGCTCTCCGAGGTGATCCTGTGCGCCACCGGCGGCGAGGCGCTCTACGCCGACATGGGGCACCTGGGGAGAAAGCCGATCCTCAGGGCCTGGTACTTCGTGTTCGTAGCACTGGTGATCAACTATCTCGGGCAGGGAGCCTTCCTGCTCGCCCACCCGGACACCAAGAACACCCTGTTCGGCATGGTGCAGGGGCAGTCTCAGCTCCTCTACATACCCTTTCTGATCCTGACCGTGCTGGCCACGGTGATCGCCTCGCAGGCGCTGATCAGCGGCGTTTTCTCCATCGTCTACCAGGGGATCACCACCCGCATCATGCCGCTCATGAAGGTTGATTACACCTCCAGCCACCTGAAGAGCCAGATCTACATCGGCTCCGTCAACTGGTTCCTGATGATCCTGGTGATCTTCATCATGCTGCTGTTCAAGAAGTCCGAGAACCTGGCGGCGGCTTACGGCCTGGCGGTGACCGGCACCATGACCATCACCGGCATCATGATGAGCATCATCTTTGGGCACACCACCAAGAAGTGGAAGGTGCCGATCGCCATCCTGGTCACCCTGGTGGACCTGATCTTCCTGATCGCCAACCTCAACAAACTGCCCCACGGCGGCTACTGGTCCCTGATCCTGGCCGGCGTCCCCTTCCTCACCATCCTGATCTGGACCAAAGGGCAGCGCGCCCTGTACCGGGCGCTGCGGCCGCTGGACATCGAAACCTTCCTGCTCTCCTACGAGCAGATCTACGCCAAGGGGAGGACCATCCCGGGGACCGGGCTCTTCTTCACCCGCGAGTGGCACGTGGTGCCGCCCTACGTGGTGCACTGCATCATCCGCAGCAACATCATCTACGAGCGCAACGTCTTCATCTCCATCATCAGGACCGAAGAGCCGTTCGGGGTCAAGTTCAAGCTGACCGCGGAGCGGGGGCCCGGGCTGGAATCCTTCGAGATCTTCGCCGGCTACATGGAGGTGATCGACATCGAGGGGCTCTTGAAGAGAAACGGCATCGTCGAGAAGGTCATCTTCTACGGAGTCGAGGACATCGCCACCAACAACCCGGTCTGGAAGGTGTTCTCGGCCATCAAGAAGCTCACCCCGAACTTCGTCCAGTTCAACAAGCTGCCGGCCAGCAAGCTGCAGGGGGTTTTGACCCGAGTGGAGATGTAGGCAAGGCCTTTCGGGGGGAAACAAAAGAGAGGCCGCTTCCCGACGGGGGCGGCCTCTCTTTTTGCAACTGTCTGGTTTTTTCTTCGCGTACTTCGCGTCTCCGCGGTTCAAATGCCAATCTTTAAAAGGCGCCGGTGCCCCACTCGTCCTTCATTTGAATGCGGTACAAGGCGTTGATCC
Organism: uncultured Geobacter sp.; assembly: GCA_903925075.1. GTDB lineage: Bacteria > Desulfobacterota > Desulfuromonadia > Geobacterales > Geobacteraceae > Geomonas. The sequence goes on from CAIYDQ010000300.1 coordinate 14,478, forward strand.
CTTTCACCTCGTACTCGACCTTCTCCGCCTCTTCCTGCGTCAACCCTACCTTCGGGCGCACCCCCATCCAGTGGGTGGACTGTCCCGAGACGGCCTCCAGCGGGCGGGGCAGAGGCGGACCGGGCTTGTACTTCATGTTGAAAAACAGCGCCGCCTCGTATTGCCCCTTGTGCTTCACCAGGCAGACTTCCAGCAATACGCCCGTATTCTGCAGAACCCTCTCGAAGATAGGTTCCACTACCTCCATGTCTTCCGGCATGTCCGTGAATTCGCTCATTTTTCTCTCTCCGTTTTTTTATATGACCATGGCATAGGCACGGTCAGGATTGGGCGCTGGTCGTTTCTGGCGGCGATAACTGTACCGCTATCCGCGGCTAAACTCCAGTTAAAAAATCGGCTGCGGCGCCGGCTGCGGCTAAAAATTCAGATGACCGAAAGCCGGACCAGCAAAGGAAGATGATCGGAAGCCACGCGAGTCAGCTCGGTGCGGGGAATCTGCACGCTCTCCACCCTGAGGCAGGGGGAGACGAACAGATGGTCGAACCTGACCATCGGCCGGTGGCTGGGGAAGGTCCACTCCGTGTGCCCGAAACTGAGCCTCTCCTGTTCGTCGTTGAGCACGTCCTTCAGCCGTTTGTGCACGGCGGAGCTGGGCAAGGCGTTGAAGTCGCCGCAAAGGATGATCGGGGGGAGGCAGTGCGGATGCTGCAGCCATTCCGCCCCGCTGAGTACCTTGACCTGCGAGGAGCGCTCCGGCGGGGTGAGTCCCAGGTGGGTGTTGACCACCTGCAGCGTGCGGCCGCAGATCTCGATCTCCACCCACAAGACGCCGCGCGGCACGATCGAGCGCCGCCTGGTTTCCGGATGCAGCCCGCCGGCCCTGACCAGCCGCATGGGAAAACGGCTCAGCACCACGTTGCCGCAGCGCTCCCGCTCGATGAAGGGAAAGCCGCTTTCCGCGCCCAGTTGCGCCAGTTCGTGGACCAGTTCCTGGCTGGTCCCCCCCTCTTCCGGGCGAAACCTGGCCCCGGGGAGTTCCTGCAGGGCCACGATGTCGGCTCGGCAGCCGTCGATGACCTGAGCGATGCGGGCGGCCGAGGTCTGCCCGTCGATGCCGATCAGCCGGTGGACGTTGTAGGTCATGATGGTGAAGGAGCAATCTTTTTCTACCATGGGGGTGCCCCGCAAAGAGACGGCAAAGATTAGAGAGCCAACTGCCACGCTCACATTATACTCTCTTCCGCCCAGGCCCGCCCAGCGCCGGAAGACGGCGGTACTATGGGCTGGGGAAGAGGGCGTCCCGGCCGCCGTCGGCCGGCGAGTCCGTCGGGAACTCCCGGAAGCGCGCCACCGCCTCGGGAATGGCGTCCTCCTTGATGTTGCCGAAGGCAAGCCTCAGATATCCCTCCAGCCCCGGCCCGAACGCTTCCCCCGGCAGCAGCAGCACGCCGGCCTCCCGCACCAGGCGCCTGGCCACCTCCCTCCCGGTTGCCCCGACGAAGGGGTGCCGCACCCAGCCGAAAAACGGGCCGCTGGCCGCCAGGCGGAAAGGGTTCCCCGGCCGGGCGAACTCCGCCTTGAACACCTCGTGCCGGCGCTCCATCATCGCGCGATTGCGCGCCACCCACCCGTCCAGACGCTCCAACCCGAACTTGACCGCGTGCTGCGTGATGCGCGGCTGGCAGACCGCCATGGTGTCCTGCGCCTTCAGCGCGTGGCCGATGAACTCCTGCGAGGCCACCAGCATGCCGGCCCGGTAGCCGGTAAGGGCGAAGGTCTTGCCGAAGGAGGCTATCTGCACGAAATGCTCGTCCCAGCGCGGGTCCTCGAAGAGGTCGTGCGGACGCAGGCCGCCGGTGATGAAGCTGTTGTAGGTTTCGTCGAGCACCAGGGCGATGTTGCGCCGCCGGGCCAAGCGGTGGAGTTCGCGCACCGTTTCCGGCGGGATCACCGCCCCGGTCGGGTTGCTGGGCGTCACCAACAAAATGGCCCTGGTGCGTTCGGTGATCAGGCCGGCAATGGCGCCGACGTTGGGCACCCCCCTGGAGGCCTCGTCGAAGGGGGCGTAGACGCAGCGGATGCCCAGTATCTGCAGCGCCATCGGATGGTCGAAGTAGGCGGGGAGTTGCACCACCACCTCGTCGCCGGCGCGGCAGAGGGTGACCATGGCCAGCCAGAACGCCTGGCTGGCGCCGATGGTCAGGCAGACCTGACCAGGATCGATCTCGGCTCCGTAAAGGGTCCGGTACCCGGCGCAAACCGCCTGGCGCACCTCCGGCAGACCCTCGTCGGGGGTGTAGCGGGAGGTCAACGGGTCGCGGGTCAACTCCGCCAGATGATCGGTCAGTTCCGTCGGCGGAGGATAATCCGGGACCGCCTGGCAGAGATCGACCAGCGGCAGTGGCGGTTCCAGGCCGGTAAGCCACCCCTTCACCTCGGAAATCGGCGGAGGATGGACCCGGGAGATGAGCTGGGAAACGGGAAATTTCATGGTAGTTTCCTCCTCGCGAAACGCGGGTAATGCCTCGACGCCGGCACCGCAACGTCGCGTTTCGTACCTCGACGCGTACCTACCGGGCCACGGGTTCGCGAGCGCGAATTAATTTACAGGCTTGCATCCTGCCCAATTTTGTCCTTATAATGATCAAGGTCACACCACCTCGGACCCGGGCGTCGGGCTTCCCAAGGATCACGGTGGGAAGGGCCCGGTCAGGATATTTTTTTAGCAGCCGCTAAAGTTCCGTCGAGAATCGCCGATAAGCCAGGGGTGGAGGCTGCCCATGCAGGAACCGATTAGACCGATAAGTACCTCTGTACCAGTAGTAATCTATCCTCGCCAAGTCAGGAGAATCCTCCCCGGCACCGACGAGGCGCTTGAGGCCAAAAAACGCCGATCGGAGCAGCGCCAATCCGAGCAGCGTCAATCGCAGGGAACCGGCACCGAGCAAGAGCCGATAACCCTCCACGACGTCATCCCCCCGGAACTGCTCAACATCCCTCAGGTAGTCGCCAGCCAGTCCAGCGCCCTGGCTTCGTATCGGGCCAACCAGGCCGAGATGGCCGCAGGCGGGGCTGTCACCGGCCCTCTCGACGACGTCCGTTTAGGCGGCGAGGAAGAACACAGCTTCGAGCGACAGACGGCATCCGCGCCGAGCCGTCGCCAGAATGGCCGGGCCGCTACCGGCGGCTCCCGCTCCGGCGCAGGTTTGCTGGCCAAAGGACTGAACAAGGCGGCCGTCGACGCTTCCTACCGCAGCAACGACGACGAGCCCGTTTACGTGGCGGTGCCGGACACGGTGCTCGCCGCCGGCGTCCAGCCCTCGAAGCTGAAAACCTTGACGCACAACATCTCCAACAACGTCAAGGATGTCTACTATCGCTTGATGACCATGGTCCCTTACTCCGTCGGCATGCTGATCAACGTCTTCGCCTGACGCGCGTCCCCTCCTCTAAGCAAGCGCCGCCCTCACCTTCGCCAACAGCTCATGCGGCGTCACCGGCTTGGAGATGTAATCCACCCCCTTTTCCGCCCCCCCCTTCTCGTTGACGATGTCGGCCGCATAGCCGCTGGCGAAGAGCACCGGCACGGTCGCTCCTGACCTGCGGATACCCTGGTAGACCTCCTTGCCGTTCGCCTTGGGCATGACGACGTCCAGAATCAGCAGCTTGATCTGGTCCTTGTGGCGCCCAAACTGGGCCAGCGCGTCCTCGCCGTCGACGGCCTCGACCACCGTGTAGCCGAAGGCCCGGAGCGTGTGCGCCAGGAACTTTCTCACATCCTGATCATCCTCGGCCACGAGAATGGTCTCGGTCCCTCCCACCGGAGCAGGCGACACGGCCAACCCCTTCCGGTCGCCCTGCGCATCGATCAGCTTAAAATAGATCTTGAAGGTGGTTCCCCGCCCCGGCTCGCTCTGGACGCTGATCTCCCCGTTATGCTGCTTGACGATGCCGTACGCCATGGAAAGCCCGAGCCCGGTCCCCTTGCCGACCTCCTTGGTGGTGAAAAAAGGCTCGAAGATCTTCTGCCTGACCGCCTCCTCCATCCCCGTCCCGGTATCCGAGACCGAGAGCACGGCGTACTGCCCGGGCTCCAGCACGGGCCCCGGAAAGGTCGCGCTCACCTCGAGGCGCTCGGTCTCGATCAGCAGCACCCCTCCCTCGGGCATGGCGTCGCGCGCGTTGGCGGCCAGATTCACGATCAACTGCTCGATCTGGCCGCTGTCCACGTTGACCACCAGATCCTGGGGGGCCAGCACGGTCTTGAATTCGATGTCCGCGCCGATGATGCGCAGCAGGAATTTATCGATCTTCCTGACGATGTCGTTGAGGCGTTCGGGACCCGGCTCGATGACCTGCTTGCGGCTGAAGGAAAGCAGATTCTTGGTGAGGGCGGCCGCCCGCTCCGAGGCGGACAGGATATCCTGCACGTACGGGGTGAGCGCATGCCCCTCCCCCAGTTGCATGCCGAGGATGTTGCCAAAACCGATGATCACGGTGAGGATGTTGTTGAAATCGTGGGCTATCCCCCCGGCCAGGTTCCCCAGCGCCTCCATCTTCTGGGACTGCCGCAACTGCTCGCCGAGCTTCTTGCGGTCGGTGATGTCGCGCCCCTCCGGAATCAGCAGCACCACCGTCCCCTGCTCGTCGCGCACCGGCTTGATGGAAAAATCGAAGTAGTGGAGGCTGTCGTCGCCGGCCCTGTGAGTGATCTCGAAACGCGCCAGTTCTCCAGCCGCGGCCCTGGCGACCGCCTCCCGCAGACGGGACTTCAACTCCGCGTTGTGGGTCCACCAGGGAGATTCCCAAAAGAGCTTGTTGATCAGGGCGGATTCCTCCAGGCCGCAGAACTCCAGCGAGGTCCGGTTGGACTCGAGCAGCGTGCCGGCCGGCGTCATCAGCCCCATGAGCTGAAAAGAGTGGTCGAAGATGGCGTGGAATCTCCTCTCGCTCTCGCGCAGCGCCACTTCGGTCTGCCGGTGCTCGGCTATCTCCTTGCGCAGCTCCCGGTTCGCCTCCTCCAGTTGCAGGGTGCGCTCGTCCACCCGCTCCTCCAGCGAATCGCGGGACGCCTTCAGTTCCTTGGCCAGTTTCCTCAGCCGCAGATGCACCCCTACCCGAGCCAGCACCTCTTCTCTTTGGAAGGGCTTGGTGATGTAATCCACCACCCCGGCGTCGAAGCCTCGCAGCTTGTGCTCGGTCTCGGCCAGGGCGGTCATGCAAATCACCGGTATCTCTTTGGTGCTCTCCGACGCCTTCAGCCTGCGGCAGGTCTCGTAACCGTCGATCCCGGGCATCATGATGTCGAGCAGGATCAGGTCCGGCTGGGCGTACTGCGCCCTTTGCACCCCGCTTTCGCCGTCCTCGGCGGCCAGGATGGTGTAGTTGAACTCCTCCAGGAACTCGGTCATGATGGCGAGGTTGTTGGCGTCGTCGTCTATTATCAGCACGGACGACTCCCCCTCGCTCCCCTTGGCTGTCCCTTTCATCTTGGTGTCCATCCCCTCTCCCATCCCATCCCCTCTCCCTCGTGCCGTTTGCCGCTGCCTGCTCGCGCCGACCGGCGGCTGCGTCGTTTACAACCGTTAGCGCTTCTCGTCCGCTCCCAGGTGTCGCTCCACCAACGCCAAGATGGCCTTGGTCTTGAATGCCCCGGCCAATTCCCGCAAGCGCGCCACAAAGGGGCGATAGGCCTGGTCCTCTTCCATGCGCGCCCCCCAGGCCAGGATCTTCCGCATGTCCCCCAGGCGCGCCAGTTGGTGGAGTTCCTCCAGTTCGGCTCGCGGCGGCGTCAATAGCGCTGCCTGCTCCTTTCCCCTTTTTTCCGCCCCATGGTCCTGCGCCTGCTCCCAGTCGATGCCGAGCTGGCGGCCGATCTTTTCCAAAAGGAGGTCGATGCGGATCGGCTTGGCGACGAAATCGTCGCAAAGCGCGCAAAAGGCGTCCTTGCGAGGGCTTCCCGAGACGGTGGCCGAGGCGCCGATGATCTTGACCCCCGGATGGCGCGCGAGCGCGCGCAATTTTTGCGCCGTTTCCACGCCGTCCATCCCCGGCATCACCAGGTCGAGGATGACCAGATCGGCGTGCTGGCCGCTCGCCCGGGCCAGCGCCTGCTCCCCGTCGCCGGCCGTGTCCACGGCGAAGCCGAGCGGCTCCAGCAGCGAGACCAGCATCGATGCGTTGTGCGGGTTGTCGTCCACCACCAGCAGGCGCTTGCGCTCGCCGCGATAGCCGATCACCGAATACTCCGCCACCTCCAGCGCCGCCCCCGAGTCCGCCACCGTGGGGAGCGGAATCTCCAGCCAGAAGACGCTTCCCCTGCCGGGGTCGCTCGACACCCCCATCGAGCCGTGCATCAGCCCCGCCAGGCGGTTGCTGATGGTGAGCCCCAGGCCGGTTCCCTCGCTGACCTGCCGGTCCGCGGCAAGCTGGGTGAAGGGCTCGAATACGGTCTCCAACTGCTCGGCGGGGATGCCGATGCCGGTGTCGATCACCTCGCAGCGGAACAGGCCGGTTTCGGTTCCCTGGCGCAGGTACTCCACCTTGAGGGTGACTCCCCCCTGGTTGGTGTACTTCACCGCGTTGCTCAAAAGGTTCAACAGGATCTGGCGCAGCTTCCTCTCGTCGCCCCGCAGGTATTCCGGCAGTTCGCCGGTCGCCTGATAGTCGAAGAGCAGCCCCTTTTGTTCCGCGTTGACCCTGGTCAGATTCATCACCTGGCGGAGCAAAAGGGAGAGGTTGAAGGGCTGGTCGTCGATCTCCATCTTGCGGGCCTCGATCTTGCCCACGTCCAGGATATCGTTGATGAGCGTCAGCAGATGCTCCCCGCTGGAGCGCATGACGTCGATCTGCTGGCACTGCTGATCGGAGAGGTTCTCCTGGCGCTTGAGGATCTGGGCGTACCCCAGAATGGCGTTCAGCGGCGTGCGCAGCTCGTGGCTCATGTTGGCCAGGAACTCGCTCTTGGCCCGGTTGGCGGACTCGGCCGCGTCCTTGGCCTCGCTCAACTCCTCGTGGGCCTTGGCGAAGGCGTCGGTCAGGTCGTTCACCCCGGTGATCAGCTTGCGCCACTCCCCCTTGAAGGGGCCGGGATTGCTGCGCAGGTACAGGCTCCCGGAGCGGACCGCCAGGATCAGGGTATCGGTCTCCCTCAGCACCTGCTGAATGGTGTTCTTCATGGTCAAAAAAGCCTGGGCCAGGGTCCCCATCTCCTCCCCGTGCTCAAGACCGATCTCCAGATCGAGGTCGCCGCGGGCGATGCCGTCGGCCACCTTGACGATGCGCGCCAGGGGACGGGTGGCCAGGCTGATCAGGAAATAGGCGAGGACGCTCCCCCCAACAGAGAAGGCGGCGGCGAGCAGCAACCCCTGGGCCACGATGCGCGCCTCGTTTTCCCGCATGGACTTTTTGGAGAAGGCGAGCCTGATCCAGCCGATATGCTCCCGGATCTTCTTGACCTGTTCCGAATCCTGAAAGATGTCGAAATCGTTTTGAGCGCGCACGGTGAAGACCGGCGCGAAGTAGACGAAATCGTCCGCCTCCTCCGACATGAAGATGGACCGGTCCGGGGAGAAGGGGGGCGGAGTCTGCTGGACGAGACCGGAGCCGCTTTGGATCAGCACCCTTTTGGCGGCGTCGTAAAAGGTCACCGAGGAGACCTCCGAGTTGCTCCGCAAAAAGGCCACCGTCCCCTTGAGCAGCTCGGCGTTACCCGAAAGGATGGGGAGCTCGCCGGTCTTGGTGGCGAGGGTGGTCATGGTCTCGGCGCGCTTGGCGATCTGGCCGCGCACCATCTCCTTTTCGCCGCGGATGGAGAAATAGGTATGGACCAGCGACATGGCCGTCAGCACCGGGATCATGGTGAGCAGTGCCTTCGCCTTGAAGGTCATTCTCATGGGCGGATCCCTCTCGCGCTTAACGCCAGGTGCGGGAAAAGCGCCGCAGGAAGCGGCGGGCTCCGTCGCATCGAAGTCATCTTACTGGTACACCCGTTTGGCCATGCGCACGATCTCCCGGGGCAACTGGATGCCCATGCGCGAGGCGGTGGAGGCGTTCAAGTACATGAAGTACTTCCGGGGAGGAGACGGCGGGGCCTGCCCCAGGCTGCCGCCGTCCAGCACCTTGGCGGCCGCCTCGCCGATCAGTTTCCCGACGTTGACCGTGTCGACCACCAGGGCCACCAGGGCGCCCTCCCGGACGTTTTGCTCCGAGATCCCCATCAGCGGGATTTTCTTTTGGAAGGAGACCAGAAAGGCCTCGTCCATGGCGGCCGGAGTCAAAAGCGAGCTGTCCGGCAGCAGCAGGATGGCATCGGCCTCGTCCATCTGCCGCACCGCGGCCACGAACTCCAGGCTATTTCTGACCCCGAAGACGCTCTGCGACGGGACATCCCCCCGGGCCAGGACGTTCAGTTGGCTGCGGGTTCCCACCACCGCCATCTTTTTGATGGAGTGCAGGTAGCTTCTGATCAGCTCCGCATACTCCCTGGCCGGCGTGGCCATGTAAAAGCCGGTGGTGTTCGGCCTGGTCACCACGGGCGGGACCACGACCAGGTCGTAGATGACCGGGATGGAGGAGGGAAGACGCAGCGCCTCGTCCAGGGCGCTCTTGCCCAAGGCCACCACGACCTTGGCGTCCTCCTTTTCCACCATGGCCAGCAGCTTCCCCTTGACTTCCGAGGGCGAAACCAGGCGGACGGGGGCGGTGAGCGTCTTCCTTATGCCCGAGACGATTTCGGCGACCGGCCTCAACTGACTGTCGCAGACGATCAGCACGTCCGCCGCCTGAGCGCAGGGTGCGCCCGACAGGAGCGCGCAGAGCAAAGACAACCAAAAAACGAGTGCGGCGAATGAGAGCGGCATGTACCCTTTTTCCCTGATTTGGAGTTGACGAAACGACTGCGCAGAGCGAACGTATGAGGCGGTTCGGGCCACACGGCACGATTAGCACGGGCTGAAAATATCCGGCCACTATAGGGGGAACAGAGGCAATATTCAACAAAAATGCGTGCAATGACGGGGTCGCGTAAAAAAATGTAGACAAATGTAACATTTTACGCTTGACAAAGGTTTGGTCCAGGGTTTAATGTGACACACTTCATTACATATTGGGATTTGCGATAGCTCCCCAAATGGAATATCACTCAAAAAGGAGAATAAAAAAACAATGGAAAACGTAACTTTGGTAGTGCTGGAAGAAGGAACCGAACTGACCCTCGACGGACCAATGAGCTGCTGCATCATGAGCATCGCGGATATGATCTAAGCGCAGCGCGTTCGCGTTCAAAAGGGGAGCATACACTCCCCTTTTCGTTTAAAACCCGCACGAATCCCCTCTCTTCGGAACCTGCAGAGCAAAAACCCACTCGGCGACTCTCAAAGCCGCTACCGCCCGACTCCTCTGTTGAAGTCCCAAGCATTAAAGCATCCGTGCAGGGCGAAAGGTGTCCCCATGGATTTACAGGGAAAAAACCGTCATGAGACTGTCGCGCTATCTAAAAATCTACCCCTGTCCGGACCAGCCGGACCAAAGCCTTCTTTACTCGACCAAGCGCTCGGCCTTGCTGCAACTCCCCGAGGCAACGCTGCAAGCCGTCCTGGACGGCACCGTTGCCGGAGCCGACCGCGATGCGCTGGCTCGCTTGGGCTTTCTGGTTCCCGACGCGGAGGCGGAGCGCCTCGAGATGCGCGACATCTTCGTCAACGCCAACAAATCGCGCCGCCAGTTCAACGCCGTCGTGGTCCTGAACCTCGACTGCAACCTGGCATGCGGCTATTGCTACGAGGACAACTTCCGCGGCAATTTTTACATGTCCTCCGATACGGCCGAACTGTTGGTGGAAACCGTGATCAGCGGCCACATGGAAAAGGGCCACGACGCGCTCCTTTCTTTTTATGGCGGCGAACCGCTCCTCGGCATAGGGCTGATCAAGGATATCGCGGGCCGTCTTTTGGCCGCTGCGGCTCGAACAGGGACCAAGTTCAGTTTTTCCCTGGTCACCAATGGCACACTGCTCACCAGAGAGCTGGTACAAGAGCTTAAGCCGCTGGGACTCACCGGAGCAAAAGTGACCCTGGACGGCCCCCGCGAGACCCACGACGCGAGCCGCCCCTTTGCTTCCGGAAGCGGCAGCTTCGACGCCATCCTCGACAACGTCGCTCAAATTTGCGACCTTATCAGATTGAACCTCGGCGGCAATTTCACTCGGGAAAACTATCGGTCGTTCCCTGCGCTTTTGGATTGCCTGGCAGCCCGAGGAGTCACTCCCACAAGGTGGCTAAAATGCAATTCGCGCCGGTTGTGAAAAAATCCGGCGACAGCGGCGCAACCGACTTCGGCGGGGACTGCGTCTGTTCCTACGAGCCGTGGCTGGTGGAGGCGAGCCTTTACTTACGCGAGGAGACCCTGAAACGCGGCTACGCCGCGCCGAAAATACAAATCTCGGCGTGCATGGTGGAATACGACAGCAGCATCGTCGTCAACTACGACGGCTCCATCTATAAATGCCCGGCTTTCATGTCCCATGACTCCCTGCGCATCGGCACTCTGCAGGAAGGGATAAAAGAGTACCGCGCATCTCACAACATGGATGTATGGAAGAAGGACGAATGCCTGGACTGCGCCTATCTCCCCATCTGTTTCGGCGGCTGCCGGCAGATGACGCTGTTGCGCACCGGCGCCATAGGCGAGGTGGACTGCAGGAAGGAATTCTACGATCTCTCCCTGGAAAAGATCATAAAGCAGGACCTGCAATATCGTTCACGCCCCAAGTCGTAGTTCGGGCTGCATGTCGGCATAAAAAAGTCCCCCTTGATTGGAAAAGGGGGACTTTTTTCGTGAAGTAAATATCCACGCCCAAAGGACGTGGCTTTAAAATCTGCCCCCTAGAAGGGGGCTACGCACCACCGGTCCAGTATTGTTGCTGCAGTAATTCTTGGCATTGGTCGAACCCATGCGCTAGACCTTTCCTGATATCAAAAAGATCAGGTATTTATCTGCAAAAAAGCGTAATTCAGGCAGAGCCATCTGTCTCTGACCACGCCCAGAGGACGTGGGTTTTTAAGGCTTACTAAAAGCGATGCCGACATCGGCGGCATAACCCTCTTTAGAAAGCGAACCTGAACCCTCCCTCGAGCCACCTGCCGGGGTTGGGCGTGGAAGCCACCGTGTAGTAGGCGCCACTGAAAATGTTATGCACCGACAAGAAGGCGGCTATGGTCGTATCCTTGGAGAGCATGAATTTTTTGGTGACGGTCGCATCCCAAATAAAGGTGTCGTATTTGGCGCCTTGAGACGCGTCCTGATTCCACCAGACATAATTCCCAAAAAGCTGAGCGACGATGGACTTGCGGTCGTCGTACTTGATGCCGATCTGGTACGAGTAATTCACCATGGCTTGCGGACTCGAACTGGCTATGTGGACAAACGAATTGGCGGCCTTGAGAGACACGTTGTAGACGGGAACCGTCTCCAAATCCAGTTCGTAGCCTTGGCGTATCACCTTTCCCTGGTTTACCGCCACCTTGAATGGCCTCTGTGTCGGCACAGGCACGATCACCAGCTCGTCGTCCGAATCGTGCCTGAAAAGAGTCGCTTTCGCGTTCAGACGATCCATCACCGCGGATTCGATGCCGACCTGGTAGGACATGACCGTTTCCGGCTTCAGGCCCGGACTCGGATTGACGAAAAATCCACCTCCCGCGGTATAGCCCAAAGGAGGACTGGTGAACCCTCGAGCGACCGAGGCGCGGGCTATGGTGTGCTCGCCGAATTCGTAGGTGGCTCCGAGGCTCGGACTTACAAAGCTGCCGCTGACATTGTTTTGATCAAGCCTTATGCCCGGAGTCACCGCGAATTTGCCAAGGGTCACCGTGTCGTTGGCAAAAAGGCCGAATTTGTTGACGTTCGGGTTCGAGAAGGTTTCGGCCGACTGGTGGTACTTAGCCTGCACGTACGGCCCGTAATCGACGGTCTGGTCCATGACTCCATAGCTTGCGTCCATGCCCAACACGGCGGTGTGCACGTCGCCGGAGTAGACAAGCTTCAGGGTTCCGCCTTCGCTTTGATCGTCGGTTTCGGCCCCGCGGTAGGGAGTTCCGGCATAGGCTGGAAGAGCGAAGTTCGACGGCAGGCTGGAAGAAAATTTCCAGTCCTGCCGGTAGGTGTAGGCCGAACCCTTCAAACTCAACTCGGAGGTCAGCCTGTAGTCGAAGGAGCCGGTGACAAAGAGCGTAGATAGCTTTGAAAACGAGTCGGTAGTGCGCAATGGCGAGGGGTCGTTGCCGCCGTTAAAATAAGGGTTACTGTAGCCTGCGGTGAAAACAAGGTCCAGGTCGTGACGAGGGGCAACGGCTATCTTTCCGTAAAGGCTGTTCCTTTGGTAGGAGCGGTTGTCGCGCAAGCCGTCCGATTGCTGCCTGCCGGCAAAGAGGTAATACCCCACCGCCCCTCCTCGTCCGGCAAGTTGGGCGTTATAGTCCTGAGAATTCGCCTCTCCATAGGATGCGCTCACCGTACCGCTGGGCGCCGTCCGGTCCCCGGCGTTTTTGGTGATGATGTTGATCACCCCCCCGAGCGCGGACCCCCACGCGGAAGACGCCGGTCCCTTGATGATTTCGATGCGCTCTATGATCTGGACAGGAATGGTAGAGGTTTCCACGCTGTTGCCGGAGAGGAAGTTCAAGGGTACCCCGTCCAGAAGCACCGAGATGTGCTTGTCTTCCCCGTTCGCGGAGCCCTGGATGTGAGTAAAGGCAGTGGATCCGAAATCCATGCCTCCGAAATCCACGTAGAGACCGGGCACCCGGTTCAGCACCTCGGCAACGCTGTGCGCGTTCATGTCCTCGATGTCCTTGGCGGTCACGACCACCATATTCTCCGCCACCTGGGAGATCGGCTTCGCCGTGCGCGTGGCGGTCTGGACGTACAGCTCTTTCTCCTCCCAGAAAAGGAGCAGTTCCTGGTTGGTCGTATCGGCAACCGCGTCCTCAGCCGGAGAATCGTCCTTCTCCTCCGCCAGAGCGAAATCGCTCAAAAGCAGCAGGCTGAACACGAGCAGCGCCAACAGCAACCCGCCGGATCTGCCGCGTTCATTCCCCCGGATCATACCGGCTCCGCCTTCCCGGCAGAACCTGAGAGCGCCCTTAACCTTGCCGTTTGTCATTTCGCACCTCCACTCATAAAAACTACGGTCCTGCGCCAGTGAAGCCGATCGGTCCGTAGAAATAACAAAAACCGTCCCGCCAGTTTACGCCTGGCCTGAACGGCTCTCTTGTTAATCTTCAGGGTATAACTTCGGGAGATGTTGCATGATCCCCTCTTATAAAAGCTCGACAGCCAGTCGGTGCCGATAAATTGTCTGAGTAATAGCACGCTACTTGCTTCTCTGTCAAATAAGTGGTCGATTATATTGCGCCAATTCCATTAGAAAGACGACGATTCCGAGTGCAGACGGACATTTCCGAAGAAGTTCTGCTGCTCAATTTGACCATGATTGGCGGGGGATTTGCGCAGCTTGCTGGTGGGTTCGCCGTGCCTTGAGGGAGGGACGAGCGGCTTTTATTCTGACTCAGAGGGGACCGATGCCGGGCGAGTCCGCCTCGTCTCCTCGACAATGGCACCGTCCCGACTCGTCAAGCGGTGTTGCTATTGGGCAGGCTTCTTTGCTATTTTGGAACTATGGACACGGTAGACAAGCTAACCCGCAGCAGAATCATGGCCCGCGTAAGAAGCAAGAACACCGCCCCTGAATTGAAGTTTCGGAAGGGATTGTTCGCCTGCGGGTTTCGCTATCGGATACACGGAAAGTTGCCCGGGAAGCCGGACTTGGTGTTTCCGAAGTACCGCGCCGCGATCTTCATCAACGGCTGTTTCTGGCATGGCCATCAAGGCTGCAAGAGATCTCGCCTGCCGTCGACCAACGTCGATTACTGGGCTAAAAAGATTGCCCGCAACGTGTCTAACGAATCAAACAATATCGGCGCACTGCATGCACTCGGATGGCGGGTGATGGTCGTTTGGGAGTGCGAGATGGGCGCCGGTCTTCGGACGAAACTGGACGAGGCCGCCGAGTGGCTGAAGTCAGCCGATTAGAACCTTCAAGCTTGGATCCGTTTCGTTGTCTTCCACGATTTCATTGTACTTTTCGATGATTCGCTCCACGGTGATTTTCCGGGCGGCAGTCTTGAACAGGCTAATCTCATAGACGTTGGTCGCAATAAACTGCTCCACTTCAAGGATGTCGATGCGCCCGTTTATCCCCTGAATGCTTGCCAAGGATTCGGCCCCGGCCATGCTTTCATGGGTCGTGATAATTATCGGCCTTACCCCGGCGTTCAGATTTTCCTCGCACTTGCGCATAAGCGCCTCGCTTGGAGCAGTAGTTACATGAATGCTCACTTCATCGATGTTAAAGTCCCCAGTTCGGGCGCTTACCGAGTCCGAGACTGAAAACCCATGCGACCTTATCGCCCCTTCCGGCATAATAAGGGAAAGCTTCGCTCCGACCAGGTGTTGAAGAACTGCTCCGGCATACATGGTGCCCGGGGTCGCCTTTTGCCGCTTAACCGCTTGGTTTAAAAGATCCCTTACCATCGACCGCAAAGACTTGCCGGTGTCGTATTTCAGCTTGAACGGCTGGGCGTTGAAGTAGTCCTCGATCCGCCTTATCCACCAAAATTCGATCGCAGACGTGTCAGCCAAACCGGCAACGTGCATTTCGTTCAGAAAGGCCACGTACTTTTGCATGTTGCCAAGACTCCCCCTGCTGGTTCTTCCGCCTTCCTCGGCCAACACGCGGGAAACGCCATGCTCCTTCAAGATCCCCTGGACGGCGGACTTCCCCAAACCCAAAACTTGGCCTTGTTGGTCCGTGACCAGCACTGACGAGTCAAGCGGCAAGCCTTCCTTTTTTGCAAGTCTCGACACGTAGAGGATCGCTGCCAGCTTTCCCTTGCTCGTCAGTTTGTTTTCCAACTGGTATGCGGCAAGCCTTTTTTCGATTTCGGTCATTCGATTGCCCTTGCCAACGGCGTCAGCAGATGTTTTGCCAGATACTTGGCAACGGGAACGGCCACGGCATCCCCCATAGCCTTGTATCCGTCGTTATAAGTACCGGGCAGTTTGTAGGATTCGGGAGCCCCCATGAGGCGCGCGGTCTCCCTTACGGTCAGCAGCCGGGTCGCCAAGCCGTCGTCCGTTTTGAAAACAAGGCTTTGCCGGCTGCTTCCGCCGGCCGGCGTTCGCAGGCAGCCTGCCACGTCGTCAAAGCGAAGCTCCAAGTATTGTTGGCCCTGCCGAATCCGCTTGTATCCCGGCGCGACGCATACCTCGGCCTTCAACAACTCGTTCATGTGACGTTCGGAAATGAGCCCGACGTTGCGAGCGGCGTGCGCCGGCGGATCAAACGGCGCGTCCCACTCGACGAGGTCCGACAAGGTCTGCTTGCGCGGCGGAGGTTCGGGCATTTTCCACCAGATCCAGTCATCAAGGCCTTTTGCTGCATTCACCACCATGTCGGGATGCAGCCACGTCGGCTGTTCCGAGCGTAGCGCTTCCGGTATCTCCACGCCGCTCTTGACCGCTATCACGAACACGCGCTGGCGGGATTGCGGAACCCATCGGACCGCGTTCAAGACAATCGCGCCTATTCTAAAGCCCCTTGACTGCAGGGCTTGATGTAGTTGGCGATAGTGGGCTCCCCGGGCGTGGGACATAAGCCCGGTCACGTTCTCCGCGACCAGCAACGGCGGACAGCAAGTCATTTCTTCCATTATCCGCAACCATTGCCAAACCAAACCGGATCGACCGCCATGAATTCCCGCGGTCAAGCCGGCCAAAGACAGGTCTTGGCATGGGAAACTGGCCCAAGACAGGGCAGCCTGCGGCAAAGATTCGCCATGCACGTCGGCGATGGAGCCCAGATGGAAATGGGCCGGCCCGTGATTGGCGCGATACACCTCGGCCTTCTTCTCGCTGTTGTCGTTGGCCCAAACCGCCTTAAAACTCGGCTTCAGTGCGTGCGCAACCAGTCCGCTGCCTGCGAAAAACTCGAGAAAAGCCGGACCGTTTTTTGATGCCGTCATTGCTTTATTCATTCCTTAGTTCTGATCCCTGTAAGCGAAATATACTAATTTTTAGCCGTTTATACCACGGCTAGACCGTCCAATGGAAGATCAATTGTGGTTGGGCACGAAAAAGGGCGTCGGGATTCAAAAGGAAATTCGCTCGTCGGCCAAAAGCGTCAGATGCGACCCGCAGCCCGAAAGATGGGACCGGAGGAACGCAACGCAGACATCCACGGCCGATCATTGTATTAAGTACAACTTTGAGGGAAGTTCTGCGGTCTTGCGGACGGACGGGAGAACGTTTCGGATCGGTGCGGGCGCGGCAGGCGGCCGTTCCGGCTTTGCAGGAAAGGCGGCCCCTGCCGGAAGGGCCTTGCTTCATCTCATCAGTTCGTTCGCCACAGGGTTCAGGTAATTGACGGCAATCCATTCGATAACGGGAACGCAGACGGCGTCGCCAAACCCAAACAGCGCCTGGTTGAGCGGAGCGTCGACAATGAATCCCTCCGCGCCCATTAGGCGGGCGCATTCCGTCGGAGTCAACAACCTTGCCGCATATCGTCCTTCGCCGGCCTTGAATAGGATCTGCCTGCCGCTCCCGCCGCGAGGAGTCCTGAGGCACCCCGCAACGCCGTCGGTGCGAAGTTCCGCCATAGTTTTTCCGTTCCGCACCCTTCGGAAAATCGTGCCGTAGGCAAGTTGCCGGTCGCAGATCATTTTATCGGCAATTGCCCTGTGTCGGGGGCTCATCTGATCGAGAAGGTATTGTGCGCGTTCCTTGCTCCACCAGTACGACGATACTTCCGGGAGATCCTCCAATATACTGGAAAGGGAGTCGGCCCGCCGGGGTTGCGAAGGCAATGCGCGGATGTTCCAACGAATGTTTTCATGCGAGAGGATGAACTCGGCTAACGCTCTCGGTCTTGCGTCGCTTTGAAAGAACTGGAATTGCTCCTTGACGGAATCCACGCGCATAGGCTTGTCGAGCGAACCGACCACGAAAAGACGCTGTCGGCTTTGAGGCACGAACCGCGCAGCATCGAGAATGAATGCGTCGACGCCGTATCCGAGTTCATTGAGGGCGGCAAGCGCCTGCTGTAAATCGGAGCCGCGATTGGACGTCAGGAACCCGGTCACGTTTTCCAGCAGCACGATCGGCGGTTTGCCGCGTTCCAGCCTTTCGAGGATGCGGATAAACCCCCAAAATGCAGAAGAATGGCTGCCGGCAAGTCCTTTGCGAGCGCCTGCAAGAGATAGGTCGTTGCAGGGAAAGGAGGCAGTTGCCAAGGTCACGGACGGCACCGCAGTCGGGTCTATTTCATGAATGTCGCCTTCCAAGAGATGGTCCTCGGCGTCTGCGAAATGGCCGCGGTAAATCGCGCATTTCTGCTCGTCAATGTCGTTTGCGAACACGACTTCCCATCCCTGGCGTTCGAGCCCCATCCGCATCAATCCGATTCCCGAAAAGAATTCAGCGACCGTTTTCAGGGGAGCCGCCGAGCGAAGAGGTTCAGCCTCGTTTATCGACATCGCATCCATCGTCATTGCGAACTCGAGCCTCCATATCTCAGGCTTTTTGGCATTTCACAATGCTACTCGCTCTCGGCAAACGCGCAAGGCAACTTAATCGCTGTGCATTCAGCAGATTTTTACAGGTCAGCGCAGCCTTTGAAATTTTTTGTCATTTTGTTTTTGAGCGGCTATAGGAGTGAGCGGCGGCGCAGCCGACGTGTAGGCCCGCGGCGCGATGCCTGCCAACGGCAAGAAGAACAAGGGGTCAGGATGCTCGGCAACTGCACCCCGCAAAAAGAAAAAACTCCTACCCCTCGATTTTTTTAAACGTGGGAGTCATCAGCTTACCTCAGCTTATAAGCGCCGCAACGACTTTTGCCGGGGCAGATCACACGCCCGCTTGCGAAGGGAGAACGCCCCCATCATTCAAGCGGATCGATCCTCCCAAGCGGCAAATGCATCCTTCGTTCAAGCGGATCGACCCACCCGAGCGGCAAAGGCATCCGTCATTCAAGCGGATCGATCCTCCCGAGCGGCAAATGCATCCGCTGTTCAAGCGGATCTATCCTCCCGAGCGGCAAATACATCCTTCGTTCAAGCGGATCGATCCTCCCGAGCGGCAAATGCATCCTTCGTTCAAGCGGATCGATCCTCCCAAGCGGCAAATGCATCCTTCGTTCAAGCGGATCGATCCACCCGAGCGGCAAAGGCATCCGTCGTTCAAGCGGATCGATCCTCCCGCGCCGCAAATGCATCCGCTGTTCAAGCGGATCGATCCTCCTGAGCGGCAAATGCATCCGCTGTTCAAGCGGATCGATCCTCCTGAGAAGAGAACGCAACCGCCTTTTGAGTGAACCGATAGGGGAATGTCTCATATCCCCCTCATCCGGCCTTCGGCCACCTTCTCCCTCAGGGAGAAGGGTTCAACGAAAGATTGTCGTTAATCATGCGGCCAGGAAAACGAGCCGCAGTTGAGTGGACCAATGCGATACTGCAACAATGTATAAGATAGGCGGTGGGGACTTTGGTAACTAGATATCGGTTTCGAGCTGGCCCGCAGGGACGAGCGACGGGTTATGTGAAGGGAGGGAGCATCATGCTGGTCGGCTTCAAAGCACAGAATCACCGCAGCAAACCAAGTATTCCGGATCCCGGCGTCATGTTGACGATCAAGCATTGCCGGCTGGTGACTTCGCCCAGATGCATGAGCGGTTCCAGTTCACGGTTGACGTAGCCTCAGCCGCTCATAACAAGAAGCTCGATCGCCACTTCGCGATCGAGAACAGCGGCCTCGAGGCTTCATGGGCTGGCGAGAGGGTTTACTGCACCCCCCCATACTCCGCGATCGAGCTGTGGTTAAAAAAGCCTGGCAGGAAACGGACGCGGAACTGGTCGTGATGCTTCTTCCGGCAAACAGGACTGAGCAGGTCTGGCGGCAGCGGCGCATCGAGGCTTACAGGGATAAAGCCGGATCCCCGCTTCGAGTTGAATTTCTCCCTGGTCGGCTACGTTTTTTGAAGCCAGGACAAACGGTGATAGGCCCGAATGAGCGTCCGCCCTTCGGCTGCGTTCTTTGTATCCGGCAACGCACATAACTATGGAATCTCACGGCTCAACCGCCTCAGGCTGCGGAAGCTGCCTGTCGAAAACCTCCCAAAGGTTCAGGTGCAGCTCTGGAAAGACGGCAAGGGGAAGGACCTCGTCCCAGCCGAAAACTTCCGGCGCACTATAGCGACCATCACCAAGAAGAAAACGCTCGACCAACTCCTCTGCCGGATAAACGATCAGGTATTCACGCACGCCGAAACGCTCGTAAAGTGCCTTTTTCTCCCTCTTGTCTTTCAAAGCTGTGGAGGGCGAGAGGATTTCAATCACCAGGTCAGGCGCTCCCTGAATGTTGGCTTCTGTGATTTTGCTCTTGTCGCAGATAACCAGGAGGTCAGGCTGAACTATATTTGCCTCATCAAAAACAACATCGATCGGAGCATGAAAAGGTTGACAACCCTTTCCCTTTAAGTGTTGAGCAAACAAGGAACTGATGTACATACTGATCTTCTGGTGCCGAATCGACGGGGCCGGAGTCATTGCGTACGCTTTTCCATTAATAATCTCCCAGCGCTCGTCTTCCGGCCAACGTAAATAGTCGCTGTAGGTAAAACCATTTCCCATTTTTTCTGCTGTAGGCCCCATGGTTTCCTCCATCAATCGAAAGCGTTGCTCACCGTCGTCCTTGTAACACGGATTCGGGTTCTGAAAAGAGAAAATAACGAGTTATCCAGTTACCCCGTCTTCCGGTCCAGGCTGCGGTACTGGATCGCCTCGGAGATGTGCTGCTCAGCTATCCCGGCGCTGCCATCAAGATCGGCGATGGTGCGGGCCACCTTCAGAATCCTCGTGTAGCTGCGCGCCGAAAGGCCAAGCCGATCCGTAACCATCTCCAGCATCCGGTTCCCGGCGGCGTCCGTCTCGCAGAACTTGCGGATCATCCTGGCGCTCATCTGCGCGTTGCAGCGCACGCGGGTCCCTTTGAAGCGCTCCTTTTGCACCTCGCGCGAAAGCGCCACGCGCGCGGCGATCGCCCCCGATCCCTCGGCCTCTCCCCGGTCGGCCAGATCGCGATACTTGACGGCGGGGACCTCGATGTGGATGTCTATGCGGTCCAAAAGCGGGCCGGAAATGCGGGAGCGATAGCGCTGGATCATGAGCGGCGTGCACGAGCAAAGATGTACGGAATCCCCCAAATACCCGCAAGGACACGGGTTCATCGCGGCTACCAGCATGATTCGGCTGGGATAGGTGACGGAGGAGAGCGCCCGGGAGATGGTGACCCTGCCGTCTTCCATGGGCTGGCGCAGCACTTCCAGGACGTGCTTCTTGAACTCGGGGAGCTCGTCCAGAAAAAGCACGCCGTTGTGGGAAAGGGAGACCTCGCCGGGCTTGGGGGTGTTGCTGCCGCCGATCAGGCCGACGTCGGAGATGGTATGGTGTGGGGAGCGGAACGGCCGGCAGGAGACCAGCGCGTGGTCGCGCTCCAAAAGCCCCATGACGCTGTACACCTTGGTGGTCTCGATCGCCTCTTCGAAGAGCATGGGTGGGAGGATGGAGGGGATGCGCCGCGCCAGCATGGTCTTGCCGGAGCCGGGAGGACCGATCATCAGCAGGTTGTGCGAGCCGGCGGCGGCCACCTCCAGCGCGCGCTTGGCGTGCTCCTGCCCTTTCACCTCGCAAAAGTCGTCCCCGGCTTCTCCCCCCTGGCTGAACAACGCGTCGATGTCGGCGCTGTAGGCGGGGATCGCCAGGGTGCCGTTCAGGAAGTCGACGACCTGCGAAAGTTCGCTGACCCCGATCACTTCCACCCCTTCGACCACCCCCGCCTCGCACAGGTTGTCCACGGGGATGATGATGCCGGCCAGCCCCGCCTCTCGCGCCGCCACGGCCACCGAGAGGCAGCCGCGCACCGGCTTCACCCCGCCGTCCAGCGACAGCTCCCCCAGCATGACGTAACGCTGCAACAGCTCTCTGCGAATGACGCCGGTGGCGGCCAGGATGCCGATGGAGATGGGAAGATCGAAAGACGCCCCCTCCTTCTTGACGTCGGCGGGGGCGAGGTTGACCGTAATCTTTCTGTTGGGAAAATCGTAACCGGAGTTTTTGAGAGCGGCCTTGACCCTGTCCTTGCTCTCCTTAACCGCGCCGTCGGGAAGCCCTACCGTGGCAAGCTGTGGCAGGCCTTGCGCGATGTCGACCTCGACGTCGATCAAGATGGCGTCGATGCCGATCAGCGCACTGGAGAGTACCTTGGCGAGCATGAGAACCCCCGGTCATGAAAAGGGCGGGGGTTAAACCCGCCCCTGATCCGTTGCAAAACCCTCAACCTTTCAACATCTCCAGATACCGATCCGCGTCGAGCGCCGCCATGCAGCCGGTGCCGGCCGAGGTGATGGCCTGCTTGTACGTCTTGTCCTGCACGTCTCCGGCGGCAAAGACGCCGGCAACGCTGGTGGCGGTGGCGTCGCCGTCGCAGCCGCCGTTGGTCCGCAGATAGCCGTCCTCCATCTCCAACTGTCCCTGGAAGATCTCCGTGTTCGGCTGATGGCCGATGGCTATGAAGCAGCCGTGCACCGGTATCACCTTGTCGGAGCCGCTCTTCGCGTGCCGGATCCTGATCCCGGTGACGCCGGCAGCGTCTCCCAGCACCTCTTCCAGGTTGTGGTTCCACTCTATGGTGACGTTGCCGTCCTTGGTCTTCTCGATCAACCTGTCGTTGAGGATCTTCTCGGCGCGGAACCGGTCCCTGCGGTGCACAATGGTCACGTGGCTGGCGATGTTGGAAAGATAAAGCGCCTCCTCCACCGCGGAGCTCCCGCCGCCGATCACCGCGACCGGCTTGTTGCGATAGAAAAAGCCGTCGCAGGTGGCGCAGGCGGAAACGCCTTTACCCTTGAACGCCTCCTCGGAAGCAATACCCAGGTACTTGGCAGAGGCGCCGGTCGCGATGATCAGCGCGTCGCAGCTGTAGCTCCCGTTGTCGCCTTCCAGGACGAAGGGGGGCTTGCTCACCTGCGCCTTGTGGATATGGTCGTTCACGATCCGGGTGCCGAAGCGCTCGGCGTGCTTTTGCATGCGCTCCATCAGGTCGCTCCCCAGCACGCCGTCCTGATCTCCGGGCCAGTTGTCGACCTCCATCGTGGTCATCAGCTGCCCTCCCTGCTGCATACCGGTTATCAGCACGGGGTTCAGGTTGGCCCGCGCCGCGTAGACCGCAGCGGTGTAGCCGGCGGGACCTGAGCCGAGGATGATGAGACGGTGGTGAATCGGTTCCATTAACGACCTCCGGTGGGAATTTGGCCGAAAGATAGCAGTATATCCGCAAAATTGCAAGGCGGCAAACCGCAGCACTGACGCGCAAAACAACAAGATGAGGTGT
>CAIYDQ010000301.1 GCA_903925075.1 uncultured Geobacter sp.
CGGTCATTAATTACCTCGGGAAAACATATATCGTAACGACTCCTACCACTGCTTTTAGTGACGCACAGGGAAAATGGACCCAGCAGGAGTTTACGACAATTGATGCGTCAACCGGCCAGACGGTGAAATTTACCTCAGAGGGCGGTAAAGTCAATCTCAATTCAGGAAAAGGATAGACCACTATGGCAGATTCAATAAGTGATTCCGGAGGCGTTGCTGGTGCTTTGGGTGATATGAAGGGTACGGCTACGGGTGCCGCCGCAGGAACAGCAATAATGCCCGGTGTCGGCACTGTAATTGGTGCCGGAGCCGGCTTAGTAACTGACATGCTTAACCTGGCATTGAATTACGGCGCCCAGCAGGACCAGCAGTATGCCACGCGCCTGAACGATGCGGAGCAAGGAGCGGAAAGAAAGACGGCCCGGGTCGACCAGCTGGAAGAAAAACAGTACAACCGGAAGCAGACGGCGACATCGAACGCTTTTGCCGAGATGGTTCAGGACCAGGGAGCGGCAAAAGAATTCGCAGGCAACCTGCAGAACTATCTCAATAGCGACCAGAAAGCCGCAGAAGGCCTGATTTCAATTTGGAAAAGGAGATAACCAATGGACACGTATAACTATCAGGCCGGCATGCAGCCGATAACCGCGGGGATCTCGCGCATAGGTCAGGACGTTACAAGTGGGGTGCAAAATATAGAGAAAGACATTGACCAGAAAAAAATACAACAGGCAAACGACGCCCAGAACCAACAGGCGTACGGCCAGGTGAAAGATTTTTTCGGCCGTGTCCGAGGCGTGAAGCTCGACGGCCTCGAACCGAAACCGAACGAACCAAACCCCCAGTATGTCGAACGCCTTAAAAAAGCAGCGCCGGCGCTGGTCGACCAACTGAAAACCGCAGGGGTGGACCCCAACGAGCTCCGTAAGGCCGTTGCTATTCCCGGCTTTGCCCTCGATGATGTCCAGAAACTCATCTACAAGCGCACTGGTACCCAGCTCGAGCAGAAGCTTAACGCGCTACCAAACACCCCCGGAGCTGTCGCAGACACAGCCGCAGGGGTAAAATCACCCGAACAGATCAACCAGGAGCGCGGCACGAACGTAACACCGGAAGACTATGAAAAGGCCATGGGGTTACAACCAATCAACCCAGCTGCCGGACATACACCTGGCCCGCATGAGGGGCCAACTATTACACCATCCACTGCCGCACAGCAGGCACCGGGATACGCACAGCCGATAAGCTACAAGGCGGCAAGCGAAGCGGTAAGGACTGCCGACCTGCCGGAAACTGAGAAAGAGCAATTCAAGCAGCAGCTCGAAACGATTGCAAACAGGGAGGCGTCGCGCCTTATTAAGCCCGGTGAAACGTCCGGCTCTCAATTCGCAAAGTCGTACATGGGAGAGGGTCTGCCGGAAACAAAAGAAATAAAATCCGCGCAAGGTGAACTTCCAAAGGATATTGATTTGTTAAAAGAGCAGTATAAAAAGCGTTATACCGATACTTTTCAAATGGCGAGTAACAATAAGATGCTGCAGGCACTCATGCAGAAGCAGCGGTTTGATGCCATCATGGAACGGGCGTACGGTAAGGACGCTTCGCAGTACACCGACAAACTCGAAAAGGCAATGTCTGAATTTGCAAAATATAAAGGCCAGCTGGATGTCGCGTACGGAGAACAGGGCCAGCTTGACGAAAAATTACCAAGTGATATTCCCGTGCTCATAGATGAAGTGGAGAGAAGGGACGGAGAAATTCGGGCCATAGAGGGTAGAATACGTGATGCAGCGAAAAAATCAGAGTCATACCAAAATCCTAGCGCTTCGGCCGCAGTCAGGCTGCCGCATCTCGCACAGCCCGGCGAACCGATCGCGCCGCCGCAGGGTGACCAGAGTATGCGTATGAAACACAGAAAATCTCTTGAAGAATACGGCACCGCAACACCGTAGAAGCTGGGTAGGAAATGGCGTTTGATTATAACGGAGCAAAACAGGACGGGTACAGTGATGTCGATATCC
>CAIYDQ010000302.1 GCA_903925075.1 uncultured Geobacter sp.
CTCTCACCTCTGCCGGGGCGCTCGTGGTTTTTGCGGTTTTACGGTTGGTGGATTCTCGCAGTGAGGTGGCCGGCAATCAGACGATTGCCGGCACAAAAAGAAGGAGAACGTTCTTTCTGGCCAAGCGGCGGGTGTTGCCTGATCATAAAGCGGTAAATCACAGTTTGCGTCCCAGTAGAGATTGCAGTTCTTTTCCCAGATCGGTTGGCAGTTCGGAAATATCCTTCAGGAATTTTAGACGCCTGCTTTCTCTAAGCGCTTGATATCGTTCTGGCAGGTCGGTGGGCTGTACGGAGGCATCGATGATTGTGTGAAAGTCGGCGTGGTTTGGGTGGTGGCAGTGGTAACTAAACCCGCACCGGATGGCAAAGTGGCAGGCAGGGTTTTCTACCAGGCAGCCGGAGAACTCCGGTAAAAAAGGTATGGTCATACACGTTTGCATGGTTAATCCTCCTTTGTGAAAAGTCGCGGCTAGTTATTTCGGCTCAACCCCTTGGTCCGTCGCTAGATTCAGATTGGAGAAGTGTAATGGGCACTAAAATGCTGTCAAGAAAAAAAGTTCGTATAATTAATGAGTTAAGCGACGAAGCGTTCTCATTGGACTGCCGGGTTGCGGTGGGTGCGATCCGGATGCCGGTTGGGAGGCCGGCGGTTAGCCGGAGGCATTACGCGTAAATTTTTCCGGTTTGTGATCTGTGTCACTTACATTGTTTTTCGCTTACCCTATGCTGCCTGCAACTTGTCTCTTTTAGCTCCTGGCATGGAAAATCCAACGGAGGGCTGTTAATGTCTGTGCTCAACCGCATCATCGCAACTGCCGCTTTGACAGTGATGTTCAGCCCGATCGCGTTGGCCAGTGATGGCCATGCAGTGCCGGAGGTCAGCTGTGAATTGAAGGTGAATGAAAAGTACCAGTCGTATGATGTCGACGGGGGCAACCCCGATCAGTTGCGGAGGCAAATGCGGCAGCATGGCACCAAATGGGATGATGGAGCGACCTATGCCGCGGAAACAAACTGGGATATTCGGTATGGCTATGAAGTGGCCTATGAAGACGGCAGGTGTTACCTCAAATCGGTGAAGACCGATGTGGATATCATTTACCACCTGCCGCGCAGGGCGGCTTCCAGCGCGCATTCCGAACTGACGGTGCTGTGGGAGGACTTTATGCGGCATCTCAAACGGCACGAGTTCGGCCACAAAGATATCGCTGTCAAGACCGCTGCGGAAATTAACGAGATGCTCGGTTCACTGGGGAGTTTCAGCGATGAAAACCAGCTTGCCAGGGAAGTCAGCCGCCGAACGGAAGAGAGGTTTCAACGCATGAAGGAGGCCCAGATCGCCTACGACCATGACACTCGGCACGGGGAAAGCCAAGGTGCGGTACTGCCTGACCAGTGAGAAAGACAGGGCCGCGCAAATGCCGATTTAGTTTTACCGCCATCAGGCCTGTTGCTTTTAAATACGTTATTGCCAGAAAGGCCGATCTAATATAATATGCCCGTATGGCTCATCCGGCTGCTAAAGCGCACAATGTGTGATGGTTAAATTTTTTTAAATGTTGTGCGCTTCTGTTGTTGCAACATAAATTCCATTCCCACTAGGAAAGGAGCTAGGATGGAATATAGTATAAAAAAGATCAGCGTTTTCGGCGATAAGATAATACTTAACAACGGTTCTCAATGGGTAGTGTCTGGAGCGTATACGGAAAAATGCGCTAACTGGTATGAAACTCAGAGGATACTAATAAAAGAGATCAACACCGATCTTTGCCAATACCAGCTTGTTAACGTCGACACTGCCGACATTGTCGAAGCTCTTTCCGTTTCCGGATACCCTTGATGCATGGATACCCTTGATGCATCTTTTTTTGTACGACCTCCCTCGCCCCGACCGTTGTCAGGGAGGGACGGGGGAGCGCTTCGGACTCGCCACTGCACCTGCCTTTCTTCTGACCCTTACTGCACAGCCTTTCTTCTGCCCCTTACTGCCCAAAATACGGCTCCTCGTTTCCCATCGGCTCTTCAAGTTTTCGATCTGCCGGCAGCTCCCCGCCCGTCGCGGTTCCTCTGCCCGTGCCTCCCTGTGCCATCGCCGTTCTCGCATGGTCAATAGCGGCGAGCACCGGTTGTACTGATGCCTTCAGGTCTTCCCCGTCTCGCATCGCTCTTTTGGCGATTGGCCTGATACCGTCGATTCCATTGGGGGTTAAATCGGTAGAGAGGTAATTCTGTATCTCCCTGATCGCCACGAGATACGAGTGCAAAGATCCCCTGACTTCCGTGCTCGCTTCAGGGATCTTGGCAAAGACGTCGCGCAGTTCAAAGCGGCGGTCATCACTGAGTTGTCGTATCTGCGGATTGCTGTAGGTGGCGCCTTGTTTCTCCCATTCCGCGAAATAGTCTTGTCCCTGGGCCCGCATATCCGCTGAATCTTTATCCAGACGTCCGCCGATTTTTTCCATTTTAGCTACGTTGTACGTGTAGTTGTCCAAAGCTTTCTTCAAATCGAGGTGGCTTGGGGAAATTAAATCCTGCAAGGAAGCGTTGGTAGCATCGACCTGCGACGAGACTTGTTTATAGTCGCGTTCGACAGTCTCCATGGTGTTGGTAGTTTTTGTGGCTCGCTCTACGCCTGTTGTTGCGCATCCTGTGAGACCGGAGCCAATGGTCAATAAAAAAGATGCAAAAAGCACTGGCAAAACCGATGTGAATCTCATGGCGCTCTCCTTTTGGTCCTGAATCTCGTTATGATCGTCTCTATCCGCTGCATCCGTTCACGGTGCCGGCATTTGCAAGGCACCATTCCAATTTGAACCACCACGTTGACAAATAAATTGTATAATTTTAATAATTAATTTGCAATAATGTTGTTGGTTGACTTGTGCGCACAACAACGGATTTAACAGGAGGTGAACACAAGATGGACTTGAGGGAGTTGCCGGCATAGGCGGTTTAAAGGGAGGTTCGGCCGCGGCCTTGCGGGTATGTTGGCCTGAGCCGATGTAAAGCGCCTGTTTTGCGGTAAAATGTACAAGGGAATAATATTAACTAGCATTAATCGGAGGTAGACAATGAACAGGGACGAAATTCTCGACAATCTCCAGAAACTGGTCCAATTAGATGTAGATGCCACTCATGCCTATGACCAGGCAATCAAGAACGTGAAGGAGCAACCGATCAAGGACAAACTGATCCAGTTCCAGGCCGACCACCGCAGGCACATCGATCTGCTTTCCGCCAAGGTGCTGGAACTCGGTGGCACTCCACCGGAACTGATCTCGGACTTCAAGGGGTTCATAATCACCGGGTTCACCGCGCTGCGCAGCCTCACCGGGACCAAGGGCGCCTTGGAAGCGATGGAAACCAACGAACGGTTGACCACCTCCAAGTACGAGGAAGCTTGCAAAAAGGATTTCCCCGTAGACATATCCACGATTCTGCAATCAAACCTTTCCGATGAACAGCGCCATCTTTCGTTCATTCGGGAAGCGATTACCACCGTTGTTCGTTGATTGGCAACAGACCGTGGTAAGGTCTTTTGTCCCGCGTAAAAGCTTCGCTCAGCAACACGGCAGAGCTAGCTAACCGGCGATTCAAGAGAAGGGCTAAGTCATCGATTTAGCCCTTTTTCAAATGCGTTCAGCTTGGTCTGTCTCAAGCCTTGGCTTTCCGCTGGGCGTGGTGGTCTGAAATCCCAGTTGTGCGGCTCGATCCCTTGGCCGGCGAAGCTGTTAATGTGCGCGCCGGCTAGGCGCTCGCGGATCCATCACGATCTTGATGCAGCCGTCGTGCTTCTCCCTGAAGAGCCGGTAACCCGCGGGAGCGTCCTGCAGCGCCATCCGGTGGGTGATGAGAAAGGTCGTGTCGATTTCCTTCTTCTCCACGAGCTCCATTAACGGGCTCAGGTATTTCTGCACGTGGGTCTGCCCGGCGCGCAGGGTCAGTCCCTTGGCGAAAACGGCCCCCATCGGCATCTTGTCGACCAAGCCGCCGTAGACTCCGGCAATGGAGACGGTGCCACCCTTGCGGCAGGCCATGATCAACTGACGCAGGGCGCCGGCCCGATCCGACTCGAGCCTCAGGGTCTGTTTCACCGCGTCGTACACGCCTGCGATGCCGGTCCCGCTGGCCTCCATGCCGACCGCGTCGATGCAGGCGTCCGGCCCGCGGCCGCCGGTCAGGTTGTGCAGCGCTTCCGATACATCCTGCTCCTGATAGTTCACTATCTGCGCGCCGCACTCGATGTGGGCCATATCCAGGCGTTCAGGCACAGAGTCGATGCCGATCACCTTGCCTGCCCCCAACTTGGTCGCGCTCTTCATGGCCATAAGTCCGACCGGGCCGCAGCCCCATACCGCCACCGTGTCGCCGGCGCGTATGGCGCAGTTCTCCGCCGCCTGATATCCCGTCGGGAAGATGTCCGTCAGGAATATCACCTGCTCGTCCGAGAGCCCCGACGGTATCTTCGCCGGGCCGACGTCGGCATAGGGGACGCGGACATATTCGGCTTGCCCTCCCGAGTAGCCGCCGTAAAGGCGGGAGTAGCCGAAGATGCCTGCCCCGGTGTCGCCGTAGGCCTTCTCCAGCAGCCGGGAATTGGGATTGGAATTGTCGCACAGAGCCCAGAGATCATGCTTGCAGTACCAGCACTCCCCGCAACTGATCGGAAAGGGAACCACTACCCGGTCCCCGGCTGCCAAGCGGGTGACGCCGGCGCCGACCTCCGCCACTTCTCCGACGAATTCATGCCCGAGGATATCGCCCTGTTTCATGCCGGGGATCAAGCCGTTGTACAGATGCAGATCCGATCCGCATACGCCGGTAAGGGTAACTTTAATGATGGCGTCCCGCGCATTGCGCAGTTGCGGGTCCGGCACCGTATCCACCCGCACGTCATGCTTTCCATGCCAGCACACAGCTCTCATGTATCCTCCTCGATCCTTCCGGCAGATCTCGTGCGAGGCTAACGACCCGCTTCGGCTGTGGCGATTTCTCCGGTCTCTAGAATTTGTTTCAGCCGTTTCAAGTCCTCCTCCAATTGTTGCGCGTTTATGGCATGGGCTATTTTAGCCGCTGCTTTTCCGGCTGCGCCGCCAGGAGGATAATAATCGACGCAGACCTTGACCTCGGTTCCGCGATCACCGGGAGCCGCCGTGAATTCGACAGTCCCCTTGTTGGGCAGCTCCGCCGCTCCGGTTGAATGCCAACTGATCTGCTGCCCCGGATAATCGTCCATCATCTCCGCGTCCCACTCGATGCTCAACCCGCCCGGACCCCGGGCCTGCCAATGCGAGGTCTTTTCGCCGGTAACCTGCACCGAATTCAGATGCTGCATGAAGCGGGGGAGGTTTTCCAGGTTCCGCCAGAACTCGTATACCTGCTGCGGCGGTCTGTTGATGGTCAGCACCTTCTCGATCCTGAGGCCGGAGTGCCCGGAGTGAAAGGTGTCGGCGCCGATTGCCTGGTACAGGTCGCAGTGGCCCGTCTTGCCCCGGTAAATAAGCAGGCCGCCGGCAACCACCATCGCCAGTCCCGGAAGAAAGCGTTTACTGGTGAAGCTCTTCAACCCCGTTAACGCCAGCGTTGTCCCGCCGATCACGGAGGCTTTTCGTTCGCTGCGGCCGACGTTGATGCGCTTTTGCCGGCGATTTCTTCCGGGCACGCCGGCCCCGGAGCGGATGCTTTCCATTAGTCTCTCCTCCTGAAGAAGCGTATTGGCGTATTCCATTGCGGCTCAGGCGGCCTCTTTTCTCTTATGTTTGAGGCTCTCCTTCAGCAAGGCCATCATGTCGGCCACCTCCGTCGGCTGGGGCGCTTTTCCCTGGGGCTTCGGTTTTTTGCCCTGGGCCTTTTCCTCGATGATCTTTTTCAGATCATCGATGTAGTCGTCTCTGTATTTAGCGGGGTCGAATTTAACGGTCAGTTGGTCGATCAAGGAAAGGGCCAGGGCCACTTCCTGTTCGCGCAGCTGCTCGCCGGTCGGCAGTTTCAGCTCGCCCGCCTCCCTCACTTCGTCCCGATAGCGGATTTGATTGAGGATGAGCGCGTCGTCAAGAGGCTTCACGATGCCGATGCTCCCTCTGTTCCTGAGCACGTAGTTGGCGACGCCCACCTTTCCCGACCTCTTCAGCGCCTCTCTGAGCAGCGCATACGCCTTCACCCCGGATTTGTCGGGCTCCAGGTAGTACGGCTTTTCGAAAAACCTGGTGTCGATATCCTTTTCCTCCACGAAGTCCAGAATGTCGATCAAATGGGTTTTTTCCAGGCTTGCGTTCTCGAAATCCTTGTCGGTAAGGACGATGTATTCCCCGTCCGTATACTCGTAACCTTTGACAATCTCCTCATACGGCACTTCCTTGTTGTCATTCTTGCAAACGCGCAGGTACTTGATGGGGCACAAGTCGTTTTTTCGCAGCATGTCGAGATCCAGAGAGTTGCTTTGGGAACCGCTGAAAAGTTTGACCGGAATGTTGACAAGGCCAAAGCTGATGGAACCAGACCAGATTGCTCTCATTTTTACCCCCCTTACTTACTCGTCCGCAGCGTTAGCGCGTTGCACCGTCAACCGCCCTTCCACCCATCCACCCATCCGCCCATAGGTCGACTCGGCTTCGGCCGCCAAAACGGCCCCTTGTGCACCATTGCGCATCTTCTTCCCGAAAACAGGAGGAATTTTACCACAGTAATCATCAAGCAGGCCGTCCGGGAAAAAAGCGTAGCGCGATTGACAATAAAGTGTCGTCACCTACATTTGTTTGGTTATTTTAATGTTAGTTCGGCTGGAACCGCGCTCCCGGAGATATCATGGCTGAAAAATCTGAACAGAGCCCTCTGGCTCGGGTTGAAAAACCGCTCCGCTCACGACCGCTGCGCTGGGTCTTGGGGATACTGGCAGCCATCGCCTTGGTACTCTACATTGCTTCGTTTTTCCTTGACGAACCGCTGCGCCGGGTGACGGAAAGAAAAGTCAACCGGGATTTGAAAGGGTATTCGGTCCGGCTGCCGGAACTGCACGTCCACCTGATCGGTCTGTCGCTCACCCTGAAGGGACTGACCGTCGTGCAACAGGCGCATCCGAATCCACCGGTGGCGTATTTCCCCTATCTAAATACCAGCATCCATTGGCGGGAGATCCTCTCGGGAAGGCTGGTGGCGGAATTCGTTCTCGACGACCCCAAACTTAACATCAACTTGCCGCAGTTGGAACACGAGGCCGCCAGCAAGGTCTCGCTCAAACAGCGCGGCTGGCAGCAGGCGGTGGAAGATATCTATCCTCTCAAGATCAACCTGCTGAGGATTAACGATGCCAGCATCACCTATATCGATCAGGACCCCAAGCGACCTCTCGTTTTGAGCCATTTAAACGTCAAGGCCGACAACATCCGCAACATTCATCTCCCGGACGAGGTCTATCCGTCTGATTTCCATCTGGATACGGTCATTTTCGGCAGTGGGCGCGGCAGCATCGACGGCAAGGCGAACTTCCTGGCCGAGCCGGTGCCCGCCGTCAAGGGGGATATCAAGCTGGCCAAAGTCCCCATCGACTATTTCAAGCCGGTTTTCGCACGCTCAAATCTGACGGTCACCGGCGGCGTGCTGAGGTGCTCCGGGGACTTCGAATACGCCCCGAAAGTCGAGATCGCTCATCTGAAGGAACTCACCATCGACGGCATGAAGATCGATTATCTGCATTCGGATCAGACTGCCGCCGCCGAAAAAAAACGCGCGGCGGTGGTCGGCAAGACGGCGAAGAATCTCAGCAACAAGCCGGAAGTGCTGATTAGCGTAGACGAGTTGAGGCTGACGAGATGCGACGTGGGGCTTTTGAATGACGCCGCCGGCGAGCGCTACCGGCTGTTCATAACCGACGCCGACTTCGGCTTGAGCAATTTTTCCAATCAGTTCTCCCGTGGACCGGCCAAGGCCAGTCTGCGCGGCAGGTTCATGGGGAGCGGCGACACCAACGTGACTGCCAATTTCCGGCCCGAAAAAAACGGTCCCGACTTGGACCTGTTCGTCAAGATCGACAACGCGCAATTGACCTCGATGAACGATTTGTTGCGCGCCTACGGCAATTTCGATGTCGCTGCGGGGTTGTTTTCCCTGGTCGCCGAGGTGCACGTCAAGAACGAAGCCGTCACCGGTTACATTAAGCCGTTTTTCAAGGATATGAAGGTATACGACAAGCGTAAGGACAAGGATAAAACCCTCTTTCATAAGCTCTACGAAATGCTGGTGGGCGGGGTCGCGAAGCTTTTGGAAAACAGGCCGCGTCAACAAGTGGCCACCAAAGCGGACATTTCCGGACCGCTGGAGAAGCCGCGGACCAGCACCTTGCAGATCGTCATCCAACTGGTGAGAAACGCTTTCTTCAAGGCGATCCTGCCGACCTTTGAAAGGGAGGTGGGATCGGGGAAGCGCTAGGGAAAGCCAGTTGAGGCGCGCTGCACGCGTCCGCTGGCGGGGGCGCGGCCGTCGCGGGACGGCGCACTCGACTAAACCCTCCCAGTGGGAGTATTATGTTGGTGTAGTCTAATCTATTCAAGGGACGTAGTCCGGCAGTTGCGGCGCTTGCAGCTTGCGGGACCGGTGGCCCGGAGTGGAACGAGGAGGAACCAAATGCCTAAGTATGGGAAAAAGGCCCAGGAAACGGTCCGGGAAACGATGGACAAGTTTAAAAAGGGAGAGTTGACCAGCGGTAAAAGCGGCCAAAAGGTGACCGACAGGAAGCAGGCGGTGGCCATAGGCCTTTCGGAGGCCCGCGATAAGGGAGCCAAGGTGCCGGAACCTCCGAAGAAATAGCAGGCACCGGAACATAAACTTGAAAGGAGACCTGATCATGGCTAAAAACACAGCTGTTTTCGGCATTTTTAGCAGTCGGCAGAACGTGGAAGAGGCGGTTGACGCCCTGAAAAGAGCCGACTTCAGAAACACCGACATTTCCGTGCTGTTTTCGGAAAATGTCGGCACTAAAGACTTCGCCCACGAAAAACATACCAAAGTCCCCGAAGGTACTACTGCAGGGGCAGGAACGGGCGCTGTCATCGGCGGCGCGCTGGGATGGCTTTCCGGAATAGGCGCGCTGGCGATTCCGGGTGTCGGACCGTTCATCGCAGCGGGTCCCATAGTAGCGCTGCTTGCAGGAGTAGGCGCCGGTGGCGTAATCGGTGGCATCGCCGGCGCGCTGATCGGCATGGGTATCCCGGAGTATGAAGCAAAAAGGTACGAGGGCCGCATAAAAGAGGGGGGCATCTTGCTCTCCGTTCATTGCGATAACGCCGAGTGGAAAAAACGGGGTCTGGAGATTCTCAAACAGACCGGCGCCGGCGACATCGGCTCAGAAGGAGAAGCCAAGGCTGATTTCGCCAGTTCGGAGAAGCCGAGGCCCCGTGGGATGGAGTAAGACCGGGTAAAAGGAACCAAAGCACGGAATCGCCGACGAAACCACCGAAGCCAGAAACCGATGCCCCCATGTATGACCCCATTTTCAGGAGGTAGACCATGACGACGCACGAAAAAGGTGCTAACGAAAAAAGCAGCTCGCAAGGTATGAACATTTTCGAGGTGCTGAAGCAGGACCACGAAAAAGTCCGGTACCTCTTCGACAAGATCGAAAAAGGCGGCAAGAAGGAGAGATCCTCTTTGCAGAAGCTCTTCACGCAGATCGAAGAAGAACTGCAAGTCCACATGGAAGGAGAGGAGCGGTTTCTGTACCCGGCACTGGAACAGCATGATGAATCGCGCGGCAAGGCCCTGGAGGGCTATGAGGAGCATCAGGTAGCCAAGACGCTGATCGGCACCTTCTCCAGTCTGGCAGTGGATGACGAAAGGTGGGAAGCCAAATTGAAGGTACTCAACGAAGTGGTTGAGCATCACATGCAGGAGGAAGAGCGTGAGATGTTCAAGATGGCAAGGGCGCTGTTGAAAAAAGATCAAGTCGAACAGATCACCGCGCAGTTCCAGCAGCATAAGCGTGAGGGACGCAGGCCCTCCAGGGGGGCTTCGGTCGATGGATGATGCGGCGGTACAAGGTAACAACCAAAGCCTCACCGTATTTCAGGTGAGGCTTTTTTTATAGATCGTCGAGTTATAGATCGTCGAGGCCGCGACGTTATCGAGACCCGATGCATTATGGAGGAGCCATAGGCATTATTGGAGGAAGTCCTGAAAAAGCGATGCGTCGTTGATGAAATGATGCGCAGTTACCTGAAATGAGCCCTTAGTTTTTAAGAAAGGAAACAACTTGGCTTGTAAAGGGCTTGCGTTCGGCAAGAGGGGTTTGACAGAAATGCAGAATTGTATATACTTTATTCTAATGGCCTAAATTTCAGCCAAATGATTCAGATAAAAAGGAGACCCATATGGCAAAGCTTCAGCGTATAGCGAAAGTATTGGTATGTGCAGGACTGCTATCGGCATTCCTTGGGTGCTCTACTACCCAAAAACATGAAACCGCGGGCCAATATGTGGACGATTCAGTTATCACAACCAAGGTAAAGTCTGCGATACTCGATGAGATGTCTTTGAAAACGCTGCAGATCAATGTGAAGACCTACCAAGGAGTGGTGCAACTGAGCGGGTTTGTCGATTCTGCGGATAACGCGCGGAAGGCAGGAGAGGTCGCTCGAACGGTTAAGGGTGTCACCGATGTGCGAAACGATCTTATCGTGAAATAGGGAACTGCTAACAGCCACCAAGGATGCAAATAACCCGCTTCGGCGGGTTATTTTTGTACAGGCAACTGCCGAAAGCCAAGGGCCAGGGGGGAATTTAAAATCCCCCTCCCGCAGGAGACGGGAGGGGGGAAGAGATCCGGCTTACCACCGGTCAGTGATGCTTGCTTTGTGGTTTAACGCCTCGTGATTGCTGTCCTCTCTCTTGTCCCGCTTGCTGTCCTCTTTGGCTTGCCGGTCGGGATTCAGGAGTGAAACTCTTGATCACGTCGGCCATGCTGCCGTATTCCCGGTCTTCCATTTTTTGTATTACGTCGATCACAACCTGCTCAGCTTTGAGTTGTTTGGCTTTTTTGAGAAGATCTTGTTTCTTCGCGGGGAAATCAATCCCTTTCAGGTGCTTGCTCACATTGGCAGGCGAAGCGCCGCCACCACGTTCAACTGAAGTTGCCATTTTGTCCTCCTTTTAGGACTTTTACTGCCTCCACTAGTGCTAATTATAAGACATTAATACTTTTTAGCCAATCTAAAAGCTTGGATCCAAGAGAAACCGGGCGTGGTCCGGGCAGTAGTTGGCATTTTCGTGATTGGAGTTTACCGGGCAACTGAGCGGCAACAGACTCTAAAGTACCAGGGACGCGAGCATCATGATGCTGAGTCCGATCATCAACCAAGTCACGTAATCTCCGATATAGCCGGCTCTATCAGCCGATGGTGGTCGGCAGCCTGAGAAAGCCCTGAGCGAAGCCGGATTGGCAAACCGGTGCAGCCGGGTCCCCCAGGCCGGGTTGCCGATCTGGTCCCTACCCCCTGCGCCTTTCCTTGAATTAGCGACGTCTTAAATTAGCACACTTTCCTTTTTTTTTAAAGCGACCGCCACTGGCCGGCAAGGCGGCAACCCCGCAGGAAACAAGCAGGTCTCCGGCCGATCAGACTTCCGGTGCAGCCGTTCCGCTCCCGGTCGGCGCCTCTAATTAGAGGGGATTTTTTTTGAAATCATTTGACAGCTAAGGTCGCGCTGCTAATATTGCCCCTTGTTGGTTTATATATTTTAATCTTAGTCGGCTTACGGGAAAACCGGCAGTCGATCGGGCCGTCTATCAAACTTCGGCAGTGGAGGCAAGACAATGACCGAGCTCATGCAGGCCGCAGTGATCCTGGCTCCGGGGCGGGCGGGGCTGGTGGAGGTCCCCCTGCCGAGGCCGGGCGCAGGCGAGGTGCTGGTGCGCATCGAGGGGTGCGGCATCTGCGCCTCCAATCTGCCGCTCTGGCAGGGGCGGCCCTGGTTCAGCTATCCGGCCGCCCCCGGCTGCCCCGGCCATGAGGGGTGGGGCAGGGTTCAGGAAGTCGGCGCCGGCGTCTCCGGGCTCGCCGAAGGGGACCGGGTCACCTTCCTCTCCTACAGCGCCTATGCGCAGTACGACAAGGTCGCGGCGGAGGCGGTGGTCAAACTCCCCCCGGCCCTGGACGGGGTTTCCTTTCCCGGAGAGCCGGTGGGATGCGCGCTGAACGTCTACCGGCGCAGCGACATCGACGAGGGGCAGATCGTAGCGGTGATCGGCGCAGGTTTTCTGGGGGCCATCGTCACCGCCCTGGCCAGCGCCTCCGGCGCCCAGGTGATCGCCATCTCGCGGCGCGAATCCTCCTTGGAGTTGGCCCGCAAATACGGCGCGGTGGCGACGGTCCTTCTGGACGATCACCAGCGCGTCC
This sequence comes from uncultured Geobacter sp., assembly GCA_903925075.1. Lineage (GTDB taxonomy): Bacteria > Desulfobacterota > Desulfuromonadia > Geobacterales > Geobacteraceae > Geomonas. The sequence goes on from CAIYDQ010000302.1 coordinate 12,386, forward strand.
TGGATCAGGTCCGGGGACTGGTGGGAGAAAAGGGGTGCGACCGGGTGGTGGAGGCGACCGGCTACCAATGGCCGCTCGATCTGGCGGGGGAACTGGTCCGCGAACGCGGGAAAATCATCATAGCCGGCTTTCACCAGGACGGGGTGCGCCAGGTGAACGTCCAGCTTTGGAACTGGAAAGGGGTCGACGTCGTCAACGCTCACGAGCGCGAGGCGAAGATGTACCTGGAAGGGATCAAGGCGGGCATCGCAGCCGCCGAGTACGGCCTTTTCGACTTGGCGGACCTGGTGACCCACGAGTTCGCACTGGAAGAGCTGACGCTTGCCTACCAGACGCTGGAGCGCCGTCCGGACGGTTTCGTCAAGGCGGCGCTCCGCATCGGATCTTAGGAGAGGATATGAAGAAAAAAGGGACCTTGCCAAGGATCGGTTTCCTGGGCACCGGTTGGATCGGCCGGCACCGGATGCAGGCCATCTGCCAGAGCAAAGAAGCGGAAATAGCGGCGATAGCGGACATCTCCGGCGAGAACGCCCGCGAGGCGGCGAAGCTGGCGCCGGGGGCGGCCGTGGTCGATTCCCTGGACGCGCTGCTCGAAATGGAGCTCGATGCGGTGGTGATCGCCACCCCCAGCGCGAGTCACTGCAGCCAAGCGGTGCGGGCGCTGGAAGGTGGGCTGGCGGTTTTTTGCCAAAAGCCGCTGGGCAGAAGCGCCCAGGAGGCGCAAGCGGTGGTGAACGCCGCCAGGGCCGCGAACCGGCTTTTGTGCGTCGATTTTTCCTACCGCTTCACCTCCGGCATTCAGAAGGTCTATCAACTGGTCAATTCCGGCGACCTCGGGGAGGTCTACGCCGCCGACCTGGTGTTCCACAACGCCTACGGCCCCGACAAGGCCTGGTTCTACGACGCGGAACTCTCCGGCGGCGGCTGCCTGATGGATCTGGGGAGCCATCTGGTCGATCTGGCGCTGTGGTTCTTCGATTTCCCGGAGGTGCGGAGCGTCTCAAGTTCCATCTTCTCGGCCGGCAAGCGGCTGAAGGGGTATTCGGGGAAGGTGGAGGATTACGCCGTGGTTTCCATGGTGCTGGCCAACGGCAAGTCGATCAGGCTCGCCTGCTCGTGGAACGTCTCGGCCGGCAGGGACGCGGTGATCGAATCGAGCTTTTACGGGACCGCGGGAGGCGCCAGCTTTAAGAACGTGAACGGTTCCTGCTACGATTTCGTCGCAGAGCGTTTTCGCGGCACCGCCAGCGAGACCATCGCCGAGCCCCCCGACGATTGGGGGGGGAGAGCAGCCGTCGCCTGGGCCAGAAAACTGCGACTCGAGGGGCGCTGCTTCGACGAGTCGGCAGACCAACTGGTGCAAGTGGCGGCCGTGATAGACGCCGCTTATGGACGCTAATCGGACAACAAACCGGGGAATTGCCATGACCGCCAAGGCAGTTGCACAGGTTCAGGAAACAACGGCTGAAAAGCCCATGCCCAAACGCATCTTGATGACGGCCGATCCCATCGGCGGCGTCTGGAGTTACGTGCTGGAACTGGCGCGCGGGCTTGCCGATTACGGCGTGGAGATCGCCCTGGCGACCATGGGGCAGCCTCTCTCCCCGGCGCAGCGGCTTGAGGTCGCGCAGGAAGCGAATGTCACGCTGCACGAGAGCGTTTTCCGCCTGGAATGGATGGAAGACCCATGGGAAGACGTGGAGCAGAGCGGCGATCGGCTCCTCTCGCTGGAGGCCAAGCTCAGCCCGGACCTGGTGCACCTGAACGGCTATGTCCACGCCTCGCTTCCCTGGCGCACCCCCTGCCTGGTGGTGGCGCACTCCTGCATGGCCTCCTGGTGGCAGGCGGTGCGCGGCGAGGAACTGCCGGCCGGCTTCGAGCCCTACCGCCGGCTGGTGACCAAGGGACTGGCCGCAGCCGATCTGGTGGTGACGCCTACCGCGGCGATGCTGGAAAGCATACAGCAGCTCTACCTGCCGCTGCCAAACGCCCGCGTGATTCACAACGCGCGCAGCCGCACGAGCTTTAGACCCGGGAAAAAAGAGGAGTTCATCCTTTCGGTGGGGCGGCTTTGGGACGACGCCAAGAATATAGGCGCCGTGGCCAGGAGCGCCCGCGAGCTTCCCTGGCCCGTGTACGTGGCCGGCGAGCAAAAGCATCCGGAGGGAGGCAACGCCGGCATCCACGGCGTGAACCGGCTGGGCTTCCTGACCCCGGAGAAGCTGGCGCCGTGGTACGCCGCCGCCGCCGTCTATGCCCTGCCGGCCCGCTACGAGCCGTTCGGATTGACCGTGCTGGAGGCGGCCTTGTCGGGATGCGCCCTGGTCTTGGGAGACATCCCCAGCCTGCGCGAACTCTGGGACGGGGTCGCCGTGTTCGTGGATCCCGATGAGCTAGGCGCGCTGCAGTTCGAGTTGCATGCCCTCTGTTGCGACCGGGGGCGCCTGGCCAGCCTTGGCGCCAAGGCGCTGGCGCGCAGCAACAGCTTCACCGCAGCCAACATGGCCGCAGGCTACCTTGCCGCCTATCGACAATTGTCCGCCTAAGCCGACCGGCTCCGTTCAGTTTTGCTCTGTCGGGCTTCCCTTGACCCTGTCGTTTGCGTTCCCACCGGCGCCCGATCCGGTAGAGCTCGATCCCTTCTTCTGATGATATTTCTTCATCTTATGCTCGACTGCGCCACCGGTACCCGTCGTGCCTGCCTTATTGGTGATGGTTTCCTTGTTACCCGGTTCATCGTTGTGGAACACATAGGAACTGCCACCACCGGAGCTGCCTCTGGAGCCGGTTGCCTGTGCGCTTGCGGCCAGTCCCATCATGCCGACTATAGCAACTGTTGTTAAGAACATACGCGTCATGGGTTTCATGATCGTACCTCCTGAACGAGGTATAACCTCAACTCTCATGCTTCTTGTGTCATGATAGTTCGTATTTAATTTTTAAGCAAAAATTTATTTTAGCGACAGAACAGTGGTCTAATAGAAAGCTTAGCGGGGTTTGTCTTCTTGTACTAATGAGTATGATGAGTAATTAACACAGCACTCAGCATCAAGGTGACTCGCATGTATCAGGGTATGTATCGAGGTGTATATAGTATTAAAATATCATTCAGGTCTTTGCCAGCCCCCAACCCTTTCGGGTTAAGGGGTGGAAGCTGGCAATGGGAAAGATGTCACGTTGAAACGACCTAGCCGTAGTTTTGCGTTCAGTACATCGTCAAAGTACATCGTTAAGCAGTTGACCGTCTTTGCCTATTAGGGGCCGCCGGAAGAAGGCACATTGTAGGGTTCCGAACCGGCCGGCACCGTACCGCTTTGCTCTGGTGGGCTTCCATAGACCCTGTCGTTTGTGTAGCCACCGGTGCCCGAACCGGCAGAACTCGATCCCTTCTTATGATGATGTTTTTTCATCTTATGCTCAACTGCGCCACCGGTACCTGTCGTGCCTGCCCTATTGGTGATGGTTTCCGTGTTTCCCGGTTCTTCGTTGTGGAACACATAGGAACTGCCACCTTCCTGGGCCACTCTGACGGTTCCCGAACCGGAGCCGCCTCCGGAGCCGGATGCCTGTGCGCTTGTGGCCAGTCCCATCATGCCGACTATCGCCACTGATGTTAAGAACATACGCGTCATGCTTTTCATGATCGTACCTCCCGAACGAGTTATAAACCCAACTCACATGCTTCTTGAGTAATGATATATTGTATTTAATTTTTAAGCAAAAAAAATTATATTGTAGCCACTTAAATATGGATCTGTATCGAAAGCTCACCACGGTTTGTATTCTAGTGTTAATGAATATCTTTGAAAATTAACATGGCGTTCAACGTTAATGTGACGCGCAGGTAATCAGGGTGGATATAGTTTTAAAAGTATCATTAACTTCGCATCAGTCAGGTCTGCCGGTCAGATATCTATTCCCCTCGGGCCAGATGTTCATTAACTGGCGCATGATGGCGATTTCCCCGATGTGGTAGGCGTTGTGGTCGGCGGCCAACAGTATCTCGCGAAAGATGTTGTAGCTGCGCGCATGATGAAGGGGAGCCAGCAGGTCGATGCTTTCGTCTCGCACCAACTCCTGCAGCGCTTTCAGGTCCGCATTGAACCGGTCGCAGCTCCGTTGCCAGCCCGACTTGTCAGTCTGCTCGTCGGGAGCGGGGCGATACCCGGCGGGGTACTCCGGCGAGACGTGACCGGGATTTTTGACGAACTCCAGGATATCCCACTGGGCGATGCGCAGGTGCTCCACGAAGTGCCAGAACGAATACGGCGTGTGCGGCGGTTTCTTGTTGATGTACTCCAGAGGGAAATCCGCCAACGCCTCGTCAAAAGTCATGTGCGCATTCCCACCTTTAAGCAGCGCCAGCAGTTCCTTTCTCACCATCTCGTTGTTTTTCATGCCGAATTCCTCCCTTTGATTGGTTCTGCGGTTTGATCCGCAAGATCTTTGTGATCATTTTGGATGTCAAAACAGAGGCGGGTGAACACAAGGTTCGCCCCTACGGATGGCCGCCTTTAGGCAGTGGCGAACCTTGTGCTCGTTTAAAGCTATTCCTCTTAGGGACGCTGCTGCCAAACTCTACTATTGTGATCTGCCATTGCAATGCTCTGGGAATTTTGAGGTGGGGGTTTGACGCTAAGGGTTGGCCCTTTATAATTTTCGGGTTGTTTTCTGGGCACCTATCCGATTCAAGGGAGAAGCCATGGACGCTTTCTTCGCCTCACCTGAACCGCATATTTTCCGAAGCTTCCGAGAAGCCTGCTGTGGTAAGGGCTCCACTGTTCTGCGCGGGCTGTCGGGGACCGACCCCGTGCTGGATTTCGCCCGATCCACCGCTGCCGGGCTGGCCTCCGCCCCGCGCAGCCTCGAATGCCGCTTCCTCTATGATGCGCAAGGGAGCGCGCTCTTCGAGCTGATCACCCAGCAGCCGGAGTACTATCTCACCCGCACCGAAAGCTCGATCCTGGCGGCCAATGCTCCGGCCATCAGACAGATCACCGGACCGGCGACGCTGGTGGAGTTCGGATCGGGCAATTCTGAGAAAACCTCTCATCTGCTGCGCGCCTGGCTTGAGCAGACGCCCCATGTCTGCTATGTGCCGATCGACGTCAGCGAAAGCGCACTGGTCGAGGCAGGCGGCGCCATTGCCGCAAAGTACGACAACGTCAAGGTGGTAGGCGTGAACTGCCGTTTTCAGCAGGCATTCCCCCTCATATCGCAGCTGTCGCCGTCGCTGGTGTTGTTGCTGGGAAGCACCATCGGCAATCTCGCTCCCGCCGAGATGTCCCGATTTCTTACCTCCATGGCCTCCTCCATGCAAGCCGGCGATTTCTTCCTGTTGGGCCTCGACCTGGTGAAGCCTGCCTACATACTGGAGGCGGCCTATAACGACGCCGCGGGAGTGACGGCGAGGTTCACGCGCAATCTCTTCGCCCGCATGAACCGCGAACTCGGCAGCGGCATCGATACCGAGTCGATCGAGCATGTGGCCAATTTCAATGCCGCCAAAGAGCAGATCGAGATCTTCGCCCGCTTCACCTCGCGGCAGACCCTGTTCCTGGAGCCGCTCGGCATGCAGTTCACCATTCCCGTCGGCGAATTGGTGCAGGTTGAAATCAGCAGGAAATTTCGCCTGGAACGGACGGTACGCTACCTGGAGGAGTTCGGTTTCGAGACCGAGGCGATCTTTGCCGACGAACTGGAGTGGTTCGCCCTGATCCTTTTGCGCCGCATTCCCAAATATCACGCTGCCGACCGGGGGAGGAAAAGGTGAACTCAGCCTCCTTTGAGACCCGTAACGGGCTGTGCGGCATCTGTCCGGCCGGCTGCTTCGTCACCGCCACCTTGCAAGAGGGCCGCCTGGTCGGGGTCGAACCGCAGCAGGGACACCCTATGGGCATGCTCTGCCGGATAGGTCGCCACTCCCCGCAGATCGTGCACGATCCCGACCGGCTGCTGTATCCGCTGGGGCGCATCGGGCCCAAGGGGAGCTACCGGTTCGAGCGCATCTCGTGGGACGAGGCCTACCGCCGGATCGTTGAGCGCTTCCAGGAGATCAAGAGGGGCTTCGGCGCGGAGGCGGTGGCGATCTACACCGGGCGGGGCAGTTTCGACATGGCCCTTTGCGACCTCTTTCAACCCGCCGACGCCGCGGTCTCCTCGGCCTCCAGCGTGCTCTTCCCCTTCGGCTCCCCCAATACCCTCGGAGTAGGCGCCCTCTGCTATGTCTCCTTCGCCATGATCGCCCCCCACGTCACCATGGGCGAGATGCTGATCGGCATGGAAGCCGACCTTGAGCAGGCGGAGTTGATCGTCATCTGGGGCGCGAACCCCGCCACCGATTCGCCTCCTTTGGCTCACCGCCAGATTTTGCAGGCGCGCCAGCGCGGCGCGCAGGTGATCGCCATCGATCCGCGCCGCGGCGAAACGGCGCGGGAAGCGGAGGCGCGCTGGATACCGATCAGGCCCGGGACCGACGGCGCGCTGGCCCTGGCGCTGATCGGCGTGCTGATCGAAGAGGAACTCTTTGACGAGCGTTTCGCGCGAGACTGGACCGAGGGTTTCGCGCAACTTTGCCAGCTTGTGCAGCACTATCGGCCGGAACAGGCAGAGGAAATCACCGGAGTGCCGGCGGCGACGGTGCGGGAACTGGCGCGGTTGATCGCCTCGGCCAGAGGCGCCTGCCCGATCATGTACACAGGGCTCGAATATTCCGACAGCGGCGTGCAGGCGATCCGTGCGGTCCTTGCCCTCTTCGCGTTGGCCGGGCAGTTGGACGTCCCCGGAGGAGTGCTGTTTCGGATGAAGCAGAACGTCTTCCCCCAGAACCGCTCGCGCCTGGTTGCCAACCCCGATCTCAAGAAGGCGCTGGGGCGCGACCGCTTCCCCGTCTACAGCGCCTACCGCGGCGAATCGCACGCCTCGGCGCTGCCGGAGGCGGTGCTGGAGGGGAAACCCTATCCGATCCGCGCCCTCGCCGTCCTGGGCGGCTCGCTGATCACCGCCTGGCCCGATCCCGACCTGTGGCGCAGAACTTTCGCCGCGCTTGACTTCATGGTGACCGTCAATCGCTACCATACCGCCGATTCCGCCTATGCCGACATCGTACTGCCGGCGACCACCTATTACGAGAACGTCTCCTACATGAGATATGGCCCTCTCTTCAAGATCCGGGAGCGGTTGGTGGCGCCGCAAGGGGAGGCGCGCAACGACTTCTTCATTCTGGCGGAACTGGCAAAGCGTCTGGGCTACGGCCATCTCTATCCGCAAAGCGAGGATGAGATGCTGAGTTTCGCGCTGGCCGGCGCCGGCTTCACCCTGGAACAGGTGCGCGCCTCGGGCGGCGAAGCCCGGATGCCGGCGGCCATGATGCAGTACCGTAAATGGGAGAAGGGGCTGCTGCGTCCCGACGGCAAACCGGGTTTCAACACCCCGAGCGGCAAGTTCGAAATCGCCTCTTCCGTCCTGGCCGAAAACGGCTACCGGGCGTTGCCGGTCTACACGGAGCCCGCCGAGGGGCCGCTGGCGAACCCGGAACTGGCAAGGGTGTACCCGCTGGTGTTCAATTCCGGCGCCCGGACCGTCCACGATTTCCGAAGCCAACATCACGGGGTGGCGGGACTTGCCGAGCGGCACGCGCAGCCCCCGGTCACCTTGAACAGCGCCGATGCGGCTGAGCTGGGGATCGCGGACGGCGACCTTGTCTGGGTGGAGACGCCGCGGGGCCGGGCGCGGTTCGCGGCGCGACTGACGGACGACCTCTTGCGCGGCTGCGTCGACGCCGCCATGGGGGGCGGCGGGCCGCTCGGGTCGCAGGCCTGGCAGGAGTGCAACGTGAACGCATTGACCGATGCCGGCCGCTACGATCCCATCTCCGGGTTTCCCATTTACAAGGCGCTTCTTTGCCGGGTGACGAAGGCGGACGGTGGGGCGGCTGTCGGCGGCGGGTCGATGTCCACCGGCAAAGCCGGGGCGATTGCGGCAAAGCCGGCTGGCGGGGTTGGAATGGACGGATCGAGCGCCGACTTCTCCGCGCTCAGCCGACAAAAGGGGGCGGCGGCGCCCGTGCGCCGCGTTTATCTGGACCATAACGCCACTACTCCGGTGCTCCCGGAGGTGCGGGAGGCGATGCTCCCTTTTCTGGGAGAGGAGTGCGGCAATCCTTCCAGCATTCACGGCATGGTGAGCCGCGCCAGAGCGGCCGTGGAGGCGGCCAGGCGCGTGGTCGCGCAGGCGCTGAACTGCACGGCGCGCCGCATCGTCTTCACCGGAGGGGGGTCCGAAGCGGACAACTTGGCGATTATGGGAGTGGCCCGGGCCGCCGACGGCTCCCGACGCCACCTGGTGGTGAGCGCTGTCGACCATCCCGCCGTGCTCGCCCCCTTTCGGTCCTTGGCCGCGGCGGGCTATCCGCTGAGCGTTTTGCCCGTGAATCGGCATGGCGTAGTCGAGCCGGAGCAACTGGAGAAAGCGATCCGCCCGGACACGCTGCTGGTGTCGGTGATGTTTGCCAATAACGAGACCGGGGCGCTGCAACCGGTGCGCGAACTGGCGGGCATCGCCCATGCGCGCGGCGCTCTTTTTCATTGCGACGCGGTGCAGGGCTTCGGCAAATTGCCTGTCGACGTTGAAGAGCTGGGAGTGGATCTGCTGGCGGTGTCGGCCCATAAACTGCACGGTCCGAAAGGGGTGGGGGCGCTCTATCTCGCCAAGAACGTCGCGCTTGAGCCGCTGATTCTGGGAGGCGGGCAAGAGTGGGGGGTGCGAGCTGGCACGGAAAACGTGCCCGGCATCGTCGGTTTCGCCAAGGCGGTGGAGCTATCGCTTGCGCGGCTTTACGCGGACGAGTCGGCGAGGGTGGCGCGGCTTCGCGACCGGCTGGAGGCGGGGATCCTGGCGATCATGCCGACGGCGAGCGTCAACGGGCCGCGCCCGAGGCGTCTGCCGAACACCCTCAACATGACCCTTCCCGAGATTCGCGGCGAATCGCTGGTGCTCCTTCTGGACAGAAAAGGGATAGCCCTTTCTTCCGGCTCGGCCTGCAAGTCGGGAAATCCCGAGCCGTCGCCCGCGCTGCTCGCCATGGGGCTTACCCCGCAACAGGCGCACTGCTCGGTGCGCTTCTCGCTCGGCTCCGCCAACACCGAAGAGGATATCGAATACCTGCTGGAGTCCTTGCGTGAGTTGCTGGGGGACACCCGCGGCGCAATCCGTTTCGTGCCGTGCCGGTAAGGTTACAAAAGGGGGGCGGCGTTGCGGCAGTTCGACTGCTTACGGGATTGCAGTCGACTGTAGACGACGATCAGGAAGATCGTCCCCGATCCCGCCATATTCCCAAGGCTTATCGCCGTGAAAATCCTGTCCCTAACGTAGAGCCAGGCATAAAGAGAACTCACCAGGGAACCGAGGCTCCAGCCTCCGAAGGTGACCAGGGACAAGGAAAGGGCGTGGTTTTTGTCTTTGCAGGCAGTGAAGATTTGAGGCAGGTAGAGCAAAACCGCCGCAACGCCGTTCAGGACATAAAGAGATTTGATGGCAACTAGCAGATTCACGCAATGACTGTCGTCGGCTAAAACCGAGGCCCTTTTCTTTAGTAGCAGCTGAAGATACAGCATGGCGAATAAAAAAGAAGTGAAGTAGGTCACAGAACCGGCAAACAATCGACCACCAGCCCCTTTAAATTTGACTCCCCGCGGTCTGTTGAAGATCAATCCGGCGTTTCCTCGCTTCAACGAAAGGTCGTCGTCACGTAGTCATAGATCAGCCTCGCGTCGCTGTCAGGGATGGTCGCCTGGTCGAACTTCCTCATCCCCGGCCCCGGGTTGCGCATCACCCGGATCATATCCTCCGGTTTGGTTATCTTGTAGTCGGCCAGCACCGCCGCGTGCAGCGTCTTTTTCGGGTTGATGATGTTGCCGCCGTCGGGATGACAGGCGGCGCAGAACTGTTTGAACAACTCTTCGCCGGTCATTGCCGCTGTAGTTGGCGTAGTTGGTGCCGGAGCTGCGACTGCCGGGGCACTTTGCGCAGCTTTCTTTTCCTGCATGCTCTCTTTTTTGCATCCTGCCATACCGCTCGCGCTGATTGCCAGAGCTGCCAAGCTTGCCGCAATGTATCTGAGCATCGTCCTTCTCCTGTTGGATCAATTTTTGCCGCATAGTATAGCAAAATTATCTTCGCGCCGTGGAAAATTCTCTTTGATGAAAAACGCCATCCACTAGCACTGTTAGCCATTAACTGTTGAAAGAGAGCGGTTTGACAATGTATTGGCGAGTGTTAATTTTAACTGTTCGCCGGCCCCATAGCTATGAGTGAGGGCGCAATCTTACCACTATCAGCAGGAGGCATTTATGTTATCGCTTACCGTCAATGGGAAAAATTATCAGATCGATGCGCCTGTCGACGCGCCGCTTCTATGGGTAATCCGGGAAAAGATCGGCCTGACCGGGACCAAGTACGGCTGCGGCAAGGCGCTGTGCGGCGCCTGCACGGTTCATGTCGACGGCAAGGCTGTTCGCTCCTGCGTTACTCCGGTGTCGACGGTGCTCGGCAAGGAGATCGTGACCATCGAGGGGCTCTCGCCGGACCGCAGGCATCCGGTGCAGCAGGCCTGGATCGCCGAGGACGTGCCGCAGTGCGGTTACTGCCAATCCGGCCAGATCATGTCCGCGACGGCGCTTCTTGCCGCCAACCCGATGCCGACCGACGAGGACATCGACGAGGCCATGTCCGCCAACATCTGCCGGTGCGGCACCTATCAGCGCATCAGGAAGGGGATCCATCGCGCAGCCGCCGCCATGGCGACGGGAGGCGAAAAATGAGCCGTATCGTACTGATCGATCGCCGCGAATTCCTGAAAGCGGGGGCGCTGGCCGGGGCAGGGTTGGCGCTGGGCTTCTATCTGCCCGTGAGAGAATCGGCTTTTGCCGCCGAGCAGGCGCCCTTTTATCCCACCAATGCCTTCGTCCACATCGGCGAGGACAATGTGGTGACGGTGCTGGTGAACAAATCGGAGATGGGGCAGGGGGTGTACACGTCGATCCCCATGCTGGTGGCCGAAGAGCTTGAGTGTGATTGGAGCAAGGTGCGCGTGCAGCCGGCCCCGGTAGCCGAGATCTACAACAACCCCATGTCGGGGATGCAGATGACCGGGGGAAGCACCAGCATCAGGACCGAATGGACGCGCATGCGCGAGGTAGGCGCCGCCGCCAGGCAGATGCTGGTCGCGGCGGCCGCCAAGCGGTGGAGCGTGGACCCGGCAAGCTGCCTGGCGGAGAACGGCACGGTCAGGGACGCGAGCGGGAGAACCCTGCGCTACGGGCAACTGACGCTGGAGGCGGCGCGGATGCCGGTGCCGACGCAGATCGTCTTGAAAGACCCGTCTCGGTTCAAAATCCTGGGCAAGCCGACGCGCCGGCTCGATACGCCGGAAAAATTGGACGGGACGGCCCTTTTCGGCATCGACATCCTGCTTCCAGGCCTCTTGACCGCGCTGGTCGAGCGCTCGCCGGTGTACGGAGGAAAGGCGAAGCAGCTGCGCAGCGAGAAAGCCAAGGCGATTCCGGGAGTGAAAGAGGTGGTGCGGATTGCCTCGGGAGTGGCCGTGGTGGCGACCGATTACTGGGCGGCCAAAAGGGGGCGCGACGCCCTGGAGATAGAGTGGGACTACGGCCCGCGCGCCGGGATTTCCAGCGAGGCCATGCACAAGAAATACGCGGGTATGTCGGAGGAACCGGGCTTGGTCGCCAGGAAGGACGGCGAACCGGAGCGCGCCCTGGCGGGTGCGGCGAAAAAAGTGAGCGTCCAGTACGATCTTCCCTATCTGGCGCACGCCGACATGGAGCCGTTGAACTGCGTGGTTGATCTTAGGCCGGGGAGTTGCGAGATCTGGGTGGGGACCCAGGGACAGACCGCCGACCGCGACCTGGCGGCGAAGATGTCGGGGCTTCGGCCCAACCAGGTAAAGCTGCACACGACCTTTCTGGGCGGTGGCTTTGGCCGCCGCGGCAATCCCCATTCCGATTTCGTGGACCTGGCCATGCAGGTCGCCCTGGAGGTCAAAAAGCCGGTCAAGGTGATCTGGAGCCGCGAGGACGACATGAAAGGCGGCTACTACCGCCCGCTGTGGCACGCCCGGATGAGCGGCGGCTTTGACGAGAGCGGCAATCTGGCGGCCTGGCAGCATCGGATAGTCGGGCAGTCGATCATGAAGGGGACCTCCAACGAGAAACGGCGCATCAAGAACGGCGTGGACCTCTCCTCGGTCGAAGGGGCCAACGAGCTTCCCTACGAGATCCCGAACATCCTGGTGGACCTGCACAGCCCGGAAGAAGGGATGCCGGTCCAGTGGTGGCGATCCGTCGGGCATTCGCACACGGGATTCGAAGTGGAGAGTTTCATCGACGAACTGGCGCACGCGGCCGGCAAAGATCCCTATCGCTTTCGACGCTCCTTGCTGGGCAAACACCCAAGGCATCGCGGCGTGCTCGATCTTGCCGCGGAGAAGGCGGGGTGGGGCGGGGAGTTGGCGCCGGGCCGGGCCCGCGGCATAGCCGTGTTCAAGTCCTACGAGAGCTACGTCTGCCAGGTGGCGGAGGTCTCGGTGGCGGCGAACGGCCGCGTGCGGGTGCACAAGGTAGTGTGCGCGGTGGACTGCGGCATGACGGTCAACCCGGCCACCATCGAGGCGCAGATGGAAGGGGGCATCGTCTTCGGCCTTTCCGCCGCGCTCTACGGCGCCATCACCGTGGAAGAGGGGAGGGTGCAGCAGGAAAACTTCGACGATTACCAGGTGTTGCGCATGGACGAGATGCCGGTGGTCGAGGTGCACATCGTCAAGAGCCTGGAAAAACAGGGGGGCATCGGCGAGACCGCGGTGCCGCCCATCGCCCCGGCAGTGACCAACGCCATCTTCGCGCTCACCGGCAAAAGGATCCGTCGCCTCCCCATCGACAGCGGGATGCTCGGCAAAGTCTGAATCGGGCTTCCTGGAATAACGGGTTGACTAAACAGTGGCGTAAAGGGGGCCATACAATGCGCATCTTATCGCACGTTACCTGTATAACTCTCATGGTTCTAGTCCTTTTTTCAGGCGTTTGCGATGGGAAGAGCGGGAAGGAAGTGTTGCAAAGCAAAGATTATAAACACTTTGATGCAGGAAGCCCATCGGCAGTTTTGACTGCTCTTGTCGAAGCAGATCTTGGTGACTACTTTAATAGAGAAAACGAAGATAGATATGCTCTTTGGTGGAAACTGACCGAGATTGGAGGGGTGCCTGATAATGACTATTATATTAAACTGCTAATTAAATCTTACAAGATCATCCTCAAAAACAAAGATGCCAATAATAATTACTATTTGGAATTGGAACTGGATGTCAGGGCTATTAGCGCGAGTGGAGACACAAAGGATAAAGCCCCGGTTAGTTGGAGAAATATACCGGTTGTCGTTGGAAATAACGTCTATGGTTCTGGAACGAAAGAATTTGTCGAGGCAGTTTTTGGGCGGGACGAAACGAGTAGAAAAATTTTAGCAAAAGAGCACGGTCATTTCATAGTTCCAGTAGACAAACGCACATGGGTGTTTCCTGTCAGAATGATAAAGCCAAAAGACGACTGGCTTATCGCCATGGATTCTGTACCCTTTCAAGTTAATTATGTCAGTTCTGCAGTAAAATTGTATAAATCTGAAATTAATAGAGAAAAAGCCATTATAAATGTATGCAGTGGGTTGCGTAAAGTTGACAATTACGTTTTAGAAAGAGAAACTTACGATGTGAAAAGAGCAATAAAACACGATTTAACTAAGTTTAAAGCAAAATTTTGTACTGAAAAATATTTAAAATCAGAAAGAGCAATTATTTTTTTCTATGAGTCGTTGATAGATCATCTAAATTTAGCAGCGAAGGACGAAATATGAGTGATATTGCCTTAAATTCACTCCGCTATAATGACACGAACACAAGGCGCTCGGACCCGCCAAACAGACACCACGGAGAATTAGAGATAATAGCAGATAAAGCTTTCTTGAATTTTGACTGTTCAGGCTTTGTTTGCCACGTTTTAATAGAGTCAGGTTACCGAATTGATTATCACAGTACGGGTGCATTCCTTACGTCAAAAGGGTTTTCAACTGTACCTCCTGAAGAAGTACAAGCCGGTGACATAATACTTTTTGGCGGGCATGTGGGTATTGTCATTGAATATGCAAACTCCACCCATTTAGGCAGATTCATTCATATGCATGGTAAAGATGATGTCGGTGGGATAAAAATCAGCGAATTTGTAAGCGTCAAAAGCACAGATTCAAACAATAGATACTATGGTACGCGAAGAGCGATAAAAGGATTTCGAAGGGTAAAGAAAGAACGCTACAGCGGCACGGTTGATTTGCATATCAACAACAGTAATCCAACCCCCACTTTGCGGCCTCTGGGAACAATGGTGTATTCAAATTATGTCCGCAAGACCTCCAAGCCGGCCAAAACTGCCCTCCTTGATAAAACCGGGCATCTGCCGGCAAAGAAACCACTTAAGTTGAAGAGTGTCCCTCCTGACAAGGGTCTTACCGGTCTCATCGCCCGCTTATACAGCCATTTGCCAAGCTTTAAAGCGACGTCGCACAGGACAAGAAGGAGGGGCATCGAATGATCTTCGGGCAAACGCCTAAATTCCAGTTTCAGATATCAGGGACCAACTACGAAATAGCCGTTGAACGTTTCGAGGCGGCAGAACGGATATCCGAACCTTTTGTGGTCACTGTCTACCTCGTCAGCGAGGACAAGATCGACTTCACCGATGTGATAAAGAAAGAAGCTCTGCTGACTGTAGCCGGCAGCGACGAGGATCGTTACTTTCACGGTGTGATCGGCGACTTCACCTTGACCGGCCGCGTCGGCCGCTTCTACTCGTATCAGGCAACTATCGTCCCTGCCGTATGGATGCTCGACTTCAACAAGAACTTCAGAATATTCCAGAAGATCTCCGCAATCGAGATCGTCACCAAAATCCTCGACGAAAACCACATTCCTTCCGATTGCTATGCATTCAAACTCGCGTCCGACTACCCCGAAAGGCGTTACTGCACCCAGTACGGCGAAAGCGATTTTCACTTCATCTGCCGTATTATCGAGGAAGAAGGCATATTCTATTTCTTCGAACACGAGACGGATTCTCACACCATTATTTTTTCCGACACAGAAGCCGTCTACAGGCCGATAGCGGGAGACGACGAAATCGTCTTTCATCACGACTCGGGACTGGTCGCCGAGAAGGAGGCCATCGATAACTTCACCTACAACCGCGCAATCCGCCCCGGCAAGATCACCCACGCGAACTACAACTTCAAAAGGCCCTCTCTCGACATGGAAATAATGGAGGAGGCCGACACTCACAGGGTCCATGAAATTTACGAGTTCCCGGGCGATTACGGACTCCCTCCAGAAGGCTCGCCGAAGGTGAAAGCCCACCTGGAAGAAGTCAAATCTCTTCAGGAAAGCGCGCAGGGCACCAGCAACTGCGTGAGATTCCTGCCGGCCAGCACCTTCACCGTCAGCGACCACAGCTTCGAGCAGTTGAACCAGGCATACTGCCTCATCTCGGTGGACCATGAAGGGACCCAGTCCAACGTTTATGGCGAACATTCCGGGATCGGCGGCGACTACACCTATACCAACCAATTCGTAGCCATTCCCGCCTCCACCGTATACCGCACCCGCAGGACGCTGCAAAAGCCCTGGGTACGCGGCCTGCAAAGCGCGGTCGTGGTCGGCCCCCCCGGATATGAAATTTATCCGGACGAGTTCGGCAGAATAAAAGTCCAATTCCACTGGGACAGGGAAGGCAAGAAAAACGATCGGAGCTCGTGCTGGCTTCGCACCAGCCAGCCCTGGAGCGGCAATGGCTGGGGGATGGTATCGCTGCCGCGCGTGGGGGACGAGGTGCTCGTCGATTTCATCAACGGCGACCCGGACTGGCCGATCGCCGTGGGCAGCGTCAACAACGCAGCCTCGCCCGCGCTCTACAACCTGCCCGCCAACAAAACCCTAAGCGGCATCAGGACCAGAAGCACCCCCGGAGGCGGGCGCGACAATTTCAACGAACTGCGCTTCGAGGACAGGAAAGGGGGCGAGGAGGTATACCTTCAGGGCGAAAAGGACTGGAACATCCTGATCAAGAACGACAAGGGGCAGACCGTCGGCAGGGACGAAACCCACGCCGTGGGCAACAACCGCAGCAAAACCGTGGGGTGCAATCAGTCGGAAGAGATCGGGGCGAATCACACCGAAACTATCGGCGCCAACAAGAGCGAGACGGTCGCCATAGACAAGACGGAAATCATCGGCGCTGCAAAGACCCTGCGGATCGGTGGCCTGTACCAAGTGACCGTCGGCGCGGACCTGAATGAAACCGTCGGCGCCGACAAAACCGAGCAGATCATGGGCGCAAAAGTAGTCATGGTCGGAGCATACATGAGCGAGAACGTGACCGGTGCGCGCAGCATCGAAACCGGCACGACCCATTCGGTCACGGCGGAAAGGATACTGGTTGAAGCCGCGAACGAAATTGTTTTTTCCACCGGCAGCGCCTCCATCAGCATGAAAAGCGACGGCAACATAGTCATCAGCGGAAACGACATACAAGTGAAGGGCTGCGGGAACATCATCATCAAAGGACAAAAGGTGACGACAAATGGATGAAGCAAGCCGCGTCCTCCATGGTTGACCGGCATCGGAAATGCTTTTTACATCCTGACCCCGGACAACTATTTTACTGGGCCAGATCTTTTTCGACCGCTCGTGCCGGAAGTTTGGGGTAGCGGTTCAAAACAAGCGTGGCATACTGTTGCGAGGAAATCCCCTGATCCTGAACAATGATCAGGGGATTTTTGTTTTGATATGTAAAAGGTGAGGGGGCAAGGGACGCCCGGAAAGCTCTGTAAAAGCCGGCA
Source organism: uncultured Geobacter sp. (assembly GCA_903925075.1). Classification (GTDB taxonomy): domain Bacteria; phylum Desulfobacterota; class Desulfuromonadia; order Geobacterales; family Geobacteraceae; genus Geomonas. Next base: position 29,333 of record CAIYDQ010000302.1, read on the forward strand.
AACAAACGGAGGAGTGACATGACGAAGCCAGCGAAGAACACGATTTGCCTCTGGTACAATGGCGACGCCGAGGACGCGGCGCGGTTTTACGCCGAAACCTTTCCCGATTCGTCCGTCGAAGCGGTGCACCTCGCGCCGGGAGACTATCCGTCGGGTAAGAAGGGGGACGTGCTGACCGTCGAATTTACCGTGATGGGCGTTTCGTGCCTCGGGCTCAACGGCGGACCGGAGTTCAAGCACAGCGAAGCCTTCTCGTTTCAGGTTGCAACCGTAGACCAGGCGGAAACGGATCGCTACTGGAATGCGATCGTCGGCAACGGCGGCCAGGAGAGCGCGTGCGGCTGGTGCAAGGACAAGTGGGGGTTGTCCTGGCAGATCACGCCGATCGCCCTGACCAAAGCGGTCACCGATCCCGATCCCGCCGCCGCCAAGCGCGCCTTCGATGCGATGATGCAGATGAAAAAGATCGACATCGCAGCCATCGAGGCGGCGCACCGCGGTTGAAGCGGGCAGCGGGGCCAAGCGAGCGGCAGCCGATTCCCTTAGCCCCATTGCTCGCTTTCAAGAAGCAAAAGCGGACCTCAGCGGTTCAGAAACGCCATCATGCTCTCCGGGTATCGTGCGCCGCTTGCCGCGTCTTTAGGTATCGCCCCGGCTATCTCCGCCATCTCGGAGGCGTTTATCTCGACAGTGCCGGCGGCGACGTTCTCCTCAAGATACGTTCTGTGCTTGGTCCCCGGAATCGGCACGATGTCCTCTCCCTGCGCCAGCACCCAGGCAAGCGCCAACTGACCTGCGCTTACTCCTTTTTGTTGCGCGAGCGCGGAAATCCGCGCCACCAACTCCAGATTCTTCATGAAGTTCTCGCCCTGAAAGCGCGGGGAATTGCGTCGGTAATCATCGGGGGCAAAATCGTCGGGGCTTTTCAGCTGTCCGGTCAGGAAACCGCGGCCGAGCGGGCTGTAGGCGACAAAGCCGATGCCGAGTTCCCGCAGGGCCGGCAGGATCTCGTCTTCGGGGTCGCGGCTCCAGAGCGAATATTCGCTTTGCAGGGCGGAAATAGGATGGACGGCGTGGGCGCGGCGGATGGTCTGCGCCGCGGCTTCGGAGAGTCCGATATAAAGAACTTTTCCCGCCGAAACCAGATCGGACATGGCGCCTACCGTATCCTCGATCGGCACCTCCGAGTCAACCCGGTGCTGGTAATAGAGGTCGATATGGTCGGTTCCGAGCCGTTTCAAAGAGGCGTCGCAGCATGATTTGACATACTCGGGCCGGCCGCTGATGCCGGTGATCGGCGCCCACCCCTCTTTGGACGGTTTGGCGCGCATGAAGCCGAACTTGGTGGCGACAATCACCTGGCTGCGCCGCCCCTTGATCGCCTTGCCCACCAACTCTTCATTGGTGAACGGACCGTACATGTCCGAAGTGTCGAGGAAGTTCACCCCAAGATCGAAGGCGCGATGGATGGTGGCAATCGATTCCTCCTCGTTCCGTTTGCCGTAAAAATCGGACATGCCCATGCAGCCCAGCCCCTGTGCCGATACCGTTAATCCCTGAGTCCCCAGCCTTCTCTGTTTCATGCTATTTTCTCCTGGTCTTTAATCCTGAATACCGCAGTTCATTGCCACAAAAAGGCGCAAAAGTCACAAAAAAAAGATTTTATAATAAGTGCATAGGGAACCATTTTGGCTAGTACGTTTTATTTTATAGACGTAAAAACCGGAATTTTTTTTGTGATTTTTGTGCATTTTTGTGGCCAACAGCTTTTTTAGGTTAATTCTTCTGCGCTCTTTTCAGCCGGGGATGGGTTCTATTCATCCGCCAATCCGGCCCCCATCTCAAACGCTTTCCGGCAGTCTTCCGGAAAGACGGTTTGCCGCCGCACCCTTCGTTCCTCGGGATCGCAATAATTGAAAACCATCTTGCTGTAATCCTCGAACTGGAGCGTTTCGTAGGAGCAGAGCGTCTGGGACTTGCCGAATATGCGGGCAAGATAGTTTTCGTTCATGCCGAAATGCACCGGATAATGGTACTCCCTCGTCGTCTCTTCCGCCCCGTTCATGGTGTAAATGAACGCGGTGGGGATCTTGCGGGTACGAAGAGAGCTCGGCGGGCGGCTATACATCAAGTAAGGGAAAAGCAGGCGTTCCATGAAGGAGCGCATCTCTCCCGTCACCGTGCCGAAATAGATGGGTGAGCCAAGCACAAAGGCATCCGCGTGGGCGATTTTCTCAAGTACCGGCGTGATCCCGTCCCTCATGGCGCAGGCGCCGTAACTCTTGCCGTCTTTCAGCTTGCACGCGAAACAGCTCGTACAGCCCTTGAAATCCAGATCATAGAGATGGATCAGCTCAGTTTCAGCACCGCGCGATGCCGCCCCTTCGAGGGCTTTTTCCAGTAGAGTTGCTGTGTTCCACGTTTTTCTCGGGCTGCCGTTGATTGCCATGATTTTCATTTTTGTGTCCTCCGCACGTCCTTCAGGATAAGGCAGATTAAGACAGGGACGGTGCAATGTCAAAGATTATTTTAATATGCGAACGGGTCAGAAGTTTTGATGTTATTTGAGGCTGTGGAGAGAGACGCCCACAGGTCTGGGGGCCAGGTCTTGCTTTTTGACCTTTTGCCTTCATGACTCATCGGAAAACAATAAACTGTCACGGTTTTTCCCCAGATTCTACGGATGAACGAAAAAAGGAATCGATGGCATGCAGGACGGCTACGACTGGGAACGCTTTTGGATTCACTTTGTCTTCGGTGCTCTTCTCGGGGTATTCATCTGGGTTGTCTTCTCGGCGCGGTATAGCATCTTCGGAATAGCTTCGTGGCACTGGCCTTGGGCTGCTGGCTTTTGCCTTGCGATGGCGCTCTTGGGTGGGATCTTCGGGGACCGCTTCTGGACTTGGTTCTTGGAAAACCTTCGCTGGTTCCGTTGGTGGTGAGAACAATCTCCCAAGTGAGGGCAGGGGGTGCCCACAAATATAGTGTGGCTGAGGGGGACAGTGTGGCTGAGGGGGACAGGTATAAAAATATAAGTTTCTCCGAAGAATTTTATAATTTTATACCTGTCCCCCTGTCCCCCCCCCTGTCCCCTAAAGATCGAGCCGGGAGAAAGTAGTCGATCCCGAGACGGAAATGACCGCGCCGGAAAAAATATCGGAGGTTTCGGAATAGATCGCCGGCAAGGTGAGTGAGAAACTCAAGATCTGGCACGGTGGGCCAACTTGCGGCCCAGCGTGCCGCAATCGAGATACGTTGCGGTCGCCGCACTACAGAGTGTTACTGCTGCCTGAGCCGGTAAAACTCGCTATACTCGGCGTCATTTTTCAAGATATGCTGAATCAGCCAATCTTTCAAAAACATGACGATTCCCATGGAAAGGTAAGCTGTATCCTCCCTGAAGTGATGGTCGAATTCCGATATTTTGCCGATGAACTTCCCGTGTTCCAGGATGTGCTCATCCCGTTTCGGGTAGCCCTTCTCAAGCATCCATGCTTCCTCTTGTGAAAAATGATCGGCGGTATAGTCGCTGAGCGATTGGATGATCGCCGATAACTTGCCCTTATCGCTTTCCTTTGATTTGAACATGGCATAGGCATCGTTCAAAATGTTCAGAAGATGTTTATGCTGCCCATCAAACTGATCTATACCGACGGAATACGTATCATCCCACTCAATGATCTTCATTTCGCTCTCTCCTTTAGGTGTCGTTCCCTGGCAACATTGCCAGGTCGCGTTTGGTAGCTCAACGCGACCTACGGATACTTTCCGTGTGCGAGCCTCTGATTCAAAAGCATCCTCTCCGAGCCTGGCCGTAACGCTTCGGGTCGTAAATTAAATTAAATGCCTCTCCCCCGCAAGTAAATTTACTTCTTGTTTTCTGACCCGTGACGTTTGTGAGAACAAAATAACCCGATATAATGCTGAAGGTCTGACGGGGGAGGTACTCATGAAACCAGCAAATTGTCGGCAGAGATCCAGAATGGTCACGTTCACCGGCGTGGCGACCTGTTTCGCTTTTTTTGCCTGTTCCGGCTCCATGACCTGGCAGAAGGGAATCGCCCTCTCCCCGGGAGGCGGCGCAGCCCGCGCCGAGACGGGCGAAGAGCGCGCGGCTTCCGCCGCGGCTTTCCTCAAGGCTTCGCGCGTGCTCTTTCATCCGCGCTGCCTCAACTGCCATCCGGCGGGGGACCGTCCCCTGGTGGGAGACGACAGTAGGCCGCACCCGATGCACGTGGAGCGCGGCGCGCAGGGGATGGGGAAAAACGGCCTGCTTTGCAGCACCTGCCACCGGGAGAAGAACCCGCAAGGCGACAACATGCCTCCGGGCGCGCCCGAATGGCAGCTGCCGCCGGCGGACATGCCGATGGTCTTCGAAAAAATGACGCCCCGGCAGTTGTGCGAGCAGTTGAAGGATCCGGCCAGAAACGGCTCCAGAAGTCCGGACGAAGTGCTCGACCACGTCCGCGAGGCGCCTTTGGTCTTGTGGGGCTGGCACCCGGGGGACGGCCGGACGCCGGTGAACAGCATGTCGCACGAGGAGTTCGTGAAGTTGATGGCCGAGTGGGTCGACAAAGGGGCGGCCTGCCCTTAGCAACTGATTTTAAGAGCGGCATGTCTGGCAGATCCATCCAAAGGGGGAAACTAAAATGGGAACGAGGACGCTTGTGGCAGGTTTGCTGCTGCTGTTTATCTCTCCACTGGCAACGTCGCATGCCATCGATCTGGAGGATTCCGGAATGGTCCCGTCCGGGAGGCAGGAACTACGGGACCGGTCGAAGGAGGCTGCCTGCGACTGCTGCCAGAAGTGCCAGGCAGCCAAGAGTCCGATAAAACCGAAAACGGAGGAAGGGGCGACGCTCAAGGATGGCTGCAAAGATTGTTGCGAGCGGTGCGGCAAACCTCTGCAGCCTTCCAACGACATCCCTCCTGAGGTCATCGATAAACGCATCCCGCCTGAAATCAAGGACAAGGGGATCGTGCCCGACATCAAAGACAAGCACATTTGACTATCAACTGGCAGCTGCTAAAGTTTCCCCTGGTTCGGCGGCGGCACCGGCACAGCAACGACAAAAACACAATCAAGGGGGGAATTACCATGGCGAAAGAACCTTGGGTCGATCAGGATGAATGCATCAGTTGCGGGCTTTGCACGGACAGCGTGCCCGAAGTGTTCCGCTTCGACGACAACGGCAAGGCGGAGTGCTACAACCCAACCGGCGCGTCCGAAGACGAAATCCAGAACAACGCCATAGATGTCTGCCCGGTTTCGTGCATTCACTGGCGGGAATGACGCGGTTGCCAATTGATAGAGGGCGCGTCGGGTAGACGGCCCGTTTCGGCAACCGCAGCACCTTGGTAGGCGAAGGCCGCTCCTGTTTTTCAGGTGCGGCCTTCGCTATTTACCGTGGCGGCTCGCCGATGATCAGGACCCTCGGACCATCGGCTATCTTGTGGAAGCTGCCCGGATCGGTGCGGGGGTCGACTACCCATTGATAGAGGGTTTTCGCCGCTTCCAGAAAGGGCTTGGTCAACTCGTGGTAGTGCTTGTTCACCTTGCGGTCGTAGGCGCTGTAATAGTCGTACTGCATCTCCTCGTCGTAGAGGCCGATGCAGCCGTGCGAGGCCGGGTAGCCGGGGATATCCCGTCCATGAATCCAGTAGGACGGCCAGTTGTCGACGCTCTTGTCGACGAAGAATCTGAGCCCGTAATGCATCGGATAGGGTCGCCCGATCTCTTCGACCGGGTAGAGGTTCGATTGATGCTGCCGGTCCGCGGCGTCGATCTTGAAGGTGCCGTTTGGCGCCGGGTGCTTTTCGACCCCCACGGAGACCGGGAAGGAGAAAACCAGTTTGCCGTACTGGTAGGCCCCCAGGAACATTTCGCTTTGATCGATCAGAATGAATTTCGCTTCCTTATCGGCGTCCGGGTAGGTTGGCGGCAGCGGCGTGAAGTTCTTCACCTGTTCCAGGTTGTTCGGAACCTTGATCGAGATGCCGCCGAAGAAGTGGCGACGGTCCACGCGGTTGAAACTGAGCACGTCCTGCCAATGTCCGTCAAAAAGCCCGCTGGGCGTGTCGGTCCATTTGAGCTGCCGGCATTGCCACTCGACGCGCGCGTCGCTCGGATAATGGATCCCGCAAAGCGAATTGATCTTCATGCTCGCCGGCGCTGCGCCGGCGAAGACGAGCAGGGCAGCGAGCGCCGCGATCGTTTCCTTGGTTAATTTCATCAGCTGACCTCGAAGTTTCCAGTTTCCCTCGTTGCTGCCGTTTCCCATGAGCAGTCCACAATATTACCTTTAACCTTGGGCCTGTCAATTTGCGCCGCACATGCTTTCGGCATGATGTCGCCGAGCCTCGTCAGTTCCTAACCCCCCCCTCCGCGCCCTAGCCGATCCGTTTCGCCGAGCCTGCGACCCCTCGCGCCCGGAGGTTTCCGCCTGCCCATCGGCGCTGCACGCACCGACTGCGCCGGCAATCCCTCCGCCTTGCCAACTCGTCAAAAAGGCACGACCCGGCTTTTTTTTGTCCGACTTGTGGCTATACTTAGCAACTTGATTATCCGCTACCAATGAAAATAGATTCTCGCAGCGCTCATTAGCGACCGAGGTGGCAAGGAAATGATAGGGGAGCTGTTCCACTGGGGGCGCAAGGCGTTCCTGTCGATGCTGTGCGCTCTGAGCCTGCTTGCGCTCCTGGCCCCGTGGCCGGCGCAAGGAGCAGGGGCGGCGCAGCCTATGCAGAGCTACTGCGACCAGCCCCCTTTCGCGACTGCGGGCATGCCTGCCAACCTGTTGCTCATGATTGACAACTCGGCCAGCATGTACGACCCGGCCTACATAAACCGGAACTCTCCCTCCACCTATTGCCTCGACGACAGTTTTGATGGCGGCAATTCCTACACCGGCTATTTCGACCCAAAGAGCTTTTACTCCTACGACCTCGCAAAATCCAGGTTCGTGCCCGGCGCCACGCTGCCGTCCCCGCCTTGCGGCTCCAGCGCTTGCGCCGCCTCCACCAATTACCTTTATGTCGAGATGGCCGGGGTGTCGCCCAACAGGACGGTGAGCGCCTTCAAGGCGAGCGGCAACTTCTTGAACTGGCTGTCGATGTCGAAAATCGACGTGGAAAAGAAGGTGCTCACCGGGGGGAAGTTCACGTTCTCCAACACCTCGACCGCCAGCGGCGTGCTGCAAGGCGAGACGCGCGGCTGCCAGGGGAAGCGTTTCGTCAAGATGCTGGGCGCCGATGCCTTCGGTTGGCCAGTTACTTCTGCCGCGAGCATCACCTTTGCCGTGCGCGGCCCCATGATGAACGATCCGGGTTACCTGCCCCAGACCACCGCGGGGGCGCGACGACCATAGAAATCTACGACAAGGCGTACAACAAGGCGGACTGCCTGGACGCGGTGCAGGCGTGGCTCAGTCAGGACAAGGACAGGCTGGCCGCGAAGGCGAACGCCTGCATGAGCGTGGCGACCGATCCGGCGCCCAGAGGGGGGACCATGACCAGCAGCGCCGCGATCAACAACCTGATCCTGAGCGACTGCTATACCTGGCTGGTCGCGAAAGGCCCGGTGACGCCCGACAATACGCTTTGGGGAGACTGCAAGAGTAGGTACACCGGCACCTACGGCACCCAAACGCCCAACTCGAACACCATGGACGGCATCTGCGGCAAGAACGTGCAGCACTCCCCGAACCTCGCCGGCGGGACCGCCGGATATTTCGGCAAGTGCGCCGGGCTAACGATAAGTCTCACCAACTCCTGCCTGGTGACTCAAATGACCGACTACTGCAACGAGATCAAAAACCCGTGGGTCAGCGACCCTTCCACCAACGCCAACCTTGACCCGGTCAGCGCCAACATTCCGGGGTTTATTCTCGATGCAGGCATCTCCAACCTGGGAACCTTAGCGGGGGCTTTCAAAGTCAGCGTCTGGAGCGCCGCTCCGCCTGCGGGCCTGATCCAGCAATTCAGCAACAGCATCAATTTCGGCGCCATGGTCTTCAACGCCAACGGCGCCGGCTCGGAATGCGCCTCGGGGAAGCTCCCCTGCGTCAAACACTGCCGGCTCAATACCGGCCTGGAATGCTCGCAGGCCTCCGACTGCACAGGGAATTCCGGCCCGTGCGACGCAGGCGCCGACGGCGGCAAGATCATCTCCTATATAAACGATCCCGCATCGCCCGTCGGCGACCACGCCACGGGACTGGTTGCCGCCATCGACGCGGTGGCGGCGAACGCCTGGACCCCCTTGGCCGAGTCCTTCTACGACGCCATCGGCTACTTCGCCAACCGGACCGATCTGCGGCTGCAAAGCGCCGACTTCGACACGGTCAATAAGCCTGCGCCGTCCAATTCCAGCTGCCAGAGGAATAACGTGCTCATCGTCAGCGACGGCATGTCGACGGCGGACAGCAACTCCGCCATGGAAGCCCTCGCCGCCCTCTACGGCAACCGGCCCGGCGCCGCCACCGGCAAGGACGCCGCCAACTCCTGTCCGGCCTTTGAAGGGAGCAGAAGCCTGGACGACCTCGCCTGGATCGCCGCACATAAAAACATCAAGACCTTCAGCACCAGTTCGGTCTCCAGCGACGCTCCCGTCACCAGGGGGCAGTCGATAACGACCCATGTCATTTTCACCGGCGCCTCCAACGGCGCGCCGGGGGAGTGCGATCCTGCCGTTTTACTCCCTAACGCCGCGGCGAACGGCGGCGGCGTCTATGCAAGCGTTACCGATCCCAACCAGCTTTACGACAGCTTCAAGGCGGTGCTGCGCCAGATCGCCGACGGCGCCGATTCGGGGACCGATGCCACCCTTCTCGCCACCGGCAACGGCAACGGCGCCGTTTTCCTGGGCGAGCAGTTCTATCCGACCAAGAGCTTCGACGGCGGCACGACCGCGGCGTCCTGGATCGGCGAGATGCAGAGCCTTTGGTACTACATCGATCCCTTCATCGCCAATACGAGTGGCGCCGGCAGCACCATTCGGGAGGACACGGACGGCGACCTGAAGCTGAACCTGAAAAACGACCGGGTGGTGCAATTCCAGGACAACACAGCCCAGGTCTTCTTGGATGCCGACGGCGACGGCGCCGCCGACGATGCGACCCAGACGCAGACGGTGGCGCCCAATGCCGTGAAAACGCTGTGGCGGGCCGGGACGGCCTTGTGGCAGAGATCGGCCGCCGACAGGACCATCTACACCCAGACAAACGGCACAGCCCTTACCAGCTTCGCCTCGCTTGGCACCTATCCCAATGCCGTCCAGCTGCTACAGGCCAAGGATCAAGACGAGGCCAACAACATCATCAAGTATGTGACCGGTGAGGACACCCCCTATGTGACCGAGGTGAACAGCCCCTCGTACCGGAGCCGGACGCTCGCCATTCCGGCCGGCGCGATTGCTGGCGTCGCCGCAGGCAGCAACGTTTGGAAGCTGGGCGACATCCTCTCCTCGACGCCGAAGGTGCAGTCCTCGGTTGCACTTGGCGGCTACCATCTTCCGACGCCCAGCGGATACGGCGATGCCTCCTATGGCAGCTTCATCGGCTCCAACCAGTACCAGAGCCGCGGCGCGGTGTACGTCGGAGCCAACGACGGGATGCTGCACGCCTTCAACCTGGGACAGCTGACTGCAACCGCGGCGGGCGACGTGCGGGCGACGCTTGCGCCCAAAGCGGGTGAGACCACGGCTGATCTCGGCAAGGAAAAGTGGGCCTTCATCCCCAGAAACGCCCTGCCGTACCTCACCTACCTGAAGGAGCCTTCCTACCGGCACATTTACTACGTCGACGGTGGCATCGCACTGGTCGACGCGAGCATCGGCGACACCAACAGCGGCGCCTGCAGCAAGGCCAGCTACTGGAACTGCCCGAAACTAACGACGCAAAGGGTGGTGACAAACCTCAACAGCCTCGATCCCGTCGTAAACACTTGGCGGACGGTGATGATCGGCGCAATGGGGTTGGGAGGGGCCTCGGGGGGCTCGTGCGACCCCGGAGGCACGGGGGGCCAATGCGTGCCGACGCCGACTGCCGATCCGGCCGGATCGGGCACGAGGCTTGGCTACTCCTCCTACTTCGCCCTCGACGTCACCGATCCCGACAACCCTTCGTTGTTGTGGGAGTTCAGCAACCCCGGCCTCGGCTATTCCACGACCGGTCCGGCCATCGTCCGCATCGGCGACCCGAACCTTGACGGCAGGTGGTTTGCCGTGTTCGGCTCCGGCCCGACCGGCCCCATTGATGCCAGCTATCGGTTTCTCGCTCAATCCAACCAGGAACTGAAATTTTTCGTGGTGGATCTGCGAACCGGAGAACTGGTCGCGACCATAGCGACGGGCATCGCCAATGCCTTTGCCGGGTCCATGAGCGGTGCCGCCATAGACGCGGACCGCTGGAAAGGAAGCTATCAGGACGATGTCCTGTACATCGGCTACACCAAGGCGAACAGCGACAACATAACCCCTGCCACCACCTGGACCGCGGGAGGCGTGATCCGGATCTTGACCGGCGAGAACCGGGATCCGAGCCAGTGGAAAGCGAGCAAGGTGATAGACGGCATCGGTCCGGTGACAAGCGGCATTGCCAGGATTCAGGACAGGAAAAACCGCGATCTGTGGCTCTATTTCGGAACGGGAAGGTACTACTTCGGCCAGGACGACCTGCAGGGTCAGCGGGCGCTCTATGGCATAAAGGATACTTGCTACAAATCCAAGACATCGGTGGTTGACAAGTTCGATGTGCCGACCTGCACCGACCAGGTGACGGCAAGCCTGATCGATCAGACGACCACCCAACGCCTCCTTGCCGCCACCGACCCCGGCTGGATCATCAATCTGGATGCCGGCAGCGGCGCGGTCGGCGCCGAGAGGGTAATCACCAACCCCATCTCCAGCGCGGCCGGGACGGTGTTTTTCGCGACTTTCCAGCCTAACGCGGACCCGTGCCTTGGAGACTCCTACCTTTGGGGAGTGAAGTACGACACCGGCGGGGCCATTCCTGCCGGCTCCATCCAGGGGAAGGCCCTGGTGCAGCTGTCGACGGGGAGGGTGCAGGAAACCGGACTCGCCAACGGCCTGACGGGGCAGGGCAATAGGCGCACTCCGGCGATGACCGGCGGCAAGCCCGGCGGGGTCAAGGTGATTTCCAACAGCGGACTTAGACCCTTGAAGAAGATCGTCCACATTCAGGAGCGCTGACGCCGATGCAACCGCACCCTCTGGAGCGACGGATATTGTCCGGGTCGGCAACCAGCCGGGCGGCCCTGCTTTGCCTGCTCGCCGTCGTGCTGTTGGCGATCCCCGTCCGGGCTTACCCGGCCCTGGACGGCTTCCGCATTTACTCCTCCGGCAGTGTGGCGATCAGCGGCCGGGTGCTGGCGGTCGCCGTTCAGCCCGCCGACGGCAAGGTGGTGATCGGGGGACATTTCGTCCTCACCGACAACGCAGGGACGCAACTGCGCAATCTGGCAAGGCTGAAAACCGACGGCTCGTTGGACCCGGATTTCGCTCCGCAACTGACCGGAGGCGACGGCGTCGAGGTCGAGGTGAGGGCCATCTACATCGCGCCGGACGGCAGCGGCATCTACATCGGGGGGAATTTCGGCTCCGTCGACTCTATCGCCAGACACGGCCTGGCGCGGCTCGATCAGCTCCACGGAGCCCTCGATGACAGCGTCTTCAGGCCGGACACTCCGGCGGGCGCCGAAATCAACGCCATCATGCCGCTGGATGCCGGCGCCATCGCGGTGGGGGGACGCTTCGACGTCGGCAACTACCACAACCTTGCCGGCATCTCGCTTGCCACCGGCAACCGTGGGGAGGATTTTTCCGGTGGCACGGGCGGCGACGTGTACGCCCTGGCGCTGCAAAACGGCAGAGTGGTCGCCGGCGGCAGCTTCGAATTTGCCGTCAACCACAACATCGCGCGCTTCACCGCCACCGGCGACCTCGACACCAGCTTTTCCGCATCCGCCTCCGCCGCCGTGCGGTCGCTGGCCGTGCAGCCGGACGGGATGATCGTTTTGGGAGGCGACTTCACCTCGGTAACGCCCAGCGGCAGCGTGGTGCCGCAGCCGCGCAACCATCTGGCGCGGTTGCAGCGCGACGGCCTGCTGGACACTTTCGCTCCTGACGCGGACGGCCCCGTCACCGCCGTTGTCCTGCAGCCCGACGGCAAGCTGCTGGTTGCCGGCGATTTTGCCGCCATCGTCCTTGCCAGCCGCCACCACCTGGCCCGTCTCAACCTCGACGGGACCTTGGACGCCGGCATGAATCCCTATACGGACGCCCGCGTGAACGCCGTCGCCTTGCAGCCCGACGGCAAGTTCCTGGTCGGCGGAGTGTTCGCTTTTGCGGACAGCAATCCGCCGGTTGGCGGCGGGCTCGGCAAGCCGCGAACCATGTTGGCGCGTTTTTACCCGAGCGGCGAGCTGGACGACGACGCCGTCGACCTGGATCCGTCCCTGGGAGTGGATGTGCAGGCGATGTCGGTGCAACCGGACGGCTCGACCACCATCGGGGGATATATGCAGGCTGCCTCCGAACTGTCGGGCGGCGGAGAGGAGCCCGAGCCGGGGCTCAGGGTCGCCAATCTCAAGGCCGACTTGAGCCTCAACAGCGACTTCGGGGCGCAGTTGCACCTGGATGGTTCCGTGCTGGCGCTGGCGCTCCAACCCGACGGGAAACTGCTCGTCGGCGGATATTTCCAAGATCTCTACTCCGGCCCGCTCGGCCCGCTGATCTACCCCAGCTTCTGGGGCCCGAACACCACCTCCATTCCCTGGACCGAACGGGATTTCCTGACCCGTCTCAAGGCAACCGGCGCCAGCGATCCGGGAGCTCCGGAACTGCCTACCGACACGCCCCCCGGTTTCGACGCGAACCTTACCTTTTCCGGCATGAGACAGCAAGACGCGAGCGACCCTAATCAGGTGATGAGCGTGGTACGCTCCTTGGCGCTGTTGCCGAAAGCCTCCAAACGGTCGAAGGGTACCGCTTTTGGGAGGATTGGGAGCCACCTCAAAGACGGCATGGTCTACGTCGGGGGATTTTTCGATCCGACTGCAGCCGACGGACGGCCCAAGTTCAACCTGAAAAGGCTCAAAAAAAACGGCGACTTGGATGCGGAGTTCAACCCTCAGATCCCTCCCGAGGCCGTCGTTTTCTCGGTCGTCACCCAGCGCGACGACAAGGTCCTGGTTGCGGGAGGCTGGGACTCCTTCGATCCGGTTTGGCAGGGCCACGGCTTCGTGATGCGTCTGCACACCAACGGCGACGTCGACGAAAGCTTCGCAGCGGTGACGCTTGACGCCCCGGTGTACTCGATCGGGCAGCAAAGAGACGGCAAGATTGTCATAGCCGGAATGTTTTCGGCGCTGAACTGGACCAGCCCGGCTGTATCGACCGTTCGGCGCCACAACCTGGCGCGTCTCTTCAACGACGAGCTTCAAGTCGCCGACGGCGTGCACTACGACGGATTGCTTGACCCTTCCTTGTACGTGGAACCCATCGACAATTGGTACAACATCGACGGCACCAACAGCGGCAGCTTGCTGCTAAGCTTCAGCCCGCAGGCTAACGGCGGCATGGTAATTTACGGCTTTTTCGATCAGGTCAACGACAACGGCAGCCTGCCGCCGTACCCAGCTCCCGACCATCCCCAATATCCGCATATAACCAATGTCGCCCGCATCGATAGCACCGGAAAGCTGGACAGCAATTTCAACCTGTTCACCTTGAAACCGATCGATCAGGGCTGGTACGGCGCCATCAACGTCGTCAACCTGCAGCCGGACGGGAAAATCCTCGTCGGCGGCGGGTTCTCGGGTTTCCAGGAGGCTCCCCGCCAGAAGGCATACGCACTGGCGAGGTTCTCCAACGGCTGGGCGACCCAGGAGCTGTCGGTCGGCGCGGACGCCATAACCTGGCGACGCGACGGCACCGGCCCGGAACTTTGGGGCGTGATCTTCGAGGAATCGCCGAGCCTTTCCAGCCCCAGTTGGGAATATCTCGGCAGAGGCGTGGCGACCGCCGACGGCTGGCAGCTCAGCAGGCCGGCTCTGCTGACGCATACCCAGCAGAACCGCTACGTGCGCGCCAGGGGGTACGCGGTCGGCAGTGGCGGGAACGTTTCCGGCTCGCTCATCGAATCGATTCGGCTTTACTACGTGCCGTCGAACCCGGCCGTTACCGTAACCGCCACCGGCGTCGACAAAACGTACGACGGCACCAATGCCGCCAGCGTCACCTTGACCATTCAAGGCGCCGCCCCCGGAGACGACGTCACCGCCACCTACACAAGCGCCAGCTTTGCCGGCAAGGACGTCGACAACAACGTCGACAACCACCCAAACATCTCCGTTACCGGCATCAGCATCAGCGGCGCCGCCGCGGGGAACTATACCCTGCAGAACACGACGGCGAGCGCCAGCGCCAAAATCACCGCTCGCGCGCTCGCCGTCACGGCCACCGGGGTGGACAAACAGTACGACGGCACTCCGACTGCGACAGTCACCCTGAACGACAACCGCATAGGTGGCGAGGCGTTGACGACTTCCTACGCCAGCGCGGCATTTTCCGACAAGAAGGTGGAGAACGACCCGAAACCGATCTCCGTCACCGGCATCGGCATCGGCGGCGCCGCCGCGGGGAACTATACCCTGCAGAACGCGACGGCGAGCGCCAGCGCCAAAATCACCGCCCGTGCGCTCGCCGTCACGGCCACCGGGGTCGACAAACAGTACGACGGCACCCCGACTGCGACCGTCACCTTGAACGACAACCGCGTCGGCGGCGATGCGTTGACCCTTTCCTACGCCAGCGCCGCCTTTTCAGACAAGAAGGTTGAGAACGACCCGAAACCGATCTCCGTCACCGGTATCAGCATCGGCGGCGACGCCGCGGGGAACTATACCCTGCAGAACGCGACGGCGAGCGCCAGTGCCAAAATCACCGTCCGTGCGCTCGCCGTCGTTGCCGCCGGGGTGGACAAACAGTACGACGGCACCCCGACTGCGACTGTCACCTTGAGCGACAACCGGATCAGCGGCGATGCGTTGACCGTTTCCTACGCCAGCGCCGTATTCGGCGACAAGAAGGTGGGAAGCGGCAAAGGCGTATCGGTTTCGGGCATCAGTATCAGCGGCGCCGATGCCGGCAACTATACCCAGAACGCGACGGCGAGCACCAGCGCCGCCATCACCGCCCGCCCGCTCACCGTCATTGCCACCGGGATCGATAAGCAATACGACGGCACCCCGACTGCGACAGTTACACTAAGCGACAACCGCATCGGCGGGGATGTGCTGACCACTTCCTACACCATCGCTACATTCGGCGACAAGAAGGTGGAGGGCGGCAAAGGCGTGTCCGTTTCCGGCATCAGCATCGCCGGCACCGACGCCGGCAACTACACGCAGAACGCGACGGCCAGCACCAGCGCCGCCATCACCGCCCGTCCGCTCACCGTCATTGCCACCGGGATCGACAAACCGTATGACGGCACTCCGACTGCGACAGTCACCTTGAGTAACAATCGCATCGGCGGGGATGTTTTGACGGTTTCGTACGCCAGCGCTGCATTTGCCGACAAGAAGGTGGGGAGCGGCAAAGGCGTATCGGTTTCGGGAATCAGCATCAGCGGTGACGATGCCGGTAACTACACCCCGAACGCGACGGCCAGCACCACCGCCGCCATTACTGCACGAACCATAACCATCACCGCCACCGGGGTCGACAAACAATATGACGGCACTCCAACTGCGACAGTCACGATGAACGATAACCGCATAGGAGGCGACGC